>JAZUBG010000071.1:0-14724 GCA_045638405.1 Eubacteriales bacterium | reverse complement strand
TTCAGCTGCGAGGCGCTCTGCCATTGTACGCTCATTTCTTGATCTTGAATAAGCTGTAAGCCATCTGAGACCAAGTGTCTGACGTCTGTCAGCGCGTACTTCCATAGGTACCTGATATGTGGCACCACCTACTCTACGAGCTTTAACTTCGAGCTTGGGCATAATGTTTTCCATAGCTTCGTTGAAAGCATCAAGAGCTTCTTTACCTGTTTTTTCTTTTACGATATCGAATGCATCGTAAACAATTTTCTGTGCAACACCCTTTTTACCGTCAAGCATAATGTTATTAACAAGCTTTGTTACAACAATGCTATTGTATATAGGATCGGGGAGCACTTCTCTTTTCGGGACAAAACCTCTTCTGGGCATGTTCTTCCCTCCTTCATATTTTATGATATCATTGGTACTCGAAGGTCTTAAACCTCCGTCAGCTTTAAGAGGTTAAGTTATATATATTAACACTCTAAAGCTTAGAATTTGTGCTAAATTCTAATTAGCTCTTTTTGGGCTTTTTAGCACCGTACTTCGAACGAGACTGGTTTCTGTTAGCAACACCCTGTGCATCAAGTGTACCACGGATGATGTGGTAACGTACACCGGGAAGGTCCTTAACTCTGCCGCCGCGAATGAGAACAACGCTATGCTCCTGCAGGTTATGGCCTACGCCGGGGATGTAAGATGTTACTTCAACGCCGTTTGTAAGTCTTACTCTGGCGATCTTTCTGAGAGCTGAGTTAGGCTTCTTAGGTGTTGTTGTCTTAACTGAAGTACATACGCCGCGTTTCTGCGGTGAGCTTACTTTGGTGGGAACGTTTTTAAGTGTGTTCAGACCTCTGTTAAGTGCAGGAGCTGTTGATTTCTTTTCAGAAGTTGCTCTGCCTTTACGTACTAACTGGTTAAATGTAGGCATTATTTTTCTCCTTTCCACAATATTACTTATTGCGGCAAAAAAATAGACTATCAGATGCCGCAGTACAGCACCTAATAGTCTATCACAACATAATTCAACTGTCAAGAATTTTTTTAATTATTCTTCATCCATCGAAATTCCTACGAGTTCGTGCTCGGCATTACGGTAAATATCCATACCTGTACCGACAGGAACAAGACGTCCGATGATAACGTTTTCTTTAAGACCAACCAGCGGGTCAATCTTACCTTTGATGGCAGCATCCGTAAGAACCTTGGTTGTTTCCTGGAATGATGCGGCTGAGAAGAATGAGTCGGTTGCAAGAGCAGCCTTGGTGATACCAAGAAGAACGGGAGAGCATTTAATTTCGGAAACCGAAGTGTCGCCTGCATCAATTCTCTCTTTGATTTCTTTGTTCTTGAGCTCAACTTCAAATTTATCAGCGAGTGTACCGATAAGAATCTCGTCTGTACCGTTTTCATCAATACGAACTCTTCTTACCATCTGACGAACGATAACCTCAATATGCTTATCGTTGATATCAACACCCTGGAGTCTATATACGTTCTGAACTTCTTTGATAAGGTAGTCCTGAACAGCGATTTCACCTTTAAGGCGAAGTACATCGTGAGGATTGATAACACCATCAGAAATGATCTGACCTTTTTCAACTCGGGTTCCTTCAAGAGAATCCTTATATTTAAGACCGAACGGGATAGCCATAGGAAGCTCAGTACCGTCGTCAAGCTTAATAATTACATGTGTATTATTATCGTTTTCAGGTCTTTCTGTGTTATCAAGGACGATAACACCGGACTCTTCTGCAAGAACAGCGGTCTTTTTGGGACGACGTGCTTCGAAAAGCTCTTCGACTCTGGGAAGACCCTGTGTGATATCTTCAGCAGAAGCAACACCACCGGTATGGAAGGTTCTCATGGTAAGCTGTGTACCCGGCTCACCGATTGACTGAGCAGCTATGATACCAACAGCCTCGCCGACATGAACAGGGTTGCCGTTTGCAAGGTTTGCACCGTAGCATTTTGCACAGACGCCATGACGTGAACGGCAAGTAAGTGTCGAACGGATTTCGATTTCCTTAACACCGTTAGCTTCGAGGATATCGACATCTTTTTCACTCATCATTGTATCCTTAGAAACAAGAACCTCTCCTGTTTTCTCGTCAACGAAATCGTTAACGAGGAATCTGCCGATAAGACGTTCTCTGAGTGATTCGATTACTGTCTGATCTCTTCCCTCACCGTCAACGATATCAGAAGCCATAAGACCATCAGTTGCACCACAGTCTGCCTCGCGGATAACGATTTCCTGAGAAACGTCAACAAGACGACGGGTAAGGTAACCCGAGTCAGCTGTACGAAGAGCTGTATCTGCAAGACCTTTACGAGCACCACGGGAAGAAATGAAGTATTCCATAACGTTAAGACCTTCACGGAAGTTAGCTCGAATCGGAATTTCAATCGCTTTACCTGATGTATTGGCCATAAGACCACGCATACCTGCAAGCTGTCTGATCTGGTTCATAGAACCACGGGCACCTGAGTTTGCCATCATATAAATAGGATTGAACTTATCAAGGTGATTCTGAAGAGCGCTTGTAACTTCTTTAGTTGCCTTATCCCATGTTTTGATAACAAGATTATAACGATCTTCATTTGAGATGAAGCCGTATTTATACTGCTGCGTGATATCGACGATTTCCTGTTCTGCGGCTTTGATAAGTTCCTTTTTCTGAGGAGGAACTGTCATATCCGAGCAAGAAACGGTGATGGCACCGCGGGTTGAGAATTTATAACCCTGGTTTTTGATGTTATCAAGCATTTCTGCTGTAACTGTAGAACCATGGATTTTAATTGCATTGTAGATTATCTTATCAAGAGTTTTCTTTGTTACAACGAAGTTTACTTCAAGGTCGAAGATTTTTGCATCGTCTGTTCTGTCAACAAAACCAAGATCCTGAGGAATGGGGTTGTTGAAGATAATAAGACCTACTGTACAGTCGATTATACGCGACTGCATTTTACCGTTCCACTCTTTGGTTATTCTGACTT
Source organism: Eubacteriales bacterium (assembly GCA_045638405.1). Taxonomy (GTDB): domain Bacteria; phylum Bacillota; class Clostridia; order Oscillospirales; family CAG-272; genus RUG11130. The sequence continues at coordinate 11,745 of JAZUBG010000071.1, read as the reverse complement.
TGATAGGTGCGTGAAGACCTACAACGCCGTTTTCATAAGCCATAAGAGCTTCTTCTTTATCTTTAAAGACTTTACCTGCGCCTATTTCATTTTCTTTGATAATGGTGAGGTAGTATGAACCGAGAACCATATCCTGTGTAGGTACTGTTACAGGGCGGCCGTCCTGAGGTTTAAGAAGGTTATTTGCAGAAAGCATAAGGAAACGAGCTTCTGCCTGTGCCTCTGCTGAAAGAGGTACGTGGATAGCCATCTGGTCACCGTCGAAGTCGGCGTTGTACGCTGTACATACGAGAGGATGAAGTTTAAGAGCGCGGCCTTCAACAAGAACGGGCTCGAATGCCTGGATACCGAGTCTGTGAAGTGTAGGAGCACGGTTAAGAAGAACGGGATGGTCCTTGATAACGTCCTCAAGTGCGTCCCAGACCTCTTTACGCATTTTTTCTACCATTTTCTTGGCACATTTGATATTGGTTGCGTGACCGTCGGCAACGAGTTTTTTCATAACGAAGGGTTTGAAAAGCTCGATAGCCATTTCCTTCGGAACACCGCACTGGTAAATTTTGAGTTCAGGACCTACAACGATAACCGAACGACCTGAGTAGTCAACACGTTTACCGAGAAGGTTCTGACGGAAACGTCCCTGCTTACCTTTAAGCATATCTGAAAGGGATTTAAGGGTACGGTTGTTCTGACCCGTAACGGGTCTGCCGCGACGACCGTTATCTATAAGAGCGTCAACAGCCTGCTGAAGTATACGTTTTTCATTTCTTACGATAACCTCGGGTGCACCGAGCTGAAGAAGTCTTTTAAGACGGTTATTTCTGTTGATAACACGTCTGTAAAGGTCGTTAAGGTCGGAAGTTGCGAATCTGCCGCCGTCCAGCTGTACCATAGGACGGAGTTCGGGCGGGATTACGGGGATTACATCCATAATCATCCACTCGGGACGATTACCCGAGTTTTTGAATGCTTCAACAACTTCTATTTTCTTAATAAGTTTTGCTCTTTTCTGACCCGTTGCTTCCGTAAGCTGTTCTTTAAGCTCAACAGAAGTTTTTTCAAGGTCAATTTCAGCAAGAAGCTCCTTGATATATTCAGCACCCATACCTGCTTTGAAATCGTTTTCATAACGCTCACGCATTTCAGCGTACTCGGTATCGGAAAGGAGCTGTTTCTTTTCAAGGGGTGTGTCACCGGGATCGGTAACGATATATGAATCAAAGTAGAGAACTTTTTCAAGTTCCTTGGGTGAAAGGTCAAGCATAAGGCCCATTCTGGCAGGAATACCCTTGAAATACCAGATATGAGAAACAGGAGCTGCAAGCTCTATATGACCCATTCTTTCACGGCGGACTTTTGCTTTTGTTACTTCAACGCCGCATTTATCACAGATTTTACCTTTGAATCTGATACGTCTGTATTTTCCGCAATGGCATTCCCAGTCCTTTGTAGGTCCGAAAATCTTTTCGCAGAAAAGACCGTCCTTTTCAGGTTTTAAGGTTCTGTAGTTTATTGTTTCAGGCTTTAAAACTTCGCCGTATGACCATTCTCTTATTTTATCAGGAGATGCAAGACCGATTTTTATGGCTTCAAATGCATTGAATTCCATTCTGTAATTACTCCTTTGCTAATTATTATTCGTCAACGTCTTCACTATCGATATAGAGGCTGGTATCTTCCTCTTCGGAATCATCCCATACATCATCATTTTCATCGTCGATGATAGCATCATCTATATCTTCATCGGTTTCGTCATAGTCGTCATAGGTTTCTTCATCGTTTTCTGTGCTTTCAAGCACTTCGTCTGCACCTATGCCGCTTTCTGCTTTCTTTCTGAACTTATCGTCGTATGCGTCGTCCTCGTCATCCTCAAAGGTTTCTTTGAGATCGATTTCTTCCATATCTTTTGAAAGAAGTTTGAAGTCAAGACCGAGTGACTGAAGCTCTTTAACAAGTACCTTGAATGACTCGGGGATACCGGGCTTAGGTACGTTCTGACCTTTAACGATAGCTTCATAAGTCTTAACTCTACCAACGATATCGTCAGATTTAACGGTAAGTATCTCCTGAAGAGTATACGCAGCACCGTATGCTTCAAGAGCCCAAACCTCCATTTCACCGAAACGCTGACCACCGAACTGAGCTTTACCGCCGAGAGGCTGCTGAGTTACAAGTGAGTAAGGTCCTGTTGAACGGGCATGGATCTTATCGTCAACAAGGTGGTGGAGTTTAAGGAAGTACATATAACCAACTGTTACTCTGTTATCAAAAGGAACACCGGTTCTTCCATCGTAAAGAACTGTTTTACCGTCCGCATCAAGACCTGCGCTTTCGAGGCAGTTTCTGATATCCTCTTCCTGCGCACCGTCAAATACGGGGGTCATGATCTTCCACCCAAGAGCTTTTGCTGCGCGTCCGAGATGGACTTCAAGTACCTGACCGATATTCATACGTGAAGGTACGCCAAGGGGGTTAAGAACGATATCCAGAGGTGTACCATCGGGAAGATAAGGCATATCTTCCTGAGGAAGGATTCTGGAAACGACACCTTTATTACCATGACGACCCGCCATTTTATCACCAACAGAAATCTTACGTTTCTGAGCGATATAACATCTTACAACCTTGTTTACACCGGGTGAAAGTTCATCTGAATTTTCGGGTGTGAACACTTTGATATCAATGATTGTACCATATTCACCATGGGGAACGCGGAGTGAAGTATCTCTGACTTCTCTTGCTTTTTCGCCGAAGATAGCGCGCAGAAGTTTTTCTTCCGCTGTCAGCTCTGTTTCACCCTTAGGTGTTACGCGGCCTACAAGAATGTCGCCGCTTCTTACCTCGGCACCGATTCTGATGATACCGTTTGCATCCAGGTCTTTGAGTGCATCCTCGCCGACGTTCGGGATTTCACGGGTAATCTCTTCCGGTCCGAGCTTTGTGCTTCTTGCTTCTATTTCATACTCTTCGATATGGATAGAAGTAAAGATATCTTCTTTTACAAGTTTTTCATTAAGGAGAACCGCGTCCTCGTAGTTATAACCTTCCCATGTAAGGAAGCCGATAAGCATATTTTTACCGAGAGCGATTTCACCGTTTGCAGTAGAAGGACCGTCAGCGATAATTGTGTCAGCCTCTACTCTCTCGCCTACCGATACGATAGGTTTCTGATTTATACATGTACCCTGGTTTGAACGCAGGAACGTGATAAGCTCATATTCGTCCGTTTCACCGTTATCTGTTTTGATAACGATTTTTGTTGCGCTTACGTATTCAACCGTACCTGCGCGTTTGGAGATAACACAGCAACCGCAGTCATGGGCTGCTTTATATTCCATACCTGTACCTACAACAGGTGATTCGGTTTTAAGAAGCGGAACTGCCTGACGCTGCATGTTCGCACCCATAAGAGCACGGTTCGCGTCATCGTTCTCAAGGAACGGGATAAACGCAGTAGCGCAAGAAACCATCATTTTAGGTGAAACGTCCATGAAATCGATTTTTTCTTTTTCGATTTCGATGATTTCCTCACGGCGGCGGGCTGTTACGAGAGAATTTGCAAATCTGCCCTGCTCATCAAGAGGCTCGTTCGCCTGAGCAACAACGTAATTATCTTCAACGTCTGCCGTCATATAAACGATTTCGTCTGTTACGACGCCTGTTTCTTTATCAACACGTCTGTAAGGTGCTTCAATAAAGCCATACTCATTAATTCTTGCGAAAGAAGCAAGGTATGAGATAAGACCGATGTTAGGACCTTCAGGAGTCTCGATAGGACACATTCTGCCGTAATGGGTATAGTGTACGTCTCGAACTTCGAAGCCTGCACGGTCTCTTGAAAGACCGCCCGGACCGAGTGCTGAAAGTCTTCTCTTATGTGTAAGCTCTGCAAGCGGGTTATTCTGATCCATAAACTGCGAAAGCGGTGATGAACCGAAGAATTCTTTGATAGCGGCAACAACGGGGCGAACGTTGATAAGTGCCTGAGGAGTTACCACATCAAGGTCCTGAAGAGTCATACGCTCTTTAATGGTACGTTCCATTCTTGCAAAACCGATTCTGAACTGGTTTTGGAGAAGTTCACCTACACAACGGATACGTCTGTTGCCGAGGTGGTCGATATCATCAGATACACCAAGACCGTATGTCATATTGAACAGGTAGTTAACCGATGACATAATATCATCTATTATAACATGTTTGGGGATAAGCTCGTCACGGCGGAGTACGCACTGTTCTTTTATCTGGTCATCGTTCTCACAAGCCTCGAGAATCTCTTTAAGAACAGTAAATCTTACTCTTTCGTTTATACCGCACTCCAGCGGGTCAAAACCGACAAAGTTTTCCATTTTGACCATACCGTTAGAGAATACGGGAACTTCTACATTATTTATATTAAGCTTAACACAGAATACACCTGCATCTTCGATTTTCATTGCAAGCTCTTTTGTAATCTTTTCGCCTACGTCGGCAAGGATCTCGCCTGTCATAGGATCGATTACAACGTCAGCGGTGATACCGCCGATTATTCTGTCGGAAAGTGCAAGCTTAAGGTTATATTTATAGATACCTACTCTTGACTGATCGTAACGCTTATCATCAAAGAAAAGGTTACGGATATGTGTCATCGAGCCTTCAACGGTAGCAGGCTCACCGGGTCTTATTTTCTTATATACCTCGATAAGAGCGCCTTCTACGTCAACAGCGATATCCTTCTCAAGAGTTTTATTGAAGAACTCACCTTCACCGAAGATAGCTTTGAGCGTTTCTGTTTCGCCAAGCTCCATTCCGAAGAATGGGCTGTATTTATCATCTTCGATAAACGCGCCGAGTGAACGGACAAATGTAGTAATGGGAAGCTTACGGTTTTTATCTATTCTGACAGATACAGAGTTAGCAGCATCCGATTCATACTCAAGCCAAGCACCGCGGTTAGGAATAACGGTTGTGGTATAAACGGGGTTACCGCTTTTATCAAGTGTACGTGAATAATATATACCGGGCGAACGAACAAGCTGTGAAACAACAACACGCTCAGCACCGTTAATGATAAAAGTACCGCTTTCTGTCATTATGGGGAATTCACCCATAAAGATTTCCTGCTCTTTTATCTCACCGGTCTCATTATTTGTAAGACGTACAAGCGCTTTGAGCGGTGCGGAATAAGTCGCGTTACGCTCTTTACACTCAACTATTGAAAACTTAGGACCCTCATCCATTTTGTAGTCAACAAAATCAAGGACTATATTTCCGAGATAGTCCACGATAGATGAAACATCCTCAAATACCTCTTTAAGGCCCTTTTCCAAAAACCAGTTATACGAATCTTTCTGTATTGCGATAAGATTCGGCATTTCTAAAATTTCGTCGATTTTAGAAAAGCTCATTCTCTCGTTTTTGCCTAAAACCTTTAATTTCGGCATAAATACCATCACTCCGTCTCTTTATATTTGTACTTAGTATGTCAATTTCCCTCTTCACAGCCTGAAAAAGCTGTTTTTTTAGGTAATTTTGACGACTGAAAAAGCAACAAAAGGCATATTCAGCCATTATGATACAGTATGACATTTTAACATATAACCAAATTGATGTCAAGGTTTTTGACAAAAAAATATAATTTCGAAAAAATTTGAAAAAAGTGCAACATTTTTCCTCTCTTATGTGTAATGTAAGTAAAGGAGGCGACAAAAATGAAAAATAAATTCATAACCATTCTTTTGATTTTATGTTTACTTATTTCCCTCTCAGCGTGCGGCAAACAGACGGACGACGAAATTGCCGCGCCCGGAGCTCTCGTACCCGACTCACCTGAGTACACAGAGACAACAACTCCCGATACAACAGAAAAACCAAAAAACGATCAAGTCGGAAACGAAACTGTAAAAGAAGAAACGGGAGTTACCGAAAACAGCGGCGGAGCGATTATCGGCACGGGCGGTACATTAAACGGAGCTACATCTAATTCATCAGGCTTTATTCCCGACGGATATAACTACATTGGAGAAAATTACGGCGAAAGAGTTGAGAATAAATTCATATCCACCAAAGAAAACAAGCTTTCCACTTTTGCGGCTGACGTAGACACCGCTTCTTACACAAGACTGCGCAGATATATAAACGAATCTCCCGCGCAGATTCCCGCAGACCTTGTCAGAGTTGAAGAGATGATAAATTATTTTTCTTACGATTACAAAAAGCCCGAAGAAGGTGCGCCGTTTTCTGCAGAAATTGAAATATTCGATTGTTTCTGGAACAAAGAAAACAAGCTTCTGAAAATCGGTATTGCAACCAATGAGCCTGATTATTCGGTTATGCCCAAATCCAATCTGGTGTTTTTGATAGACGTATCGGGTTCTATGGCAAGCGCAGACAAATTGCCTTTGGTACAGCAAGCTTTTTCACTGCTGAGCGAAAACCTCAGAAAAGATGATAAAATATCCATTGTCACCTATGCCGCAAGCGACAGTGTCGTACTCGACGGAGTGAGCGGCAGTGATCAGTATGCTATTCAGACAGCTATTGAAAATCTGACCGCAGGCGGCGGCACGCACGGCTCAAAAGGGATCATCACGGCTTACGAGCTTGCAGCCAAGCATTTCATAAAAGGCGGTAACAACCGCGTAATACTGGCAACGGACGGAGATCTCAACATAGGCGTTACAGACACGAAAGAGCTGGAAAATCTAATCGTAGAAAAGAAAAAGAGCGGCGTATATCTTTCTGTCATGGGGTTTGGCACGGGCAATCTGCAGGACGACAAGCTGGAAACACTTGCGGATAACGGAAACGGAAACTACAGCTATATAGACAGCAAGACCGAGGCGCGCAGAGTGCTCATTGAAGAGATGGGCGGAACGCTGTTTACCGTTGCAAAAGACGTTAAGTTCCAGTTGGAATTCAACGAGGCGGCTATATCTGAATACAGGCTTATAGGCTACGAAAACAGGATAATGGCATCGGAGGATTTCGAGGACGACACCAAGGATGGCGGAGAGATCGGTGCAGGACACAAAGTCACTATTTTATACGAGCTTAAAATGAAGGACGAAAGCGCTGACAAATGGGCGGTTCTTAACGTTCGTTACAAAGAGCCTGAAGGCGATAAGAGCGCACTGAAGGTATTTGATATCAAAAAAGAGCATTATACGAAAGAGCTGTCGGAAAACAGCGTTTTTGCTGCAAGCGTTGCACAGTTCGGTATGCTTCTTTCAAAATCCGAATACGTCAGCGGAAGCTGCAATGATATATACAGCAGGCTTGATAAATTACAATGCATAAAAGACGACCCTTACAAAAAAGAATTTTATGAGCTTGTAAAAAAATCAGTACAATAATAAAAAGGCTTCAAATGAAGCCTTTTTATTATTGCGTATATCAGTCAAGTTCCTTAAGATTTATTTTCATCATACCCAGTCTTGCAAGGCAGATACCGTCTTCTGCATTGCCGCGGCAATAAGCTATAAGCATACTGTCATCCTCAGTAAAGAACATAGCCGGATAGCAGTATCCCCTTTCCTTATCATCTTCAATAACCACAAACTTTGACCAGGTCTTACCGTCATCTTCGCTTTTACGTATTACAAACGGAGTTCTGCCCATACTTACGTTGCCATAGTCCTTGGAATAGCGATGATATCCGGGCACCGGGTTATACGCGGCATACAGTACACCCGTTTTTTTATTTTCAGCAAGCTCCATAGGAGAGCAGGGCGAAGTAAATATTGAAGGTGCAGGCGCTGTGCAGGATTCAAAATTATCCCTGGAATAACTCTCATACTGACCGCCTGCGCTTGTTCTTGCCCAGATACGAACAGTACCGTCTTTATGTTCATATATACCCGGCTCCTGCATACCCATATCACGAACCTTAAGCGACGGCAGCGTGAGTCTGATATGTGAACAATAAAAGTTCTTGCCGTCGTCGTCCGAGAAAAAGCAGGTAGTAATACCGTGGTTTTCAGGTTTCGGAAAACCGTGGAATGCCGCAGGATATGCAAGTCTGCCGTCACGCAGTCTTATGAGTCTGTCGTTATTGAAAACATAATAGTTTTTCTGACAGTTCATAATACAGCGTTCAGGTGTAAAGCTCTTACCGTCCGCGGAAATTGCTCTGCCGACAGAAGTGGTGCCGTCGTTTTCTTTGATAATATAATAAAGGCCTATTTTACCGTCTTGTTGATAAATCAAAGAGGTACTCATTATATTTGAAACACCGTAAAATGAAGCATTGACAATGATAACAGGTTCGCTCCAGTTATCGCCCTCATCATACGAATAAATAGCCGCTATATCACAGCCTGCGTGGTCCTGACTATCTGATGAATTATATCTGCTGTACGCAAAAAGTATTCCGCCGTCAGGAATTCTGATAAAAGAACCTTCGCTGTTTCTTCCATTTTCTTTTGTAGGTGTTATGTCCAAAACAAGTTTCATAATCTCATCCTCCGTTTTAAATAATTATAACATCGGTGGCATGTTTTTCAATACAAAAAATATATCACAAATTATATTCATATGGTAAATAATCTTATATTTACCGACAATTATTGACAATTTTCAAAATAAAAATATAATAAAAATTGGAGGTGTAGAATTATGAATAACGCAGAATCGTTTTTTTATGATTTTAGTTCGTTACTTGACAGTTTAAATGAAATGCTTGGCGGAGTATATGAAACGTTAGCTTTGCTTCTTGGTATCACAAGTCTTGGAATAAGCGCGGTTACGATTATAATTACAGGCATTATAGCTTTAATAAGTTTTGCAATAGCAGTTACGATTTACATATTCTCCTCCATTCCTACATATAAACTTGCAAAAAAGACAGACAGAAAATTGGCGATTCTTTCTTGGGTGCCGATTTTCAGCAAATATTTCAGAATGTTTGTTTTCACAGATATCTGTGCCGATAAAGACTTCACACTTTTTAACGGAAAAATACGAATGAAAAACAGAGCGCTAACCTTCTGGATCTACGTCGGTATTCATTTATTCGGAAACACTTTGATAACAACGATAATCGCTGTTTTAAACATAATACCGGGTCTGGGACAAGCTTTGGGTGCGTTCACAAGTCTGCTTTATTTAGTACCGACAGTTGTATGCGCATTTATGGAGTATGCATATTTAAGAGATATACTTAACACGTTCAAAGCAAACAGAAAAGCAAACAGCACTGCGGCTATTGCTGTTGCAGTAGTTGACGCAATCATCGTCGGTGACTTCGCTAAAACCGTATATCTTTATACGCTGTTAAAGCTCGATCCTATTCCTAAGGAAGAAATAGAATACACCAATAAAAAAGGATCGGTAACATTTATCACAAATTCTATAGACTAACAAAAAAGACTTCCCGAAGGAAGTCTTTTTTGTCATCTAAAATCAAACGTACCAGTTTTCCATAGGTCCCATATCAAGTACATCGGTGTATCCGAGAGTGAGAAGCAGTTTGGTTGCTTGCGACGAACGTTTATGACAGCTTCCGCAAACGACCAGTTTTGTATTTTTATCCGGAATAACCGTTTCCGCTTTTTCAAGCAGTTCGGCAAACGGGATATGAACAGCACCTTCTATCCGATTTTTATCGAAAGATTCGTCGCTTCGTACGTCAACAAGTTTTCCGCCGTTTTCAACTATTAATTGAGCCTTTGTTTTTCCGACAAGCTTTACGTCATAAACAGCAGGCAATTCTTCGGGGCTCTTTAAAGTGGTTATTTCACAAGGACCACCCGTAATTCTATATACTGCACAGCCGTGAGGCGCAAGCGAAAGCGTAAGATGCTCCGTGTTTGTCAATTCCTTCTTTCCAAAGACATCACGAACCTTGATTTTATCTGCAAAGCCAAGGTCTTTAAATGAAATTTCAACCGTTCCCTCACAGTTATTTCTGTTAAGTATAAGAACTGCTTTGTCACCGTTCGATAGCGGTTTGATATAAGTCTGAACTTTATCTTTATTAAGTACAAGTGATGCAGGCTTAACAAGAGCATCCTGATCTATTGCGATAAGCTCGGGGTTTTTAACGATTTCCAAAGTAGCCTCGTCCATTCGAGTAAGATCGTTACCGAGTACAAGCGGTGCGGAAAGCATACACCATAGAGCAAAGTGAGACTTATCCTCCTCATACGTCATTCCGTTACCGACCATAAGCATATCGGGATCGTTTACGTGCCCCGGTGACTGATATTCTGCAAGTGATAGCGCTCTGTCAAATTCAAGAAGAACGGAACTGAAGCAACAAGTGATATCGGTTTCTATCCGCCAGGAATCGGCAATTTTTATTACCCAATCGCCGGGAAACTCCCAACAGCACACGTTGAAGATTATATCCTTACCTTTCTCCTTACGAAGTTTCTGTATGATATTACCTATTTTTGTATACTGTGTCCTTCTGTCAAGACCGAGCTTTTTCCCGCCGCACCAATCGACTTTTACATAGTCATAGTCCCAATCAATAAGAAGTTGACGTAAATCCTCTTCTTCGTGACCGAAAAGTCCTGTACCCTTGCCAACGAAATTTTCTTTTGAGTAGTTTGAAGCGCAGGTATCTTCGCCGCCATCGGTATAGATTCCCGCTTTAAGACCTTTGGAATGGATATATTCTGACATATATTTCATACCATGCGGGAAAGTATGCGGCTTTGAAATAACAAGATCGTTTTCACCCCTGCCGTTTTGAAAGCAGTCGTCTATATTAAAATATGTATATCCCGCATCGGCAAGCCCTGTACTGACAAGAGCATCCACCTGAGGCAAAAGGATTTCCTCACTTATCTGCGTTGTAAAGCAATTCCAGGAAGACCAACCCATAAGCGGAAGGTTTCGTTTTTCAAAATCATCTTTCATAATAAAAAACCTTTCAACTGTATTATATTTATATTTTACTACATAAAAAAATAAATATAAATATATTTGATAAAAAATCCACTGTCAAACGTTATATTTAAAAATTTTAAAAAAGACTTCCCAAAGAGGCGCACTTTGTAAGAAAGTGCACCTCAATTATATTGCTTCACAGTTATATTTGGGCTTTGCCCAAGTTATATTCGCTTCGCGAGTTTTGGGGCGAATATAATATAACTAAAGCCAAAGGTTTTAATATCACTTTGCCGAAAGGCAAAATATCACTGTGAGACCTGTCTCACAATATCACTTTTTTATCTTTGAGGCAGGTATAAATTCAAAGTATGTAACCACTATGACACTTTCAAACCGAAAGTGTCATTTTTCATATAAAAAAATTGGGAGAAACTTCTCAACGAAGTTTCCCCCAACGCAAGTCTTTTTTGTTTTGGTTTACCCATTATATTTCCGAGAGTATCAATTGTAATTTGTACAAATGATATAACGGAACGGGTGGAGCAGTATACTCCTTAGAATGTGTAGGTATATGAACCTACTGTTACATATTCGCCTGTTTCAACTGATGTTTCGGGAGCGTTTTCTGTTACTTCGTACAGTCTGAGTTCTACTGTCATTTTTGCGCCTGTATCGTTGTCGTTTACATCAAGTGCACCGCAGAGGAACTGCTCGATATAGCAAAGCTCCTGATATGAGATAGAGCCTTCGCCGTTATACCAAAACTCGTCAAGAAGTCTGATTTCTTCGCCTGCTTTTGCGTTCTCGATGATAAACGGTACCCATGACTTACTCATTACTGCATTCGCATACTCGTCATAGTAGCCTGCAAGTGCGATATCAGTGATATCCTTGTCAAAGCTTACTACGAAATCTGCGTGATAGTAT
>JAZUBG010000070.1:0-14931 GCA_045638405.1 Eubacteriales bacterium | reverse complement strand
GATCCGACTTACAGTAGATGCGGCAGGATTTGCTTCGCTGTTCAGATACGTTATAACCGATGCGGACACGGGTGCCATTCCCACGGGTGTGGACAGGCTCACCGTGGCAAGTGCAGATGCACTCAGAGTGGACGGAGTCCGTCACATGATCCTTCTCGGTGCCGTGGACGGGGAATTCCCCGCAGGCGTCGAGGACAGCGGATATTTTACCGATGCCGACCGTGAAAAGCTCAGCGAGTTCGGAGTAAGACTCGGTAACGACTCAAGTGTAAGAGTGTCGGAGTCACTGTTCCGCTTTGGCAGAGCCGCGTCTCTTGCCTCCGAAAGCCTTACGGTGTTCGTCCCCGAAAGCTCGGGTTCGTCTCCCGCGAGAATTTCAGAGGGAGCTGTAAGGATTCTCTCGCTCATAGGCAAAGAAATACCCGAAAAATATGAATTTGATCCCATAAAAATATACGACATGGCGACTCTTGATTCAGCACTGAGACGTGGTAACACTTCGCTTCGTGAGCTGAGACGTGAGTTGTTCGGTGACGGAGGTGAGGTGCTCTTCGAGAGAGCCGAAGAAGCCTCTGTCAGTGAAGGCGCGGCATTCCGTGTGTTTGGCAATGATCTGAAGCTCAGTAACTCTAAGATAGAAAAGTACGTGAAGTGCCCTATGTCGTATTACTGCAGTAACGTTTTGAATCTTTCCGAAGACAGACGTGCTGAGGTTGCCGCAAACGACGTCGGTACTTTCGTTCATGCTGTACTTGAAGAACTCTTGAAGAACGTCGCCATGTCAGACGGAGACTATCCCGACCGCGACGAGATCCGTGCCATGTGCGAAGAGCTGGTGGACGGCTATCTCAGGCGTATCAACGCGGACGTAAGCGACGGAAGGATCGCTTACCTTTTCCGCCGCCTCAGAAAGCAGGTGACGGTGTTTGCCGAGGCGATAGTTACGGAGCTGTCCCAGAGCAAATTTGAGACTTACGCTACGGAGCTTCCCATCGGATTCCCGACGGACGGAAAGGCGGCTCCGGAAAGCGTGACTTTCCCTCTGCCCGGTGGCGGAAGCGTGTCGCTGAGAGGATATATCGACCGACTTGACGTATTTAAGAAGGACGGCAAGGCGTACATACGGGTTATCGACTACAAAACCGGAACTACGACCTTCTCTTACGACAACGTAAGGCTGGGTCTCGGTGTTCAGCTTCTTATATATCTTTTCTCTGCATGGAAGGCGAAAAACAAGCCGTATCTTGACGGTGTGCTCGGAAGTGATTCTTTTGAAGTCCTTCCCGCGGGAGCACTGTACTTCAACACACGTCCGGGAGACGCGACATCTCCCACTCCCCTGACGGCAGATGAGGCTTACGATACACTTCTTAACTCTCTCGGCAGAAGCGGAGTCGTTACCGACGACTTGGAGGTGCTTGATGCCATGGACAGCGGTATTACGGGTAAATACGTTCCCGTGTCGCTGACCGTGAAAGGAGAATTAAAGAAGAGTCCATCCGTTGCTACTCTTGACAGATTCGGTGAGATATACACCGAGCTTGAAGGAACTTTGAAGAATATCGCGACAGAGATGAAAAGCGGCTGTGCCGCCGCACGCCCCCTTGAAGTACACGGTAAGAGACCTTGCGATTTCTGTAAAATGAGGGGCGTTTGCCGCAGAGAAGTAAAATAGCGGGTAAGTTATTTCAGTCGCTAATGTGAAATGACAAAAAACAAATCCAATTAACACAAACCAAACTTCGAAAGGAAAACACGGTATGGCTGATGTAAAATGGACCCCTGCCCAGGAGCGTGCCATAAAAAGCCGCGGAAATATTCTCGTATCCGCTGCGGCGGGAAGCGGAAAGACGGCTACTCTCAGCGCTAAGATCATGAATCTGCTGAGAACAGTTCCCGATGCGTCTCTTACGCAGTTTCTCATCGTTACCTTTACAAATGCCGCCGCCGCAGAGCTGAAAGAGCGAATTGGTCGTGAGATAACGAAAGCGGCATCGGTTGACAGAGAAATGCTCCGTCACAAGCGTGACGTGGCGGGGGCAGATATATGTACAATTCACAGCTTCTGTATGAAGCTGATCCGCAGATACTTCTCCGTTCTTGACGTGTCGCCCGATTTTTCCATATTGGACGAAGCAAATGCTAACAATATGAAGGCTCATGCCATGGAATCGGTGGTTGACGACTGTTTCAGGGGAGATTTCAGAGTGGGACTTGACGGCGGTGCCGACATATTCACTCTTGCAGACACTGTGGGAAAGACGAAGGACGCCATGGGACTTGACATGGCAATGAGAACGCTTGCGAAAAACCTTGATTCCATGGGCTACGGAGAAGATAAGCTCAGGGAATATGCAGTCTCTCTTGAGGAAAACGCATACCGTGAGTTTTTTGATACTCCCCACGGTCAGATAATAAGAGACGAGTTTGTTTCCTTCGCCACGCACAATTCCGTGAGACTTGCCTGCCTTATGGCTGAGATGGCGGAGTCAGCGGTAGTGGTGGAAAAGTATATGCCTTCGGCTGCCGCACTGAAAGAGTATCTTGACAGAATAGCCTCCTGCCGCGGAACTTATACCGATATGCGGGACGTTGTATCGTCCTATGAGGCGGTACCCCTCGGAAGACTTTCGGCAAAGGACAAAACCGATGCGGCTGAGGAGTTCCAGGACTTCCGCAAAGAGGTCACAGTCAAAATAACAAAGCTCGCGGACAGATATTTTTCACATTCAGCCGAGTCCGTTACGGATGCATCTGTCCGTACTGCGAAGATCATAAGAAGCTGTGCCGACGTAATCGGTGAATATCATCGCAGATACACTGAAATGAAGCGTGAAAGGGGCGTTCTTGACTTTTCCGACCTTGAAGAACTGGCACTGAAGCTCCTTGTAGACTCTGACGGTAACCCTACCCGTGAGGCTCTTGAAATCGGTGAGAGATACCGCTTCGTTTTTATCGACGAGTATCAGGATACAAACTATGTGCAGGACAATATTTTCCGCGCTGTCAGCGGACAGGCGGAGCGATTTTTCGTCGGTGACATTAAACAGAGCATCTACCGTTTCCGCGGAGCAGAACCGGAGGTGTTTTCAGGATACCGCAGAGCGTGGAGCGAGAACGAGGATGACAACACCGTGCATGAGGGTTATCCTCTCGGTCACAGCATCTTCATGAGCGAGAATTTTCGCTGTGCCGAGCCCGTCATTGAGTTTGCCAATGCGGTGTCACGTTATATGTTCCCCTACGGAGGTATTCCCTTCAGCGAAGCGGACTGTCTCAGATACGGCGGGGTCGCCATAGGTGACAAGCCTACGGAAATATGTCTTATCGACCACTCAAAAAATGCCAAAGGCTCTGACAGTGTCAGCGTTTCTGAGGCGGAATACGTGGCGTACAGAATATACCGCCTCATTAAAGAAGAAAACTATAAGCCGTCTGATGTTGCAATTATTCTCAGAAGTGCCAATACTTCGGGAGGAGAGTTCGAGGCGGCACTGAAGGCGAAGGGGATTCCCGTAAAGCGTGTGGGAGGGTCTGACTTTGCCGAAGAACCGGAGGTTATGCTCACTCTTAACATTTTCCGTGCTATTGACAATCCGATGAGAGATATTTCACTGGCGGGGGCGATGTTTTCTTCAGTTTTCGGATTTACCATGGAGGATCTGACACGACTGAGGCTCGGTGATACCGAATGTCCTCTGTATTCGTCTGTGGAAAAGGCAGCGGAAGAAGACACTCCTCTCGGAGAAAAATGCAGGAATTTTACAGCTCGCCTTACTGAACTGAGACGTGCGGAGCGCGGTATGAGTGCCGACAGATTCGTCGAGCACGTTTACGCTGAACTGAATCTTTTCGACGCACCGGAAGTGAAGGAAAGACTGTTCGGTGAAACGCACCTTCATATGCTCCATGAATTGGCGCGAAGTTTCGAGACCGGCGTTTTCGGAGGCCTTTACGGTTTTCTTGGTTCTCTCGACGATCAGCTTGAGTCGGGACAGCTGACAACAGAAGGAAAGAACGACGAAAACGGTGTTACTATTGTAAGTATACATAAGTCAAAGGGTCTGGAATATAAACTATGTTTCCTTTCCGAGTGCGGAAAGGAGAGAAACACTCAGGACGAGAAGAAGAATCTTATTTTCGATAAGGAGCTTGGTATCGGCCTCAGACTTCCCGACCCCGGAGGTCTTGTTCTGTGCGGAAACCTTATAAGAGAAGCCCTGTGTGCCAAGATGGCGAGGGAAGCGGCAATGGAGGAGATGCGTACTCTTTACGTTGCCATGACCAGAGCCAAGGAGAGACTGATCGTTACGGCAAATACCAACACGTCTCCCGAGGAGGAGCTTTCCCGTGCTGCAAATCTCAGCCGTTTTACCGACGAATATTCAGTACTTCACGCATCGAGAATGATAGACGTGATACTCCGTTCTCTTGTTAACGACGAGCGTGCAAAGCCTGTTTACACAGTGATACCCAAGGACACCGAGCTTGAATTTGACGGAAAGGTATCGTTTGAATCAGGCGGTGAGGAAACGAAGATTAGTCCCGAGGAGATAAACCGCATAAGGGAGAATATTGCTTTCGTTTACCCTAATTCGCACATGGCGAATATTCCCTCCAAACTGTCTGTGTCCGCACTTTATCCCACTGTCCTTGACAGTGAAGAAGAGAGTGTGGCTCTGACGGTAGACTCTGAGGAAGATACTTCCGCAGAGAAAGCAAGACATGATAGAGGTGCGATGCCGCGTCCGAGGTTCATGACAGGCGAGACTGCTGCCACGGGTGCCGACCGCGGTACCGCCACCCATGTATTTCTGCAGTTTGCCGATCTCACGCTTATCAGACGTGAGGGTGTGAGACGTGAACTTGAAAGACAGGTCGAAAAGGGATTTATTACGCCGGAGATGGCAAGTCTCGTAAACCGCGCGCAGGCAGAGCATTTCGCACACAGTGGACTTGTTGACCGAATGCTTACTTCGCGTAAAACGGTACGTGAGTTCCGTTTCAACGTGCTCCTTCCCGCTGAAAACTTCACCGATGACGAGTCTTTAAAACGGGTACTGTCAGAGGGCGATGAGATGCTTACCGTTCAGGGTGTGTTCGACTGCGTGTTTGAGGACAGCGACGGGAAACTTGTACTTGTGGACTATAAGACGGACTACATCACTCCCGAAGAGATGAAAAACAGAGAGGCGGCGTACCGCAAGCTGAGGGAACGCCACTCCCGCCAGCTTGGGTATTATAAAGAAGCGGTAAAGCTGATATTCGGACGTTACCCCGATGAAACTTATCTGTATTCTTTGCCTCTTGGTGAGACTGTAAGCATATAAAAACGTGTCTGAGGTGCCGTCATGACACCTCAGACGTTTTTTTACGGTGACGAAAGACAGAAATTTGGGAAATAGTGAAAAGTTTTTCGGGAAATCTTTCAAAAGACTATTGACACAGCATGAAAGATGTGATATAATACTCTGCGTTACGGCGCCATAGCCAAGCGGTAAGGCAGAGGTCTGCAAAACCTTTATTCATCAGTTCGATTCTGATTGGCGCCTTTATAAATAACAAAAGCATCTCGTTTGAGGTGCTTTTTTTGTGTCTACTTTCTATTGACAACTTAACACTGCTGGTGGTTTTTCTATACAAAAAATATCCCACGCTTTGAGGCGTGGGATAGAAAATAGAAGATGTTATTTTTTGATGAATTTTCTCATTACTCTTGAATAATCACGCTTGGCATTGAAAACTGCAAGGATATAGGAAGTAGTGTTTTGAGGAACGTAGCGATAAAATATTAAATAATCTTTGTGAACTAAAAAACGGTAGTCTGAATTTTTCATGACCCTATCATCAGGTATAGCACCGCTTTTAGGGGAAGTCTCGAGAATCTTCGTTTTTTCTCTAAGTTCGTTAACGAAGTCTATTGCTACTTCTTTATCTTTAGTTTGTTCCGCAATGTATACGGCAATATTACGAAGATCTTCTTTTGCAGTGTCGGTGAACTTAACCTTAAAGCTCATATGTCGAGATTCTCCAGTTCCGCGATGATATCGTTATAGGTGTCATCTGCATCTTGAACGCGACCAAGCTTTACGTCATCCATTGCTTGAGCTAGATGAGTATATACTGCGAGCTTGGCTTCAAGCTCTGCTATATAATTCTGCAGTTCTTGAAAATCTTCATGACTGAGAAGAACGGTGTCTTCTTTGCCGTTAACAGTGATAGCAACCGGATTGCTTCTTGTAAGAGATGATATTTGAGCATAATTGGTGCGAATATCTTTTGACGGTCTTATTGAAATAGAGTTATTCATAACAAAACCTCCTTACTTGTGGTAGTAATATTATATCACAATTATGCCACGAAGTCAATCGGAATAATTTGTTTTTTATGGGAACTCAATAACATTATTGATATATTCCACACCACAACTCACTGTGGTGTACTCAGTATTATACGTGTGGCTGCGGGGGATTGTGTAATAGCTTGTTAGCATTCATGAGAACATAGCTGACCTAGTACGACCGTAGACTCCCATGGCGAGTTCAAGATTTTTTGTCAGGCATGAGGACCTCAATAGCAATCCTTGCCCCAAGCTTAAAGGCGTAGATGAATATCGCAAGTTCATTGATCTCTGTATCACTATTCTGCTTTTTATCCCCCACTCCACCCCAAATCGTAAACAGACGTTGAACTTACTACAAGGCACATGTACAAACGGCTTAAAGCACGATATAATGCATAAAAAAGAACATCAATCGGTTTCTCAAATTGGTTTCCAAAATTGGGAGGAAACGAGAGCGGGAATGAGAAGCTGGTGTGCTTGAAAAAATACGAATAAAGTGGTATAATAAAGAAAAAAGTCAAGATGTGTACATTGAGTCGGAAAGGGAGAAGGTATCATGGCTAAAATTAATTTGACCCCTAAAACTAATATTAATGATCAGATTCTTGAAGCGCTTGATAATCGTAACCAAAGGCTTGAAACTATTGATAAAAGATTTACTGCATTAGAAAAAAAGAAATCAGTAGAGGAAAGAATCCATAGCTTCGTTCCTGAAAATATCAGATGATTGGTTTACGTCAAATAAACTGCGACGAAGTATAAAATTGATTGTGAAGGACGGTGAACTTGATGTTTGGTTTCTCTATTGTAATGCTGGCGGTCAGCGGGATTTTGCTTATAGCTGCGGCTTTGCTGTTTTGGGTTTACAGAATATTTGAATATAACCCCGAAAAAACGGCGAAGGTGCTTGGTGTTTTGGTTGAGGCGAAGTACAAAAAAGATGTGCCCGTTTACGAGAGAAATGGCTTCCGTGCACCGGGACGGCGCGTTATGACAGTAAAAAACATGACGAAAGGTGTGTACGGATATACCGTTGACGGCAAACGTTATAGGATACGCTTTACGGAACTTGTGAAACGTAAAAATATGCCCGAAAGCGTGTGGGTGGTGTATCTCAAGGCTATGCCGCGTATCGCTTACGTTAAGAGTGACGTGACCTCACCGCACTTTGAGATATACGCCATCGTCGCACTGGGTATGGCGGTCATGACCGCTTTGGCAGGGCTTGGCCCGATTTGTATGTGACAAGTGGAAGCTTTGGGTGACGTAGAAACGAAGGGAGGTGTAAGCGTGACTGTGATTGCGGACACCGTTTTGGACAGAATGGTTTACCCGATACGGGTGAAAAACCGCGGTGAAAGTTACCTGACCTTCACCTACTACACCGAGCGCGGAGAGGCGGTACTATGTGACGGGGGACATCATATTTTATATTTCTCTGCGGCTTGTGACATGGCGGATTTCTGCGAAAAACATGGCTTGCTGATGGAAACGGGCGTTGTGGAGTACGATTTTGACAGTCCCATTCTGAATCCCGTTGATTACGACAGGGTTTTATCTAACTGGAACTTTCTGAACACGGTTGGATACGGGTTTCGGATGTATTTTGAGGGGGATTTGAAAAAATACAACTCTCTTTACGATCTGCTGTTCAGGCTGAATACGCCTGCGGAGTCGATTCCGCCCACGTACCGTTTGTCGGACAAGGATTTTGCAAAAGTTCTGAAAGTTTTCAGAAAAAAGGATCGTTTTCTCAGGGTGTTTCGGCTATACGACGGTGAATAACGGGTGTTAAAGTAAAAACAGAGCAAGAGCAGGAAGGATCAAGCCTTCGGCTCTTGCTCATTTGTTTTTTATCGCGTCGACGTGTCAGGCAAGCTGAACTTGCTTACATTCTCTCTCTGATCACGGTGTTAAGCGCGTCAATGGAGTCGTCGATGATTCTGCGGTTGTCGGGACGTACTGCACAGAGAATCTTCTTACGGGTGCTGTCATATGCGTAGCAGTCGTTGTCGCAGATGACGGGAGCGGGAAGCTCGTAAATGTCCATAGCGTCGGGAAGTCTGAGGACAGCTACTGCCATGTAGTCGCACATTACCTTGTGCCAATCGGGCTTTGCGAATCTCTCCTCGGAAAATATCTTCAGAGGAAGCTCGCGCTTCAGATGACGAGCCGCCTTCGTGTCGCCCTCAAGTTTGTTAAGGTCCTCGTGGAACATATCAAGTACCTCAGAGCCGTCGGGTGAGCAGGGAAGCCAGATAACTGCGACGGGAAGATTCATAAGATACTGAGCTGCGGCATAGTCTGAGTAGAGATTCCACTCGTGGAAGCCACCCTTGTCGTAGGTGCAGTTTGCGCCAAGCCAAATGATAACGATCTTGTCCATGATGGAGGGATCCATAAGGCAGGCGGAGATAACGTTGGTACAGGGACCTGTTACGAGGACGTAGATTGTCTCGTCGTACTTGTGTACCGCGTCGATAATGAATCTTGCGGCGGGGCTGTCCGTGGGGGCACGGTCGGGATGTACGGAAATGCGGCTTCTCGCGCCCTCAAAGAGAGGGATCTTGTCGTAGTCGATGTCAAGTGCCTCGTAGGTCACCTTAACGTCGCGGATAGCGCGGAGCATTACCTCCTCGGTATCCTCGGCAACCTCATCCTCGTACTGCGCGGAGGCGCAAACGCCGAGGATCTCGAGATTTTTGCATCCGAGAGCGTAAGCGAGGGTGTACTGATCGTCGATCTCACCGTTGTAGTCACCGTCAAGGATTATCTTTTTTTTGCGGGGGCTTTTAATGTCTTCAAGTATACTTTTGAGTCTTATCATTTTAGTCTCCGAAATCAAACATAGTCTTCGAAATCAAATATAGTCTCCGAAATCGTAGGGGAAGTTCTTAACGACGTTGTTAAGTGCCTTTGTGGCATCCGCTACGATAGCGTCGGAATCGGGGTAAGTACCCCAGATGATCTTTCTGCGGCTTTCGTCAATGGCGTAGGAGCGGTCGTCGCAAAGCTTGGGTGCGGGAATGATGTCAAGCTTCATCGCGTCGGGAATGGTAAGCGCCGCAACGCCCATGTAGTCGCACATTACCTTAGACCAGGTGGGCTTAGCAAAATCTGCATCCATAGCGTCAATTCTGGGAAGCTTGCGCTTGAGAAGCTGTGCGGGTGTGTTTCTGCCTTCGATAGCATCAATGTCGCTTCTCGTCATCTTGATCTTAACGGAACCCACAGGATCGCAGGGAAGCATGATAAGCGGAATATCCATATCGAGAAGAAGCTGAGATGCCTTAAAGTCAGCATGCATATTCCATTCGTGGAAGGGCTTGCCTATGTACTCGTCTGTAAGGCAGTTACCGCCAAGCCAAACTACGACGATCTTATCCATGATAGTGGGATCAAGCAGGCAAGCGTTTACCGCGCTTGAGCAGGGACCTGTTGTGATGATGTAGATGGGCTCGTCGTACTTGTGCGCCATCTCGATGATGAATCTTGCGGAAGCGCAGTCAACGGCTTCGCCGCCGTTATAGGTGATCTGCTTTTCGGGGCCCATGTTGAGAGGAAGCTCCTCGGGGGAGAGTCCAAGTCCCCAATAAACCTCTGCTGCCTTACCAAGGCTGATCCTTACGATAGTAGAGGTCTTTGTGAAACGGGGCTCTGCGTAGTGTGCTACTGCGTTTACGCCGAGAACCTCAAGCTTTTCGTGTCCGTACGCATAAGCGAGCGTGTACTGGTCGTCGATCTCTGCAGAGTAGTCTCCGTCCATAATAACTTTCTTAACTCTGTCGCTTCTGATGTCGGCAAGAATCTGTTCGGGTGTCATGTTGTTTTTCCTTTCGCTTTTTTTGTGTTTGTTTTGTAACGGTCACATTACACTAAGGTAATTATAACATGAAAGGCTTAATATTTCAACGGGTTTGGTTGAATTTGTGGAGTCCTTAGCAGAAGGGGGTGTTTGCGAGTTTTTTATGTGGCTTGAACCGCGAAAAAACCTCCCCTATGTAAGGGGAGGTGGGAAAATTAGTTGATTTGGGTCGGGTGGTGGGCTGTCGGTGGTCTTTCCTGAATTATATGGAATACTTCTCGGTATATCCCTTGTAGAGTACGTCGAAGCCGTGCTCGCCGCCTTTTACGCGACCGAGAGCCTCGTGCATATTCATGTCACCGTGTACAATGTCGATAATACCGCCTGCGATGTTGGAGCAGTGGTCACCCACTCTTTCAAGGTCTGTGAGAATATCACCGAATACGAATCCGGCTCCGATGGAGCACTCACCCTTCTGGACTCTTGCGATGTGGCGGCTTCTGAGGGTATCCTTAAGATCGTCGATGGTCTCCTCAAGGGGCTCGATTTTGTATGCGATTGAAGCGTCGTTTTTCTCAAGTGCAGAGAGGGATAACTCAAGGATCTCCTCGGTAGCGGAAACGAATACCGCAACCTCTTTATCTGCCATAGAGGAGAAGGCGATGCTCTTCTCTTTGATCTCGCGAACGGATTCCATTACGTTTACTGCGTGGTCGGAGATTCGCTCTAAGTCACCGATGAGCTTGAGAAGTCTTGCAACCTCACGGCTGTCGTCTTCGCTGAGGGGCTGTGCGCTGAGCTTTACGAGGTAGGTTCCGATAACGTCTTCGTAGTGGTCGCTGAGGTTTTCCGCTTCACGGATGTCGGAGTCGAAGTCAAGCGTACCGTTGCGGAGTGAAATAAGGCTCTTTTTCATAGCACCGATAGCGCTGACAGCCATATCACCGGTGAGCTCAGATACACGGGAGAGGGCAAGTGCGGGAGTCTGGAGAAGTCTGTCGTCAAGCTCGGAAACTATCTCGGGCTGCTGAGCCTTTTCGGGAACGAGAACGTACGCAAGCTTTTCGAGGAGTCCCGACATGGGGAAGAGAATAACTGTACATCCGATATTAAACGCGGAGTGCGCGATAGCAATACCTGCCAAGGTAGCTGCTTCTCCGAAGAGAGCGGGAGATACTGTGTACTTCACGACAGAGAACACGGAAAGCCAAATGACAGTACCGATCACGTTGAAGGACAGATGCACGAGAGCTGTTCTCTTTGCGTTTCTGTTTGTTCCGAAGGAGGAAAGGATAGCTGTGATACAGGTTCCGATGTTCTGACCCATGATGATCGGGATAGCCGCGCCGTAGGAAACCGCACCTGTACTTGCAAGTGCCTGAAGGATACCGACGGAAGCAGAGCTGGACTGGATGACAGCTGTGAGGACCGCACCTGCGAGAACACCGAGGATGGGATTTTCAAAGGCTATGAAGAGTCTTGTAAATGCGGGAACGTTCTTGAGGAAAGAAACGGAGTCGCTCATGATGTCCATGCCGAACATAAGAACGGTAAAGCCGAGGAGAATGAGTCCCGTGTCGCGTTTCTTGTCGCTCTTGCAGAACATATAGAAAACGATACCGATGAGAGCGAGGATAGGAGTGAAGGACATAGGCTTCAGCATTGTGAGAACGATGTTGTCTCCTGAAATACCGCCGAGTGAGAGGATCCATGCGGTAACGGTGGTACCGATGTTGGCACCCATGATGACGTTTATCGCCTGCTTTAAGGTCATAAGACCGGAGTTAACGAATCCTACCGCCATAACGGTGGTAGCGGATGAGCTCTGGATTACTGCTGTGATACCGAGTCCCGTTAAGAGACCTGCGAAGCGGTTGGTAGTCATCTTGCCGAGAAGGTCGCGAAGACCGCTTCCGGCTCTTTTCTCGAGGGCTTGTCCCATTACGTTCATACCGAACAGGAAGAGGCAAAGACCGCCTGCCATGGTCAGAAAATTCAGAATGTAGGTTTGCATTTTTTTTCTTTTTCCCCGCACTTCCGTATGCGCCGCATACCGGGGAATCTCCTTTGTTATTTATTTTACGGCAGAATTATACTGCGGTAAAGTTATATCTAAAGTACCTTTTGTGTTAAATCTTCGTAAAATTACGTGAATTCCTCATGTGTTGAAAAATGATGGGCGTTTTTATGAATTATTGAAAATAATGTTGAAGTTTGCTTTGAAACACGAGGGCTTTGATATGCTTTTATATTCAGAAGACTATTTTTTGTTTATGCTTATTTACATATAAGATGATTTGTGATAAAATAATACGCACAATTAAATACTTAGAGATGACAGCGTGAAATATGCAACAGCTTCAGACTAAAGAGAGTCTGTTTCACGTGTAAACAAACGCTAAAAAAACAACATACCGATTTTTGTCTGCCATGCATATTCGTGTTCGCAGGCTGAATGGAGATTAATATGAATGATCGCATTGAAAAACAATTATCCTTTGTTTTGGAAATAGATAAATTGAAAAATATATTCAGACAAACTCATTTGTCCTTAAATGGCAGAAATGAAAATGATGCAGAACATTCTTGGCATATGGCGATTATGGCTTATTTGCTTAAAGAGTATTCCAATGATGAAATAAATATAGCAAAAGTTATGGTCATGTGTTTAATTCATGATATTGTTGAAATAGATGCCGGTGACACCTATGCTTATGATGAAGCAGAGCTGTCTTCTCAGAAATCACGGGAAGATGAAGCGAAAGAGAGAATATTTTCCATTCTTCCTAAAGAACAAAAAGAAGATCTAATATCATTGTTTGATGAGTTTGAAAAAAATGAAAGTGCAGAGGCAAGATTTGCTCATGCAATGGATAATCTTCAACCTCTGATATTGAATAACAGTAACGATGGCGGTGATTGGCGAGACCATAATGTTACTTCTGAACAGATATATAAAAGACAAAGAAAAACAAAATTAGGCTCTGAAAAACTGTTTGAAGTAACTGATAAAATTATTCAAGATAATATAGCAAAGGGAAATATAAAATAATTTCATTTGTAAAACATCAGTATATGGAATTTTGAGGCTTTTTGCTCAAAACTCCATTTTTGTTGATGTGACAAGCCCCCATCTAAAGTTCATTTACTATAGTATATCCTCAAAAAATATTTTCCTTGACAAAGTTTTTTACCCATACTATAATCAAATAGATGGGAATTTATCCGAAAACGAATAATTTTCGGGTACTTGTCCCAATTATTTACTGTGTAAATTTATATATAAAGGAATATGACATTATGTTTATTACAAACGACATTCGCTACGTGGGCGTTAATGACCGCGACATCGACCTTTTTGAAGGTCAGTACGTAGTGCCGAACGGCATGGCGTACAATTCTTACGTTATCATGGACGAGAAGATCGCCGTTATGGACACCGTTGACGGCAGATTCTCTCATGAGTGGCTCGACAATATCCGCGACGTTACCGGTGGCAAGGCTCCCGATTACCTTATCGTTCAGCATATGGAGCCCGATCACTCCGCAAATATTATGAATTTTGTAAACACCTATCCCGAAGCCGTTGTTGTTTCTTCCGCAAAAGCTTTCGCTATGATGAAGAACTTCTTTGGCACCGATTTCGCGGATAACCGTCTCGTTGTGGGCGAGGGTGATACTCTCTCACTCGGTACACATACCCTCACCTTCGTTACAGCTCCCATGGTACACTGGCCTGAGGTTATCGTGACCTATGACAGCACTGACAAGGTCCTCTTTTCCGCAGACGGTTTCGGAAAGTTCGGCGCGCTTGACGCTGACGAGGACTGGGCTTGCGAGGCTCGCCGTTACTACATCGGTATCGTTGGAAAGTACGGCGCACAGGTTCAGGCGCTTCTTAAGAAGGCAGCCGGACTTGATATTCAGAAGATCTGTCCTCTCCACGGACCTATCCTTACCGAGAATCTGGGATACTACATCAACCTTTACGACATCTGGTCTTCCTATGAAGTTGAGTCCGACGGTATCATGATCGCTTACTGCTCTGTTTACGGTAATACAAAGAAGGCAGTTGAGCTTCTTGCCGAAAAGCTCCGTATGAACGGTTGTCCCAAGGTCGTAGTAAACGACCTTGCAAGATGTGATATGGCAGAGGCTGTTGAGGACGCTTTCCGCTACGGCAAGCTGGTTCTTGCGTCCACTACCTATAACGCAGGTATTTTCCCCTTTATGAACACGTTCATCCACGCTCTCACAGAGAGAAGCTATCAGAAGCGCACAGTTGCGTTTATCGAGAACGGCTCATGGGCACCCACTGCCGCAAAGGTTATGCGCGGAATGCTTGAAGGTTCAAAGAATCTTACCTTTGCAGACACCACGGTTACGATCAAGTCCGCTCTCAGCGACGACAGCAGAAAGGCTATCGATGCGCTTGCAGAGGAGCTTTGCCGTGAGTACATCGCAGTGAGGGGCGAGGGCGCAGATAAGAGCGACATGAACGCTCTTTACAAGATCGGTTACGGTCTCTACGTTGTTACCTCAAACGACGGAACAAGAGACAACGGTCTTATCGTAAACACCGTTTCTCAGGTTACTAACACTCCCAATAGGATCGCGGTTACCATTAACAAGGATAACTATTCTCACCACGTTATCAAGCAGACGGGTATCATGAATGTAAACTGTCTCACGACCGACGCTCCCTTCAAGGTGTTTGAAAACTTCGGATCCAAGAGCGGCAGAAACGTTGACAAGTTCGCTGACTGCACACCTCTCAGAAGCG
>JAZUBG010000069.1:0-8219 GCA_045638405.1 Eubacteriales bacterium | reverse complement strand
ACATGGCTACGATCCGACTTGTGGGGAGAGCCTATGTCAGAGTATCCGAGTAAAATCCCGCTTTTCGCTCGCGAAAAGCCACATCAATTTTGTATTTTGCACTTTGCATTTTGCATTTAAACACAGACTTCGTCTGTGTCTAACTTCTTTTCATATATATATTGACAAAACCTAAAAAATATTGTACTATTATAATTGCACTAATTATAACAAAATTTGCACGATTTTTGCATCTGTGCTGACATTTCCGTCGAATGCAAAAGGTTCGTCGGAAAATCAAAACGTCAAAGACATTGTCTCTTGAAACTCTCACGTTTCTTGTCAGTGGAAACGGAGCTAATGCGAGACTTGTCCCAAAACCTAATATTTATGATGTTCACGCTCGGCAGTTTTCCCATGAGAAAACCCTGCTTGACAGTGAAATCGCAGCTGCAAACACGGCGCACGCCGCGTTTTGTAACACACTCTTTGCGGGGGCTGCGATAAGCCGGGAGTGAGGCGGCGCAGAGCTGTAATACGGCTATACGCGGTCTTTTGCCGCAAAGGGGGATGCAAAAAAATGACTAACAGAAAACATCTTATCGAACTTAAAAATATCACCGTCTCCTTTGACGGAGAGAAAATACTTGACGACCTGTCGCTGTATATCCGCGACGGGGAATTTGTCACGCTTTTAGGTTCTTCCGGTTGCGGAAAAACCACCACTCTCCGTATTATCGCCGGCTTTATCGAGCCCGACGAGGGACAGGTGTTTTTTGATTCTAAGGATATGGACGGCGTACCTCCCTATAAAAGAGAGGTCAATACCATTTTCCAGCGTTACGCCCTCTTCCCGCACCTGAACGTTTTCGAGAATATCGCTTACGGTCTCCGTGTCCGCAAGTTCCCCAAGGCGTTCATCGAAGAGGAAGTTACCAAAATGCTCGCTCTCGTGGGTCTTGCAGGATTTGAAAAGCGAAGCGTTACCAAGCTCTCCGGCGGTCAGCAGCAGAGAGTTGCCATTGCCCGCGCCCTTGTTCTGAAGCCTAAGGTGCTTCTCCTTGACGAGCCTCTCGCGGCTCTTGACCTTAAGCTCCGCAAGGATATGCAGAAAGAGCTTAAAAACATCCAGCAGCAGCTGGGTATCACCTTTATATACGTTACTCACGATCAGGAGGAGGCCCTCTCCATGTCCGACACCGTCGTTGTCATGAACAAGGGTAAGATCCAGCAGATCGGTACTCCCATTGACATCTATAACGAGCCGAAAAACGCCTTCGTCGCCGACTTTATCGGTGAAAGTAACATCATCGACGGCGTAATGAAGGAAGACTACGAGGTTACCTTTGCAGGTCACACCTTCAAGTGCCTTGACTCGGGCTTTGCCCCCGGCGAGGAGGTTGACGTTGTCGTACGTCCCGAGGATGTTGACATCGTATCCACCAACCGCGGCATGGTACGCGGTGTCGTTACCTCCGTCACCTTCAGAGGCGTGCATTTTGAGATAATCGTTGACGTTCGCGGCTTTAAGTGGATGATCCAGACCACCGACGAGCACCACGAGGGAGAAAACGTAGGACTTTATGTTGAACCCGATGCTATCCATATTATGAAGAAGAGTGAATACTCAGGTCTCTACGGCGACTACAGCTCATACAGCGACGAGCTTGAAGAACTGAGCAATCCCTACGATGAGGAAGACGAAGAGGAAGAGGAAACCTCCGAGGAGGAAACGGAGGATACTGAAGAATGAAGAAAAAATCTCTCGGCAGTACCCTCGTTGCCTGTCCCTACTATCTTTGGGCAGTAATATTTATCATCGTCCCCGTTATGATGATGGCGTATTATGCCTTCACCGACGGTAACGGTAAGTTTACCTTCGACAACATTGTTGAGCTTAAGAACTACGGCGACGTGTTTCTTATTTCCATCGTATATTCCCTTGTGGCAACGGTCATAAGCCTCGTCATAGCTTATCCTTTCGCTTACGTTATGAGCAGAAAAGGTCCGTCTTCTCAGAGGATCATGATGATGCTGGTTATGTTACCTCAGTGGATGAATTTGCTTATCCGTACCTATTCTCTCATGAACATCATTGAAAGAAACGGTCTTATTAATAACATCCTCAGTGCTGTGGGTATCCCTCCCGCCGACATGATCGGTACTCCCGGTGCGGTTATATTCGGTATGATATATAACTATCTGCCCTATATGATCCTGCCTATCTACACAGTAATGTCGAAGATCGACACTTCCCTCCTTGAGAGCGCGGAGGATCTGGGAAGCAACGCCTTCTCAAAGCTCCGCCGTGTTATCCTTCCCTTAAGCATACCCGGAGTTGTGTCCGGTGTCACTATGGTCTTCGTGCCTTGTATCTCCACATTCTATATTGCTCAAAAGCTTGGAAGTATCGACACCATGCTTGTGGGTGACGTTATCGAGCAGAAGATCAAGTATACCGAAAACGGTCTGAACGTTGGTTCCTCTCTGTCATTTGTTCTTATGATTTTCGTTATTATAAGTATGGCGATACTTAACCGATTCTCTGACGGAAACGAGGAAATTATAATATGAAGAAAAACACTCTCGGTAACGTGTTTACGTGCCTCGTTTACATAATGCTTTATGCACCGCTTCTCGTTATGGTGCTCTTCTCCTTTAATGAATCCAAGAGTACTTCCGTTATATCCGGATTTTCTCTCCGTTGGTATCGTGAGCTGTTTTCCAGCAGCGCTACTGTTGAGGCACTGAAAAATACTCTTATTCTGGCTGTGAGCTCCGCCGTTATTGCTACCGTTCTCGGTACTGCGGCTGCGATCGGTATCGCAACTCTCAGACGTAAGAGAGTTAAAAACACCGTTATGACGGTAACAAATATCCCTATGACCAACCCCGAGATCGTAACGGGTGTATCAATGATGCTCCTTTTCGTTTTCGTTGGTCGTATCCTCGGTATCGTCAACTCCCTCAGCTTCTGGACGATGCTCATCGCCCATATTACCTTTAACTTACCATACGTTATCCTAAACGTACTCCCTAAAATACGTCAGACAGACAAGAATCTGTCAGAAGCGGCTATGGACCTGGGAAGTCCGCCTCTTCAGGCATTTTTCAAGGTAGTTCTTCCCCAGATATTCCCCGGAATCCTCTCGGGATTTATCATGGCGTTCACCCTCTCCCTTGATGACTTTATCATCAGCTATTACACCGGCTCCGGCTTCAACACTCTGCCGCTGATGATCTTCTCTATGACAAAAAAGAGCGTTAAACCCAATATGTACGCTCTGTCTTCCCTTATATTTATCGTTGTACTGCTTCTGCTCATTCTGTCAAATCTCTTTGGCAACAAGGACGACGTACAAAGCAGCCGCAAGCGTAATAAAAAGAAAGAGTCTCCCGTCCCCCGCCGTATCGCCATCGCGGTATGCGTAACCCTTCTCATTTCCCTTGTTCCCGCAGGATTCCTGCTGGGCAGAAGCGGAAAAAGCGACGGTGTTCACGTGGAAGGTAACTACTTTATTGACTCGTCAACCGGACTTTCAAAGTATGCGGGAACAACGCTGAACGTATACAACTGGGGTGAATATATCTCTGACGGAAGCGAAGGTTCCCTTGACGTTGAAGCAGAATTCGAGCGTCTCACGGGAATCAAGGTCAACTATAATACCTTCTCTTCAAATGAAGAGTTGTATAAGAAGATGACCACCGGCGGAAGCGCCATTGACGTTATTATCCCCTCGGATTACATGATCCACCGACTGATGAACGAGGGAATGCTGCGTGAGCTGGATTTCAGTATGATCGACAATATCGAATACGTTGACGATCAGTACAAGAATCTGTTTTATGACACAGAAAACAAATTCACCGTTCCCTATAACGTAGGTATGGTGGGACTTATCTACAACTCCAAAGTCGTTAAGGAAAAGCCTGACAGCTGGAGCATTATGTGGGACGAAAAGTACAAGGATGAAATTCTCACCTTCAACAATCCCCGTGACTCATTTGCCATCGCACAGCTTCTTCTCGGCATTGATCTGAACACCACAGACGAAAAAGAGTGGCGTGCGGCAGCCGATAAGCTGAAGGATCAGGCACACGTACTTCAGGGACGTGTTATGGATGAGATATTCAACAAAATGGAAGGCGGCAACGCTGCCATCGCGCCTTACTATGCGGGAGATTACTTCACAATGAAGGAAACAAATCCTGATCTTGAGTTTGTTTACCCCAAGGAAGGCACGAACATTTTCGTTGATGCTATGTGTGTACCTAAATCATGTCAGAACTACGAAGCGGCGATGCTGTTTATAAACTTTATGCTTGAGCCTGAGGTTGCACTTGCAAATGCGGAATATATCTGTTATGCATCACCCAATACTGCGGTAACGAGTAACGAAAACTACACTTTCTACGGAAATGAGATCCTATATCCTGCTGAGGAGGATATGCCGAAAGTACAGTATTATCACGATATGGACGCTAAGACCCGTGATATTTACAACAAGCTTTGGGATGAGGTAAAGAGATACCGTCCATAGGCTATAAAAACACAATAATCCGATTTTTTGGGGAGGGGTACGTGTACTTCTCCCCGAAACGCCAAAAAAAGGCGGTACGGGAATATCTATCGGTGAACGATGTTCTCAATCTACCGTAGGGCGGGGGCTTGCTCCCGCCGCAACGTAAGGTTAAATCCTCACGTTCATCTATGAAGAAACCAATCTCCCTACTTGGCATAGCCAAGTAGTACGCCTGAATGTTTCCGCACTTCACAAAGTGAATTGCTCTTCCATTGGCTAACCCTTTCTTTTTGTTGCCTTCGGCAACAAAAGAAAGGTGAGAAAAAGGTTTATGTTTTTGCTTCGGCAACAAAAGACAAGAGAAGAAGAGATCGCGTGCGGAGATAAATTAGCCTTCTCCAGCGGAGAAGGTGTCGGTGAAACCGACGGATGAGGAGATACCGCGATCATAAGGCTAAACCTACACGAACGGGAGGATATGGAATCCTCCCCTACCATGTATTATAACGCTTCCAATTCATTTTGCACTTTGCATTTTGCATTTTGCATTGCAAATGCCATTCGGCATTTGCTCCCCCCTCTCAGTCAGCTGACGCTGACAGCTCTCCCAAGGGGAGAGCCTATGTCAAAGTATTCGATAAAATCCCGCTTTTCGCACCGCGAAAAGCTACATCAATTTTGCATTTTGCATTTTGCATTTTGCACTTATTCAAAGTTTTGCATTTATTCAAAGGAGAATTTATACTATGCCTATTAAAATTCCGAAAAATCTTCCCGCTTATGATATGATGACAGAGGAGAATATATTCGTTATGGATGAGGGCAGAGCCGCTTCTCAGGATATCCGTCCTCTGAAGGTGGCTATTCTCAACCTTATGCCCACCAAGATCACCACCGAGGCGCAGATCGTTCGCGTTCTCTCCAACACTCCCCTTCAAATCGACATCACCCTTCTCACAATGGAGACACATAAATCCACCAACACTCCCGAAGAGCACATGAAAGCCTTCTACCGCAACTTCAGCGACGTTAAGGAAGAAAAATTCGACGGTCTCATCATCACCGGTGCTCCCGTTGAAAACCTTGAGTTTGACGACGTTGACTACTGGGATGAGCTCTGCGAAATCATGCGCTGGTCAAAGAAGAACGTCTATTCCACCCTCCATATCTGCTGGGCGGCTCAGGCAGGTCTCTTCTACCACTACGGCGTTAAGAAGTATAAGCTCAATGAAAAGATGTCGGGCGTGTTCACTCATAAGAATCTTATGCCCGCACATCCTCTTCTCCGCGGCTTTGACGAGGAATTTGCCGCGCCCCACTCACGTCACACCGAGGTGAGACGTGAGGACATCGAGGCTACGGGCAAGCTCGATATTCTCGCTGAGTCCGAAGAAGCGGGTATCTACATCGTAGCTTCCAAGAAGCGCAGACTTCTCTACGTTACCGGCCACAGCGAATACGATGCGGAGACTCTGAAGCTTGAGTACAAGCGCGATGTGTCAAGAGGACTTAACCCCAAGGTTCCCCGCCACTACTTCAAGAACGACGATCCCACGGAAACACCGAAGAACACATGGCGTGCTCACGCTCACCTGCTTTTCTCCAACTGGCTCAATTATTTCGTATATCAGAACACACCTTACGACCTCGCTAAGATCGAAGAAATTCAGTAAGCGATGGCAAAAAAACTGTTTTTCATCCTGTTTGCCGCGGTTTTGCTGACTGCTTTGACACTTTCCGTGTCAGCCGACGGCAAAGAGGTGTACACTGTCGTACTTGACCCCGGTCACGGAGGTCACGACCCCGGAACCGACGTTGGTACAAGATATGAGTCGGAGTACAATTACGACGTGGCTCTCCTGCTTAAAGCGAAGCTTGAAGCCAACGGGAATTTTAAGGTTATCCTCACGAGAGAGAGAAGCGAATATAAGAAGTACCTTGAGCGCGCACTGGTTGCAGACAAGGCGAACGCAGACCTGCTTATCAGTGTCCACTTCAACAGCACCGCGTATAACGCTGCTAAAACTCAAGGAGTTGAGGTGCTTGCAAGCGTTCTTGACGAGTGGTCACCCGACACGCTGTCAAACTCTATTTTAGATTCCATCTCCAAGAAGTGCGGTCTTAAAAATCGCGGCGTCAAGAAGGAACGCGACACGGGAGACTCCCGCGGTGTGTACTACTGGAACGAGGAATTTGGCTGGGATGTTCCCGGCGTGAAGTCTCAGAGAGTTTCCGACTACTACAGCATGATCTCATGGGGTACAAAACTCGGCTTCCCCGCCATCATCGTGGAGCACGCCTATCTTTCAAACAAAAGTGACCTCGCTTTCTGCGACTCAGAGAACGGTTTGAAGCTCCTTGCGGAAGCGGAAGCAGAAGCAATAATCAAATATTTCACGGGACACACCCACACGTACCAAAAATCCACGGACAGACGGGCAAACTGTTGCCTTGAAGGGGTTGAGAGCGAAAAGTGTACCGTTTGCGGTCACAGACGGAACGTGACGAAGACTCACCTCGCCCCCAACGCTCACTTGTGGACGGTTGATTCTCGCAAGGTGACCTGCACGTCCGACGGATACGTGTACCGTGAATGTCAAATTTCGCGCAATCTCAGCGAAAAAGGGCTGAACGGAGTGAAAACCCACACTCAGACGGAAACGGTATCCTCTCCCGGTCACATTATGGTGACGGTGACAAATACCGAAGCTTCCCACGGAAACGACGGTATTTTCAAAGAGCGATGCTCCGTCTGCGGCTATGTAAACGAGGTAATAACGCCGGGAGATCCTCACGTTTATACGGTTGTTACCTCGACTCCCAAAAGCTGTACTGTAAACGGCCGGGAAGTGTATCGCTGTACGTCATGCGACGACTCGTATGAGGTCCCCCATCCTGCCGAGGGACACGATTACGTATCGGGAGACGAAGCTTTAAACTGTGCTTCCGACGGTACGAAGGAGTACGTCTGTAAGAATTGCGGAGACGTTGTTTCCGAGAACATAGAGGTACCGCCTCACAAAACGGAGCTGAAGATCGACCGTACTCCTACCTGCGAAGAAGACGGTCTGAGACGTAAAGTCTGTACGGTATGCGGTTTCACTGAAGAACAGATCTTATCGAAGATCGGGCACGACTACGGTGAAGGCAAGACGGTCACCGAGCCTGATTATTTTGCAGAAGGTTCCCGCAAATTCGTATGTAAAAACGATAAAAATCACGTAAAAGAAGAAATTCTCCCGAAAAAATCGGGTGGTGAGTTTATCATCACTTGCACCGTGGCAGGAAGCGTAGTTCTTCTTGCGATCATCATTCTGCCGTTTATAATTCTCGGCAGAAAGAAGCTCAGAGCTATCTCTGCGGAGAGCGCAGAGGTTCTTGAGGAAGCTGCAGTTGACCTTGATGACTCCGCTTCCGTTGAAGCGGAAGAGCCTAAGGAAATTTCGGAAGAGGAACTTCCCGAGCCTGTGAACAAAGATTAACGGATACGCAGATCTCTATGGTATATCCGTATGTTATGATTATCTTCTTACGTTCGCTTTTGATTTTCATTACCTCTTTCGCTGTGCGATATTATTTGTCTACTCCGTAGGGGAGGGGCTCGCTCCTCCCGTAACGTAAGATTAAATCCTCACGTTACTTTTGTCGCTTCGCGATATTCCAAGCTATCCTGTAGGGGCGACCCTGGGTTTGCGGAGCAAACAGGGTGGTCGTCCC
>JAZUBG010000068.1:0-2008 GCA_045638405.1 Eubacteriales bacterium | reverse complement strand
GAGCTTCCCGAAGCTGATGAGGGTATGGAAGAAGAAAGAAAAGAGGAGCATAAGCTCACTTTCATTCAGTCCTTTAAGATTCTTCTCCAAAATAAGTACTACGTTATTATCTGTGGCAGCTATATTCTGACACAGCTTTATGCATCCGTTATCGGTATGGGCACATACTACGCCAAATATATCCTCGGCAACGAGGAGTTGTTCAGCGATTTGTCTTTGGCTATCAACATTACTATGGTCGTAGCTCTTACTGTCTTGCCCTTTGTCATTAAGAAGCTCGGTGGTATGTATAAGCTCAACATATGGGGCTATGTAATCGCCGCAGCAGGAAGAGTCGGCGTTATGGTAGCAGCCTATATGGGTAGCCTTCCTCTGATGCTTGCATTTACTGCTGTTTCTACAATCGGTATTGCTCCTTTGCAGGGCGACCTTAACGCACTCATCGCCTGCTGCTCCGAGCATACGACTCTTAAGACCGGTCACCGCCTTGACGGTATGATGTATTCCTGCTCCTCTCTTGGTCTCAAGCTCGGCGGTGCGCTTGGCACTGCTATCTGTGGTTGGCTTCTTGATGCGACAGGCTACGTTGAGAACGCAGCTACACAGAATGCTGCTACTATTGGCATGCTGAACTTCCTTTATTTGTGGTTGCCTGTGATTCTCTGTGCGGCTGTCGGATTCCTTCTCGTTTTCCTGCGCGTTGAAAAGGCAAACAAAAAGCTTCTTGCTGACAGAGAAGACAAGTCGGTACCGGACGTATACGGTAATGTATAAGGAGAAATTAAATGAAAGAGTACGAAAGATTCGAACGTATAGGCACTACTCCTCATAGAAGCTACTATATTCCTTTCGCTGAAAAAGACGTCATCAGAACCAAGCATGGTATTCAGGACCGCACATCAAGCTCTCGTTTTATGTCGCTCGATGGTGTATGGCAGATCAAAAAGCATGATCATATTGAGGACTTTGAGGTCAATGAAAAGCTTGAAGACAGAATTCCTGTTCCGGCGTGTGTTCAGATGCACGGATATGACCACATTCAGTATTTGAATACGAGATATCCTTTCCCGGTTATGCTTCCGCACCTTCCTTATGAGAATCCGTGCTGGCATTACCGCCGCACCTTCAATCTGAAAAAGAAGCAAGGCGAGAAATATTACATTAACTTTGAAGGCGTTGACTCCGCATTTTATCTCTACGTAAACGGTCAGTTCAAAGGCTATTCCCAGATCTCTCACGCAACAAGTGAGTTTGACGTAACCGAGCTCGTAGAAAATGGCGAGAACACCATCGATGTTCTCGTTCTCAAGTGGTGCATTTCCACTTATCTCGAATGTCAGGACAAATTCCGTTTCTCGGGTATTTACAGAAACGTATATCTGCTCACCCGTCCCGAAAAGCATATAACCGATTATAAGATTGAAACGAAACTGTCGGGTAGCGACGGCATACTCGCATTTACAAATGAGAGCAAAGTGGATGTAAAGCTTTTTTTCGAAGATAACAGCGTCATCGTTCCTGCCGGTATGAAGACTGAAATCGTTCATCCGAGAGCAAAGCATTGGACGGCTGAGAAGCCTAATCTTTATACGCTTGAAATCCATGCAAACGGTGAAAAGATTGAAGAAAGCATCGGATTCCGCGAAGTAAGCATCGATGGAAAGGTGTTCAAGATCAACGGCAATCCTGTGAAGCTCAAAGGCGTAAACAGACATGACTTTAACTGTGAGACCGCCGCGACCGTAAGCCTTGAAGATCTTGCAAAGGATATTCACTTGATGAAGGAACTGAATGTTAACGCAGTCAGAACATCTCACTATCCCAACAGCCCCGAATTCTATCTGCTTTGTGATAAATTCGGTATCTACGTTATGGACGAAGCAGACCTTGAAATGCATGGTGCTTGCACCCGTGACGGTCGCTATGATATTCCGCTTTGGAAGGAGTATGCAGAGAATAACTTCTTCGCTCCCGGCATCACCGACAGACACACGGCACTTGTTGAGAG
>JAZUBG010000067.1:0-1557 GCA_045638405.1 Eubacteriales bacterium | reverse complement strand
GGTACAAGAGGTCCCGGTGAGACAAAGCTTGAGAGCGACCGCAGACATATGAAGGAAAAGGTATATGCTCTTGAAAAGCGACTTGAGGAAATGGAGCATAACCGTGCAGTAATGCGTGCGCAGCGTGACAGAAGCGGACTTTCCAAGCTTGCTCTTGTAGGCTACACGAACGCAGGCAAATCTACGCTTCTTAATGCATTGACAGGCGCAGGTGTTCTTTCAGAGGACAAGCTTTTTGCAACGCTTGATCCTACCACCAGAAAGCTCCTATTGCCTTGCGGTGAGAGCGTATTATTAACAGATACGGTTGGTTTTATCAGAAAGCTTCCGCATCATCTTGTCAAAGCATTTAAATCAACTCTTGACGAGGTGGTTTATGCAGACGTTTTATTAATCGTTTCAGACGTTACAGATCCTGAGGTCGCTGAGCATATCGAAGTGACAAAGCAGGTAATTGAAGATCTCGGTGCAGGCGATAAGCCTATTATTTACATCTACAACAAGTGCGATCTTCTTGACGGGGATATCGAAACCGTCGATACTGAGAATACAGTGTTTCTTTCGGGTGTCAGTATGAAGGGAATAACCAAATTGTTATCTCTTATTGAGGACACCATTCATCGCTTTAAAAAGAAATACCATCTTTTGATTCCTTATTCCGATCAGTCAAAGTTGAGTATTCTTTACGACAACTATACAGTTAGCAACGTTGAGTACGAGAATGATGGAATTTCGGTGGATGTAATACTTGATGAAAGAGGAAGGGGCGTTTACGGCAAGTATATTGCCATGGAATAAGGCTATGCAGAGTTATATTACCGTAAAGCATCGATCCAGGTTTGAATATGAGGACAGAAAGTCCGTATTCATCGGACAGGCATGTCCCGTTTCCACCGAGGCAGAAGCACTTGCCTTTATCGACTCGGTGAAAAAACAGTATCCCGATGCAAGGCATCACGTTTATGCTTACGTTTTGCGTGAAAACTCGACAATGCGGTTTACCGACGATCACGAACCTCAGGGAACGGCAGGAATGCCTGTTCTTGATATAATCCGCAAGAACGGATGCACAGATACGGTGATCGTTGTCACCAGGTACTTTGGTGGAACTCTTCTCGGAACAGGCGGTCTTGTGCATGCTTATACAAGTTCAGCGCTTGGCGCTCTTCAAGCCGCAGAGATCATCAGATACGACATCTATTCAACCTTGCAGATTGGTGTTAGTTATTCGGATTACGGGAAAATTACAGCAATACTATCCGATATTGGATTCAGAACCGAGGATACAAGCTATGACACAGGCGTAACTCTTCTTGGAAGTATTCAGAAGGATAAGCTGGATGCCCTTACGCTCGAACTTACCGAGGCAACCTCGGGCAGAGCAGACATTTCAGTGCTCGGGGAAGAATTTTCTTGTTAATTTTATAAAATAAAAAGTGTTTTTTGAATAATAATCGTATATTTAAATGAATTTCGGAAGGAGGTGTTTTTTTGATAAGTAAGGAAACCATAGAGCAGGTTTTGATGAGAAATGATATTGAGTCTGTTATCGGAAGC
>JAZUBG010000066.1:0-6794 GCA_045638405.1 Eubacteriales bacterium | reverse complement strand
AGCAGTAGTGCGAACACAGACTAAACCCACGGGGAAAACACTGACGTGTTTTGCCGCCCGTACCGGATGCGGCAAACCCCTTTCGAATCCCTTTCGAATCTTTCCGAAAAAGAAAAAGGAACGCTGTTGCGTTCCTTTTTCTTTTTCGGAAAGGGAGGGATTCGAACCCTCGAACGGGTATTAGCCGTTACACGATTTCCAGTCGTGCGCCTTAGACCAGCTCAGCCACCTTTCCATGTGACCGTCCCGCCTACGGGATATTCAGTTGTCCACTCACGGACGAGCAATAGTATACCACATTTTTTTAAAAAATGCAATACCTTTTTTAATATTTTTTAAAAAATATTCGAGTTTTTTATATTGTATCGGTTACACACACAAATCTCCGTGCTCGTCATGGTCTTACCCGTCAGAACACGGAGATTATTTCTGATAATACGCTGAAAAAGTCCACCGTCACTCGTCGATGTTACGTATCTCAAAGCCTTCTGATCGCACGTAGTCGATAAAGTCACCGAGTACCAGTGCGTTAGTCTCACCCACGGTATGAAGCATAAGAACGCTTCCGTTGTGGAGTCCCGATTTCATCTTGGCAAGCGCTGACTCAGGTGTAGGCTGTTCGTTGGCGTTGTAGTCGTAATACGCCCATGAATAGAGCACGTTTTCAAGCTCCATCGCCTGATACATCG
The DNA here is from genome assembly GCA_045638405.1 of Eubacteriales bacterium. GTDB lineage: Bacteria > Bacillota > Clostridia > Oscillospirales > CAG-272 > RUG11130. The sequence goes on along the minus strand of JAZUBG010000066.1, from coordinate 6,105 downwards.
CCATGTCCCACGGTGAGCATGAACCGTAGGAAGGACGGAAATACTTCATATAAGGCGCACCGGGTACTGCCTCCTGAAGAAGCTCATTGTTAGATTCGATCTCGTAGAAGAATTCCTCTAAAGAAAGATGGGACATGACCCTGTGGTTGTTGCCGTGGTTACCGACGATGTGTCCCTCGTCAAGCATTCGCTTAACCAGATGGGGCGCTTCCTTGATAAACGCGCCGTTGAGGAAGAAGGATGCCTTAACGCCCTTTTCCTTCAGTACGTCGAGGACCTCATCGGTATAACCGTTCTTGTCCTCGTATCCGCAGTCGAAAGTGATGTAGATAACCTTTTCGTCTTCGTTTTTGCGGTAGACAGAACCGTATTTTTCAAGTGCCTCGAAAACGTCAGGCGCTCTGTCATACTTCACGGTTACCTTGCCCGTCGCCTCGTCGCGTACGGTGACACCGCAATACCATGAACCGTTGGTTTTGTCAGAAGTGTCGGAGAAAAAGTCACGTCCCAGACCGTCGAAAGCTGAAAAATCCGTCAGCACCTTACCCGTGTGGGTGATATAGGTGAGGTTCCCCTCAGCCTCGCTTCCCGAGTAGGACGCATAGCCGTTGTGGTTCGGAAGCTGTTCCGGACCGTGGGTACTTCCGGGACCGTCATTATTCTCGGTACCCGCGGTAGTTCCCATAACATCCTCTGTGCCCGTCACCTCGTCACGTCCGACGCCCACGGGAGCATCACCACTCCCGGCACAGGAGGAAAGCTGTACGGCAAACGCAAGGCAAAGTACCAATGCTAAAAATTTTATTTTCATAATTATCAAAGTTATCTCACAAATTCACTGAGAGGTCTGATCTCGTACCCCTCAGCACGGACGTAATCGATAAACTCACCGAGGATCTCAGCATTGGTAATGGACACCGCGTGCAAAAGGTAAACACAGCCGTTGTGAAGCTTAACCTTGTCGTTGTTCAGAGTAACGGCAGGATCAGGCTGATTGTTCGGGTCGTAATCGGGCTCGGTTGCTGACCAGAACGTGGTCTTCAGTCCCATCTCGTGAGCAAGAGCAAGAGTCCACTCGTTAGCAGCACCGCCCGGAGGTCTGTAGAAGATCATGTCGGGAGCCGAGGGGATCTGACTTTTCAAGAGGTCGTTTGCTTCCTTTATCTCACTCACAAACTGTTCGGCACTGACCGTAGTCATGCGGGGATGGTGCATGGTGTGGTTGCCCACGATGTGTCCCTCGTTAAGCATACGCTCTACCAGCTTAATATCGCTTTTAAGATAATCTCCCGTAACGAAGAAAGTGCCGGGGGCGTTCTTTTCCTTCAGAGTGTCAAGGATAATGTTTGTCACGCCCACGGAATATTTGCCTTCCTTTGTGCTGTATTCGTATCCGCAGTCGAAGGTGAGATAGATAACCTTTTCTGCCTTGCTTCCGCGGTAGATCGCACCGTATTTGTCAACGAGAGCAAGAGTATCTGCGGCGCGATCCCAGTTGTAAGTGACGACACCTGTAGTAAGATCTCTTGTAACTTTACCGGGATACCAGTCGCCCATGTCCTTGGGATCGGGGTTCTTGTCGGAAAAGTGAATGCTCTTGTCGATTCCGTCAAGGAAGCTGAAATCTGTGGGGAAATAAAGCCCTTCGGTGGGACGGGGAGTGTCTTCCTTACCCGTTGTACCGTTATTCGGTGTACTCTCACCGTTTTCGCTTCCCGATTCGGTATTGCCGTCAGGCTTTACGCCTGCGGGAGTCTTATCGGGATCACCTGAACTGCCGGTGCTTCCGTTGTCGCGGACAATGCCCTCCTCAGACGGATCGTGAGGCTTTTCCACACGCAGACTGCAGGAGGTAGCACTGAAGAGCATCAGTGCGCACAAAATGACAGAGAGGAGCTTCTTTACCATAGTAATTCCTTTCATATCTGAAATTTCGTTTTATTTAGTATTATTATATCCTGCCCGTACGGGAAAATGCATCAGCCGTCGATACTTTCCTTGCCACAGAGTGCATAGAGAAGTGCCTGAAGATCATCGTTGTCGGTAAACTCAAGCTGGAGCATTTTCTTTTTCGCGGTATTTGTGATCTTGCAACGTCTGCCGAGGGAGCTTGAAACTCTCGTTTCAAGGTCGGCAATGTAGTCAACCACGGGTACGGTGGGTTCCTCGGGCTCATGGATAAGCTTTCTGTTAACCGCCTTGACAGCCGCCTCGGTCTCTCTTACGGACAAGTTACGCATGATGACTTTCTCGGCAAGGGGGAGTATCTGAGCCTTATCCTTCAGACCGAGAAGTGTGCGTCCATGACCTGCGGAAAGCTCCCCTGACGCGATCAGCTCAAGCACCTCATCAGGGAGGTCGAGAAGACGGAGCGAGTTTGCGATAGCGCTTCTTGACTTACCGATATGAGTTGAGAGTGCTTCCTGAGTAAGAGAATAGTTCTCCATAAGATCACGGTATCCGAGAGCTTCTTCCATGGGGTTAAGGTCCTCTCTCTGGAGGTTTTCAATCATGGCGATCTTAGCCGCCGCAAATTCGTCGGCGTCTACGACGATGGCGGGAATCTCGGAAAGTCCCGCAAGCTTGGATGCTCTCCAACGTCTCTCGCCTGCGATGATGGAGTACATACCCGCTACACCCTCGCGAACGATGATAGGCTGAAGCACACCGTTAGCCGCGATAGAATCGGCAAGAGAAGCGAGCGCTTCTCTGTCAAAGTTACGGCGTGGCTGATCCTTTTTCGGTTCTATCATTGAAATACGAATGGTTGTGACACCTTTTTCACTCTTCTGTTCTTCTTCAATGGAATTATCATAAAATATCGCGTCAAGTCCGCGACCAAGTCCTTTATTTTTTGCCATTATATCCTCCCCTCAGCCTTGTAGCTGAGTTATATTTCGTTTGCTTTGAATTTTGCATTTTGCACTTTGCATTTTGCATTTATCCGACAGTGCGGCGGATAAGCTCGTCGGCAACGTCACCGTAGGCTTTTGCACCCTTAGAGCACTTATCGTGGTAATTTATAGGTTCACCGAATCCCGGCGCCTCGGAGAGAGTTACGTTACGGGGAATTGTGGTGGAGAACAGCTTGTCGCTGTAGTAACGCTTGATCTCGGAAAGCACCTGAGACGCAAGGTTAAGCCGTCCGTTGTACATGGTAATAAGAATACCCAACACACTGAGCGAAGAGTTGTATCTCTCCTTCACCTTTTTGACGGAGATCATAAGCTGAGAAAGTCCCTCAAGGGCGAAATATTCGCACTGCATGGGAATAACAACTCCGTTTGATGCGGTAAGAGCGTTTACCGTAAGCATACCGAGGGACGGCGGACAGTCCATCATAACAAAATCGTAGGAGTCGCCTAACTTTTCGATAAACTCGACAATACGCTTCTCGCGTCTCTCTTCTCCCATAAGGTCGAATTCCGCTCCCGCAAGGTTGATGGTTGAAGGAACGAGGGAGAGATTCGCGAATTTTGTTTTGATTACGGCTTCTTCGGGTCCCGCACCGTCGATAAGTACGTCGTACATGGTACAGCGGACCTTCTTTTTATTGATACCGAGACCGCTTGTGGTGTTTCCCTGCGGGTCGCAGTCAAGCATGAGGACACGGTACCCCTTTTCTGCAACGCAGGATGCTATATTTATAGCGGACGTGGTCTTTCCCACACCGCCCTTTTGATTTGCGAAAGCAATTACGTAAGGTTTACTTGACATTAGGATGCCCCTTTCTCATGCACAGTTTGGGTTTCCGGCAGACGTTTCTGCCACTCTTTTAAGTATACCATAAATAAGATGTAACTTCAAGCGGAAACTTGCAGAAGAAGCAGTTATTTTTTTGACGGCATCGGCAAAGAAGCAAATACCGATACATTTGCAAATACAAGCGCCTCCCCTGTCCGTCGCGTTTACTTTCACAAAGCCGAAGCGCGGACATCCTTTCCAATGGACGGAGCTGATATACGGTGACGCAGGATTACAAAGTGCACTTGCGGCGGCATAAGGCTCGTGCCAAAATAATAAGGTTACATAATAATTGTTTTCACGCAAAAAAACATATTATAGTAAAAACCAAACGTTAATATGTCTTTACAAATCGTTTTTTTCGTGATATACTGATTGACAAGAACAGTAATATTCGGAGATAAATATGCTGAAAAGATTAAAAAAGTTTTTGCCGCCGATATTCTGCGCCATGCTCACGGGCGTGGGTACGGGAGGCGTCGTTTACCTTTTCAAAGGTCTGGCTTCACTCACTGTGATGCTGTCGGGTAAGGCGTTCACCGCCGTCAGAGAAACGCCTGTGCTTTTACCGGCTGTCATCCTCGGCGCGGCAATCCTCGGTGTCCTCGCAGCTTTCATCGTAAAATGGGAACCTGACGTTGCAGGCGGCGGTATTCCAACTTCTGTTGCGGTCCTTCGGGACATCATTACCCTTCGTTGGCTCAGGTGTATCATTTGTACTGTATTTTCCGCTTCCCTTACATATGCGGCGGGAGTACCTCTCGGTACCGAAGGTCCTTCCGTTCTCCTCGGCACTGCCGTTGGTAAAGGCACCGCATCCCTTGCCGGAGATGCTGAAAGCGCCATTGACAGATACTCAATGACAAGCGGTGCGTGCGCGGGCTTTGCGGCAGTAACGGGTGCCCCTCTGACAGGTATACTCTTTGCCCTTGAGGAAGCTCATAAAAAAATAACCCCCACTCTGCTGATAATGGCGGCTGTGGCAGTATTTACGGGCAACTGCACTCTGGATTTCCTGAATCTGCTTACGGGTGGAACCCACCCGATGTTTGAAGTTGCGGTGACCGAAGCCATTCCTTTCACATCTCTTTGGTTTCCCCTTGTGCTCGGCATCGTATGCGGACTCTTTGCCGTTGGTTTCACACAGCTTCACTTTCTTTTCGGCAATTTCTTGAAGAAAAAGTGTGTAAAAATCCCCACAACCGTAAAATTCGCAGTTATTTTCGCTGTGTCTGCGGCACTTGGCTGTCTTTCGGGGGATTTTTCCGACTCGGGACATGACGTCGCACAGAATCTGATCACAGGAAGCATGGCACTGAAGCTGCTGATCGCCGTACTCGCAGTCAGAGCTATCCTTTTCATCATAGCCAATAACGCAGGGGTTACAGGAGGCGCGTTTTTACCAAGCCTTGCCATCGGCGCACTCCTCGGTATGTTTTGTGTCACGATCGGACAAAGACTTGGGGTTGTGAACGCGGAACTTTCCGCCCTTGCGGTGTCTCTCGGAATGACAAGTTTCCTCGGTGCCGCATCAAAAACGCCGCTTATGGCAATCGTCTTCGGGGTCGAAGTTTTAAACGGCGGTACCAATGTCGCAGCATTTGTTTTAGCAACGGTTGCGGCATATATCGTGACGGAACTTTTCGGCATGAAGGAATTTGCCGAGGTTTCTATTGAAGAAAAGCTGAAAAAATCCGGGAGAATATCTGACGGAACGGAATATATCGTAACCGTTACGGTTGGAGAAAATTCCTTTGCCGACGGCAGAGAGACAACCGATATTCTCCTCCCCTACGGTACAAGACTGTTATCCCGTAAGGGAACCCTCCATGCAGGAGATAAGGTGACAGTCTGCCTTACCGGAAGTGACACGGAACGTATGTCCGAGATACTTTACAGCACATTCGGAACGAAAGTTACACCAAAAATAATAACCGATAAATAACTAAGACTTTTTAACAGGAGATAATCATGGCACAGAAAAATAAAGTAACGTTTGAAGTAAGAGTAGACGAAACACTGTACAGAAAGCTTCTCGGAGTTGCGGACAGAGAAAAATGTAATCTTAACAACCATATGCTGAAGCTCATCCGTACAAATGTTGAGTACAGTGAAAGAATTCATGGTAAAATTGATATAAACAAGTATCCCGTTGAGATTACTGAGTGCGAAGAGTAAGAGGGGAATTGCCAACGGCAACAAAATAAAGGTGAGAAAAAGGTTCCGTGCAGAGATTCTGAATTGCGTTTTTTATGTAGACGTATGCCTGATACACCGGTAGGGGAGGTGCTCGCTCCTCCCGCAACGTAGACCTAAAACCGCACGAAGCGGAATGGACCCCCTGTTTGCTACGCAAACGCG
>JAZUBG010000065.1:0-8752 GCA_045638405.1 Eubacteriales bacterium | reverse complement strand
CCTCCCCTTACTGAGGGGAGGCTCCGCTTTGGTTCGCTTTGCTTTTTTGGGCTATATGCCTTTTTTTAATTTCACCTTGTCAACAAACAGAAATCCGTCGATTTCTCGACGGATTTCTCTGTTTTCGGTGAAATTATTTATACTTACTTTACGTCAATGGCTGTAAAGGTTTCGTCGCTGGAGAATGCACCGCGTACTTCTTCCATAACAACGCCATTATTTACGTAAATGTACGCCTCGTCATTTTTGCTTGTGTAGTAGATATTGCCGCTTTCATCAACGACCAGCTTCTCACCGTCGGTGTAGATACTTCCCGCACCGATACCGCTGACGTCGCAGACGTATGCGCCGCTGCACTCAACGGGATCAAAGAGGAATTCTCCATCCTTTGTTACGTAGGTAAAGAAGCTCTTTCCGGACGGATTTTTGATGATAATAAGGCAGTTTTCACCGATCCACGCACCGCTTGATACCTTGTAGTCAAGCTCTTTGTGAACTTCTCCGTTTTTGAGGATCGCGGATTCGGTAACGAGATAGAAGTCACCGTTTTTGTCAGTATAAGTATCGGATTTGGGTTCGTTGGGGAGACGAATGGTCTCAACTTCAGCTTTTACGGTTATCTTATAGAGAATACTGTTTGATTTGCTGTAGGAAACACCGTCGTTAAATGAGGTCTTTTCTTTGAGGATGTAGTCGAAATTTGACACGTCAATCGTAAACTCATACAGGGCATTGTCTTCGATATTATAGAGCACGTAGTCCTGCTCACCTTCGTACACTCTGAGGGCAAGTACACCGCATCCGAGATAATAGTAGAAGTGATCTTTGAATTCCTTTTCGGTACACTTGGTTCCTGACTTAATGATAGGATTATCTTCGGAAAGGGGAACGATCCACTCTCCGTCAGTGCCGAGAATACCGATCTTGCATACGGAGTCGGAATAAGTTTCCTCAAACTTATACGCGAAGATATAACCGTCTTCAAAGAAGCGGCTGTAATCCACGTAGTTTCTCACCAGACCGAAGCCTGTAATGTCAAGAGACTTGGTAGAGCAGATCACTCTGCCGTTTGCACTTTTAAGGTACTGAACACCGCCTTTTTCGGAAATGAAGAATCCGTTGGCGTACATTTTTATATCTTCACCGTCTTCAGCAGTGTATACGATTTCACCGGTAACATCGATTATAACGTCATTGGAATAAGATCCGCTGAGATAGCCTGCCTTGTCCGCATAGTAGGACCACTTCGGCTCAAGCTTTAAACTCAACGTCTCAATCTGTTCACCGCACTCGGTACATTTGATAACTTTAAGACCTTCCTCTGTAATTGTGGATTCTTTTATTACTTCCCATTCGCCCGGAGTATGCTCGGACTTTTCTATCTCCGCTTCTTCTCTTGCTCCGCAGTCGCAGATGCGGGTAGAAATACCTTCTTCAGCGCAGGTAGGTTCACGGGTAACTTCCCACTCACCCCACAGATGGTCATGGTTTGGGTCTACGGTTTCGGGTACGGTTACAGTAGTCTTGGCCGGATCTTTTTTCTTTTTCTTCTTTTTTGTCTCTTCAGCGTCGTCGTCTCCGCCGCAGGATGCGAGAGCACCGAGAGCGAGGACAAGTGCGAGAAGTAAAGACAAGAACTTTACGAGTTTTTTCATGATTTTGCCTTCTTTCTTTAACATTTGGTGTTAATCTTTCAGAATTAAAGCTCCCGAAAACGCTGTCATATCCGGAAGCTTTAATAATAGTGTTATTTCAGTAAGGAAACGGCGTCGCCGATGGTCTTCTCATAAGCTTCTCTTCCGTACTTGTCAACCTCGGACTTGTTCTTTTCACCGTGGGTAAGACAGCCAGCGCCGTTGATACATCCGCCTGTACAAGCCATACCTTCGATAAAGTTGGCATCAAGCACGTTCTTGTTCTTCTTCAGCAGAGCAAGACGGCAAGCCTCGATTCCGTCGCATACGGCGGGCTTCAGAGCAAACGTTGTGTCAAGTCCCTGCTCCTTCATCGCCTGAGCTACAGCATCACTGAGACCACCGCTGCGGGCGAAGATTCTTCCGAAATAGGACGCATTATCAAGCACGCCTTCGGGGAGAGTGGTAATATCCATGTCACGGCTGTCAAAGAGTGCCTGAAGCTCCTCAAAGGTGAGCACCTCGTCAACGTAGTCTCTCGCACCCTCAAGTCTCGCCTCGGATTTCTTCGCGGTGCAAGGCCCGATAAATACGGTCTTTGCTCCGGGGGAAGTTTCCTTGATATACTTTGATATTGCTACCATAGGCGAGGGATTGTGGGAAACATACTCCTCAAGCTTCGGGAAAGCAGACTTTACGTACTTTACGAATGCGGGACAGCATGAGCTTGTGAGGAATCCCTTTTCCGCAAGCTCACGTGACTCGCTGAGGGCAACCATATCCGCGCCCAGTGCGGCTTCAACTACGGTGTGGAAGCCAAGCTCCTTGAGGCCTGTGATGACCTGACCCAGCTTCGCGTAGGTAAACTGGCTGGAGATAGAGGGAGCTACTACGGCGTAGACCTTGTTTTTATCATTATTCTTAAGCAGCTCAACCACGTTTGTTATGTAAGACTTATCTGTGATAGCACCGAAAGGGCACTGATACACGCAGGCGCCGCATCCGATACATTTGTTATTGTCGATCTTCGCTGACAGATTCTCGTCAATGGAGATAGCGTTGATCTTACAAGCGCTCTGGCAGGGGCGCTTACGGCTGACGATAGCGGTGTAAGGGCAGACCTTGGCACAGGCACCGCACTCAACACACTTCGACTTGTCAATGTGGGCAACGTGGTTTGCGTCAAAGGTAATAGCACCTTTTTTGCAAACGTCCTCGCAGCGGTGAGCAAGACATCCGCGGCAGGCGTTTGTTACCTCATAACCGCCTACGGGACATTCGTCGCAGGCGATCTCGATAACCTCGATAATATTATCGTTTTCGGGGTCTCCTCCCATTGCAAGCTTTACTCTCTCTGCGGCAACTGCTCTTTCCTTATATACACAGCATCTCATTGTGGGCTTGGGACCGGGGAAAATCTGCTTCGGTATATCAAGAATATGTGTGAGAAGCGAGTCATTCCACGCATGGCGCGCAACTTCTCTCAGAATCTTGTATTTAAGATGCTGTACTTTGGTATCAAATTTTCTCATGTGAGTCTCCGATCAAATTTCGTTTTATGGGTAAGAATCAGAAATAACTTACCTTAATGCGCTTACCCATCTTTTTGAGGCAGGCAGTCAGCTCCTCAACAAGATTCATCTTGATATTGAAGTTAATGGGAAGCTCGGGGTTTTGGTGGGCGGGGTTCACGGCACGTCCGACGAAGAAGTTAATGTCCGTGGCTTCTTCAAAGAGAAGGCGGCTTATAAGAGACGCTCCGTCGCGTTTCATGCTCCACTCTTCGTAGTGAGAATTTTCTTCGAGGTAGTCTTTAGCATAGGTCAGAACTCGGTTGACGGTGATAACGCCTTCGGTTACAAGGTCAACACCTTCGATCTCCGCTGTAGGCGGAATATCGCTTCGCTCGAAGTTGAGGCTTGCCCTCAGAGGCTTGCCGAGAAATTTGGAAACGATGGTAGAGGTCGTACCTCCGCACACGATATGCTTTCCTTCCTTGGAGAAGAAAAGGGACATCATTCTGTCGCAATCGTCGCGATTTCTGGGGGGACCGAAGAGAATATTCATAGGCTCACGGCGGCGTACCTTCACAACGCAGGCTGTGGTGTCGTCGCCCGGCTTGTCACCGTACAGTCTGTTACACTCGTCAACTAAAATGGTGGAGAGCGTCTTGGCGGTAAATCCGACTCCCGCAAAGGTCTCCATAAACGAAGCGATCTCCTCGCGCTTCCAACCGAAGTTGTAAGCCGTACCGATACCCGCGTGGGGACATCCGTCACTCATGGCGATGAAAATATCACCCTCATCAAGATTGATTTCGGAGCGGAATATCTTCTTTCCGCCAACGGTCATCTCGATCTTGGGATAATCGTAGTTTTTGCCGTCTCTCAGAAGAATAATATGGGGATTATCGTACTGGATAAGCTCCGCCGTTTCATTGTTTATCAGTCTGATGATGGTAAATGTGGAATACGCCACGCCTCTCACAGAGCAAACGGGGAGAGTTGCGGCGATGGTGTTTACACACTCCTCAACGGGAAGTCCCGCCGCCATCATGGTGGATATGATCTTCGAGGTGAGAGTAGACAGTATACTCGCCTTAACACCGCTTCCGAGACCGTCCGCGAGAACGATGATAATGGAGCTTTCACTTTCTTCAACCACATCTACGTGGTCTCCGCAAAGCTGCTCTCCGTAGTGATTTATACTTTTATAGCCGATATCGGCGCAAAGATCATTCATCGGAAATAGACTCCTTCAGCTTAGTCAGCGCGATTTTCGTTTCAGCGGCAGTTTCACCGAGAAGGGATGCGATCTCCTGCACGATACGCATCTGACGTTCTACTACGCGGTCTGCGATCTCAACGGTTTGACTGTTAAGATGCTCTTTTCTTTCTCTCTCATTTTCCTCGTCCGTGATGTCACGCATGATGCACACGAGAAGATGGGAATCCTTGTCATATACCACGGACTGCTCAACGTAACGCTTGTACTCTGCAAGGTACACCTTCTGCTCAGATACGTTCTGTCTTGTGGTAAGCACCTGCATGAACACGGCGGGGTCAAGGATACGGATGACCTGATCGCCGAGAATATCTGCGGCACTGCGGATGTTCATGATGCCTCTTGCGGCGTCGTTTATCTGCTGTACCTCAAGCTCCTCGTTGAGAACGATGAGACCGTTGGGCGTGTTCTTTACGATGGTGTCAGAGAAGCTCTCCGCCTTATCCTTAAGGAAGGGCAGACACATTGACGGCTCTGCCTTACCCTGATAAATTGCGATAGCTTTCTCACGGCAGGTATTATATCCGCAGGTTCCGCAGTTAAGCTCGTCTGACGGCTTAAACTTACCCATTCGTCTGAGTATCATGAGAAGCTCATGCTCAGTGGGGATCTGTACGTTTCTTTGAATGGGATCGAATCCTTTTTTGAGGCTGATGGGATCGGCTGCGGGGACAGGGAAATCTTTTTTACCTGCAAAACGGTCAACTACGATTCTGTCCTTCATGGGAGCGCGGGAATATTTTTCTCTGATAGGTCCGCCGATACAGCTTCCAGTGCAGGCAGACATCTCGATAAAGCACTTATGTACGTTTCCGCTTTCAATATCGCTGAGTGCTTCTATACAGTTTTCCATTCCGTCAACGCTGATGTAGCTGTAGCCGTCTATCTTGTCCATAGTCGCAAGGATTCCGCCTGCGGTTGGGAAAAGTCTTGCACGGCTCTCGTCTATTTTTGCGGCGTTCTGCTCGGGGGTGATGCCTTTTTCGTTAAACCACTCTGAAAGATCTTCGAAAGTCAACACCGCGTCAACGATACCTGCATATCGGTCAGCCTCATCCATTTTGGAAACGCAGGGACCGATAAATACTGTCTTTGCGTCGGGGTAACGGAGCTTAATATCCATACAGTGCGCCTGCATCGGAGACATAACGTCCGCAAGATACTGCATCTCAAGAGGGAAATACTTCTGAATGAGAAGATTTACGGAGTGACAGCATGAGGAGATAACGATGTCTCTGCCGTCTTCCTTCAGGATACGCTCGTATTCCTTTTTAACGATAGTCGCACCGATGGCTGTCTCCTCAACGTCGAAGAAGCCAAGCTTCTTGATAGCTTCCCTCATGGAGTTTATTCCCACTCCGTCGTAATTGGCAATGAAAGAGGGGGCAAGGCTGACTATCACCTTGTCTTCTGCCTGAAGAAGAACTCTAACTTTTTCAAGCTGGCTGTTCACCTGCTTTGCGTTCTGAGGACAAACGACAAAGCACTGCCCGCAGAGAATACACTCCGAGGAGATGATATGAGCCTGATCTCCCGAAAAACGGATAGCCTTAACGGGACAGTGGCGGATACATTTGTAACAGTTTTTACAGTTGGATTTTTTTAGGGTAAGGTGTTCTATCATTATACACCCTCCCTTATGGGCTTCAGGATCTTATCTTCAAAGAATCTGTCAAATCCCTCAACGGTAACGTCGGTATAAATGTCGTCGTCCACCTGAACGGTAACGCCGATGCGATTGCACTCACCGGTACAGAAGCTGCCTGCGAGAGTGATCTCCGCGTCAAGATTGTTCTTTGCGATATATTCCTGCATAAGCTCTACAATTCTGCCGGAACCTTTGAGATGGCATGAGCTTCCGACACAAATCTGGATCAACATACCAAATTACCTGACCTTTATGTTAGTTTGATTAACCGAGCTTTGCTGCTACTGCAGTCTGGAAGAACTCGTCAACGTTCTCGCGAGTAACGGAGTGGAACTCCTCGTCAACTGTAACGCAAACGCCGTCCTGGCATCTGCCTACACAGAATGTGCCGCCGAGATCTACTTTATCTCCAAGATTGTTTTCAGCGATAAGCTGCTGAAGTCTTTCTACAACGTAACGAGAACCTTTAAGATGGCATGAGCTGCCGATACATACTACAATTTTCATAAAAATATAACCTTTCACATTTGAAGTTACGGACTCTGATCGTGAAATCACAGAGTACCGAGTATATTATATCATAAGGAAATGATTTTGTAAACAACAATTGTCTTGTCATGTGCGAAATTTGGTGTTTTTTCAATAAAATTTTGCAGTAATCACAAACCGCCTCGTCAGCTGTAACCCGCACATCAACTCTGTCAGGGGATGTCCCATTCCGCACGTTTTCTCCGTGGGCTAACATCACTATAATCCCCCTCTCTTTTTCACCCAATACTTGAAATGGTAAGTGTTTCGTGGTATAATACTCACTGAAAACAGGATGACAGTAAGGAAACACAGAATAAATTATGGATAAAATCATAGATACGCTTATCTCAGCATACTTCATCGGACAGACCCTCGGCATCATCGGCATGATCCTTGCCATGATCTCGTTTCAGTGTAAGAATAACAAGGTTTTCTGCGCACTTCAGACCTTCAGCGGTCTGTCCTTTACCATACACTTTTTCGTTCTCGGTAACATGGTACAGGGCGCACTTAATATGTTCAATATCCTTCGAGGATGGGCGTTCGGATTTGCTCCGCAGTCGTGGAGAAGAGCTCTTGTGTGGATAGTTATGGCGTCGTATGTCGGAGCCGCAGTGTTTACCTACTCACCGAATGACACTTTGTGGGTCACGGCACTTATCCTAGTTGCACAGCTTGCAAACACGGTGACCATGTACATAGGAAACGCAAAGCTTATCCGTTTGGTGCAGATAGCATACATATCCCCCGCATGGATGACAAGCAATATCATCACCTTCTCCATCGGAGGTATCCTTTGCGAGGCCTTTAACATTATATCAAGCACGGTTGCACTCTTCCGTTTCAGAAAAGAGTGGTTTCCGAAAAAAGCAAGCAGGACGGTTTCGAAGGAAAGTGAAACTGTCTGAAATATAAAGGCAATGTAAAAGTTTAAAGGAGAGATCACATGGAAAACTGCGCACAGTTTTTAAGAGACAAAAAGTGGGGTATCTTTAACCACTACTTATGGCACGATATTTGTGCTGAGGGCAACTTCCACAACAGAGGTACCGGTATCACCGACTGGGACTCTGCCGTCAAGATGTTCGACGTTGAACGGCTTGCGTACAAGCTCCATCAGATGAATGCGGGATACTATTTCATCACGCTTCAGCAGGGTACGCGCCATATGCTTGCACCCAATGCGACATACGACAAGATCGCAGGTACGAAACCGGGTGAAGCTTGCTCAACGCGCGACCTGCCTCTTGAGCTTTACGATGCACTCTCAAAGTACGGTATTGATCTTTGCCTCTACTGCACAGGCGACGGTCCTCACAACGATCCCGTGATATCGGAAAAATTTGACTGTTTCGTCGGACCATATCAGAAAAAACGTCCCGTTGACGAGAAATTCTGTGAGAAGTGGGCGGCCGTCATCGAAGAATATGCCGTGCGCTACGGTGACAAGGTAAAGGGATGGTGGCTTGACGGCTTCTACGACGAGATGTTCGGTTACACCAACGAGCTTCGCGGAATTTATCATAAGGCGATAAAGCGCGGAAATCCTAACGCGGCGGTAGCCTTCAACAACGGCGTAAAACCGGGATTCTGGAGAGTTTACCCCGAAGAAGAGTTTGTTTGCGGTGAGTTCAACGATTTTCTTACCGTACCCTACAGCCACTCCATTGAAGGTGCGCAGGCGCACATTCTCGCGCCTCTCGGATATGACAGTGTGGACATGGTAGACTGTGGCGGCTGGGCAAGTGAAGGTCTCAGACACACGAAAGAGTATATGCGTGACTTCATCCGTGCCTGCGCGCGTGTAGGCAGTGCTACGACCGTTGATATTGCGGTAAATATCGACGGTACCTTTGATCCCGAGCAGGAGCTCTGCATGACATGGGTAGGTAACAATCTATAAGACACAATAAAAAGTCCTCACGACCGTTGTTTTACAGTAGTGAGGATTTTTTTGCTTAATCAGATGTCCAATCTGAGAAAGACAACCGTCACCCGCTTTTGCAGGGATTTGATTTATACTTCATCTAAGGAAGATACCATTCCCATTTATGGTAGGGGAGGGGCTTGCTCCTCCCGCTTTCACAGGATTTGGTTTACTTCATCCGAAGAAGAAACCATCTCAAACACCGAAGTTTTCTCGCCTTCGGCTCAC
>JAZUBG010000064.1:0-2095 GCA_045638405.1 Eubacteriales bacterium | reverse complement strand
CAAGCGGTATCAGAATCGGTACTCCTGCAGTTACAACCCGTGGGTTCGGTAAGGAAGAAATGCGACTCATTGCAAAGTTCATCGGTGACATTGCACGTGATTTCGAAGGAAACCGCGAGAGAATCTCCGCTGAGGTTATGGCTCTCTGCGAGAGATTCCCCATTTACGCTGACTGAGATAGAATATATCGGTTGTCCGCTGAGTAGAATAAGAAATACATAATCAAAAAAATATTCGGGGGCACTTTTGTGCCTCCGATACTGTAAATTTTGGAGTGAATTATGATCCTTGATCAGAAACAAACCGCTATTGCATACCGTTGTCCCCATTGCGGCAGTATAGTCCGCAGTGTGGTTGGTATTTTTTCGCTTTCCGCGGACATGATCAGACTGAAATGTCCTTGCGGAGAATCCGCACTTGACCTTGTTTATACCAAGGATAAGAAGATTCGTATTACGGTTCCTTGCCTTGTTTGTCCGTCTCCTCACAGCTATCTTATTTCATCCGAAGCTTTCTTTTCAAGAGAGTGCTTCAATCTTGCCTGCACATATACGGGCCTTGACCTCTTTTTCTCGGGTACCGAAAGTGAAGTGGATCGTGCTATAGCAGAGGCTGAAGCTGAGCTTATCGAGCTTGCGGGTGACGATGCACTTGAAGCGCTTTCCAAAACCAGAGGTGAAGAGGATCTTGCTGACCCTCAGGTACTTGAAGTTATTATGTACGTTGTCAAGGAACTGGAGGATGAAGGTAACATTCATTGCGGATGTGAAGACGGTGGTGAATATGAGCTTCAGCTTGGTGACGAATCCGTATTCGTTGTTTGCAAGAAATGCGGCAGGGAATACGAAGTAAAAGCCAACAGCGTAGCGGCGGCTCAGGCATTCCTTGAGTCAGACGAGATCACGTTGACCTGAACTAAGCTGTAACAGATTTGGGATTGGTGCATAGAATAATATCAGAGCGACAGAAAATCGCTCGGCACGATCTGAACGGTGTTCGGACGGCGAAAATTAAAAAATGAAAAGGATATTATACTATGAACTGCCTTTGCAATCTTTTTAACAGTGACGACTTTATCTGGTTCGTAATTCTCGCTATCCTTATCGTATCTTGCGGTAACTGCAACGGCTGCGGTAATCGCAGCGGCTACGGAAGCGGATGCGGCAACGGTTGCGGTTGCGGCTGCTGAGTAACTAAGAGAATATAAACCGTCTGACCGTCTCTCGTATGGGAGACGGTTTTTTTTGTGTGAACTTAAAAAATATTGAAAAATATTTCAAAAAAAGTATTGACAAAGGATCGTTAGTGTGCTATAATCACACTGTTGTTGAACCGCAGACAGCAGGTTACAGTAAAAGCTTAGGCTTTCCTGCCGAGGAGAAACGTGATTTTTATTATGATTTCACACTGTCTTTTTCGGCGTTTAGCACGAAGAAGACTTTTTTGTTTTCTCTGTCTGAATAAATCAAAGGAGGAGAATAAAATGGCAAGCGAAAAGATTCTGGAGCAGAAAAAAGCCCTTGTAGACGGTCTCGCTGATAAGTTTGGCCGCGCTGTATCCGGTGTTCTCGTTAAGTATCAGGGTATCACTGTTGACGAAGACACACAGATGCGTAAAGAGCTTCGTGAAGCCGGCGTTGAGTACTCTGTAGTTAAGAACACTCTCATCGGTTTTGCGTGCGACAAGGTTGGCTACGG
This sequence comes from Eubacteriales bacterium, assembly GCA_045638405.1. GTDB lineage: Bacteria > Bacillota > Clostridia > Oscillospirales > CAG-272 > RUG11130. Next base: position 397 of record JAZUBG010000064.1, on the reverse strand, counting down.
TGACATGAAGCAGTACCTCGAAGGCATGAATGCTATCGCGGTAAGCTACGATGATCCGATCGCTCCTGCAAAAATTCTTAAGAAGTACGCTGACAAGATCGAGACATTCGAACTTCGCGCAGGCTTCATCGACGGTGCAGTCGTTGACGTGAAGACAGTAGAAGAACTCGCAGACATTCCGCCCAAGGAAGTTCTTCTTGGCAGACTTCTCGGAAGCATTACCGGACCCCTTCGCGGTCTTGCAGTTGGCCTTCAGGCTGTTGTTGACAAGAACGGCGAAGCAGCTCCCGCTGTTGAAGCAGCAGAGTAATCACCCCCCACACATAGCCGCATGACGGCAAAAAAACTTTATTAAAAAAAATTAATTATTTATAATCGGAGGAAAATTAAAATGGCA
>JAZUBG010000063.1:0-10093 GCA_045638405.1 Eubacteriales bacterium | reverse complement strand
ATACTCTTCTCTGAGAGCGATCGGAATATAATATCTCTCTTTTCCGTTTTTATAGGATGCAATGAAGCCTCTGTCCTCAAGACGGACAAGGAAAGAAATAAGAGTAGGAGCCTTCCAACCTTTTTGCTTACCTACCTTCTGCATAAGGTATGCTGTATTAAGCGGAGGTGCACCCTCCCATATAGCTTCCATCACGTCATACTCAGCATCGGGAAGTTTCACTGAGTAATCAACAGGCTTTGAACGGCTGATTATCTCTTCGATAATGCCATTTACATTTTCGACATTCATATTATTTCTCCAAAAACCATAATCATGTTGTTTAGTAAATATTATTATACATATGTCTAACAGTTTTGTCAATACGATTTTTCGTCTTTTTCCGATGTGCACGCTCCACTTAACCGTCAAAAAACATCCGTTTCGCATTAACAATTGACATTTTTATCAATATGTTGTATAATCTCAAATAAAGTCACCGCATATGTTCTAATTTCGTCTTAAATAATTTTTTTAATATTTTTTGAAAAAAATATTGATTTTTAGACAAATTTCGCTCTAATTACTTATACTTTAAGTTTTTTACGCACGGAGGAAGCCAAATGACATATTATCCAATGAAGATATCATACGTTCCTAAAAATATCATATGGGGCGGAAAAAAACTTGAAACACTTTACGGTAAAAAGTCCGGGTTTGAAAAAATTGCCGAATCATGGGAATTGACCGTCAGAGACGACGGAATGTCATATATCGAAAACGGTTGTTATATAGGCAAATCGCTCCGTGAATTCATAAAAGAATTTCCTTCTGCTGTATCTCCCGATTTTGACGGAGACTGTTTTCCGCTTCTTATTAAATTCATTGATGCCGAGAAAGATCTGTCTGTTCAGGTACACCCGGATGATGTTTATGCGTCAGTACACGAAAATACACTCGGCAAAACCGAAATGTGGTATGTAGTAGACGCTGACGAAAATGCACATCTCATTTACGGATTGGCAGATAATATAAGTAAAGAAAACTTCTGCACCGCTGTAACGGGAGAAATGTCATACAAAATCTTTAATGAGTTATCTATTAAGGCAGGCGACGTATTTTTTATCCCACCAGGTCAGGTACACGCAATCTGCGAAGGTACACTTATTGCCGAAATACAGCAAAATTCAAATGTTACTTATCGAATCTATGATTACGGCAGGCTTGATTCTGATGGCAAGCCGCGTGAACTCCACAAAGACAAAGCTATTGACGTAGTTAAACATTACTCTTCAAACGATATAAGAAAGCTCTCCTTTTCGGGAAACCCAAAAAGAAGAGCACCTTTAACAGTTGGTGATATTCTGTGTGACTGCAAACAATTCAGAGTTACACATCTGAAGAAAAACAAAGAAGTTGATTTTACGGTTGACGAACAATCGTTTGCATCTCTTTTATTTACTCATGCCGAAAACACAGTTGTTTCCTGCTGCGATCACACTCTCACTGTTTCATCCGGCGACTCTGTATTTATCCCCTCAGGAGCAGGTAAAGTTATACTCAGCGGAGATTATAATGTCCTTATTTCAGAGATCTAATATTTTTCAGAAATCTAATACCGCCAACATCTGTCAAAATATCTTCTGACAGTGATACTGCTTCAAATCCTCCCTTTTCTACAAATCGGAGGATTTTTTCTCCGTCAGGATGAAGTTTAACGTTACCGGTGAAATATATCTTATTCCCACAGACTCCGGATGAACCGCCGATAAAACCTTCTGAATATCCGTCAAGCTTGATTCCGCCGTCTGATATCAGCAGGCACTCTATCCCCAGAGCTTCTGTCGCGCGCTGTATGCTTCGATCAGCTGTAATAATACTTGTACCGAATGCAAGTGCTGAACACGCAGCATAGCCCTGTTTAACGTTAACGTGGAGCATATTATTTCTCGCGATCAGTTCTTTAACTTCATCAGCCGTATGTTCTTTCAGCGAAAAACAAACGTTACCTGAGACAAGAACGTTCACCATCACATCATACGGATATTCTCTTCTTCTCTCACCATCAGAAAGAATGGTATCAAGCGCACACACCTCTTTCAGATAAGATACAATGAATGGGTTCGTTTCGGCATAATTCTTTGACATAACCACAGTATTTCCCAAAACAAATAAATTCATGTCAGTATGAGCAGCCACGGGAACGTCAAGTCTTGTGTCTGACGGAAGCTGAAGCACATCAAAATCTTTACCAAGCAGAGACAGATACTTTTCGGCAGTATGAGCGATAAGTGCCGTATATTCAGCCATAATGTCCTCCTTCACAACAGAAACATAAATAAAAGTCAAAAAACTCCCTCGAAAGGGAGTTTATTGCGATCTGTGATCAATTACACTCTTGTTACCTTACCTGAGCGCAGGCATCTTGAGCATACATATACAGTCTTGTGTGTTCCGTTAACAACAGCCTTAACGCGGCGGATGTTGGGTTTCCACATTCTGTTGGTCTTGCGGTTGGAGTGGGAAACGTTCTGACCGAATGTTACGCCCTTTCCGCATACAGAGCACTTTGCCATCTGAATACACCTCCGTTTTTGTGATATACAAACTCAGCATTTGCTATTATAGCATAAGTCATTTGAAAATGCAATAGATTTTGATAATTTTTTTCTCTAATTTGCAAATATTGTGCAAATATTTTCTATGATACCATGTCTTGTGGTAAAATATTCGGCACTTTGGCTACACCATCGGCGATTTTCGGGAAAATAATTCTTATTTCAGTACCCTCTCCCAGTCTGCTTTCTATCTCAAGTTCGGCTTCATGAAAAAGCGCACCATGTTTTACGATTGAAAGTCCGAGCCCCGTACCGCCTATCTCTTTAGAGTGACTTTTATTTACACGGTAAAATCGCTGGAATACTCTCGGCAGATCGTCAGCAGGAATTCCGATTCCCGTATCTCTCACTGAAACGACCGGGCGCAAATCTCTGACGGTGATATTTACAAACACTTCTCCGCCCGGCACGTTATACTTGATGGCATTATCACAAAGGTTATATATCATCTCATCGAGTACCTGATCAGCACCAAACACGGTAGCGTGTTCCCCTGACAACGTGATCTTTACATTCTTGGACTCAGCTATACTCTCCAGATGTGATATTGCCGCCTCACAAGCCTCGTAAAGATCCGTCTCTTCCTTCACTATACTCTGTGCTTCATCAAGCTGTGAGAGCTTTATAATGTCTCCTACAAGTACTATAAGTCTTTGCGCCTCGGTATATATGTTACCTGCAAATCTCGGAATATTTTCTTCAGTCACTATACCGTCACGGATAATCTCGGCAAATCCCGAAATTGATGTTAAAGGTGTTTTTAGTTCGTGGGAGACATTTGCCGTAAATTCACTTCGTATCTTGTCTTGTTTGGAGTATTCTTCACTCAGTTTTTCAATTCTCGTCTCAAGTTCGCGGCTTTGTGCTGCAAAGTGATTGAGAAGTCCCTCAAGTTCAGGATATACTTCCTTTCCTTTTTCGCCTTCAATTACAACAGAATTGATGCTTTTAGTAATATCACTGCACACTTTGTTTGCAGTACGCGAGGAAAACACGATAGCAAGAACAGCGAGGAATGCAAAAAGCAATGTTTCGATAATTATACTGAGAATTGCATTATTGGTAACAAATAGAAGTGTCAGTACTATCTCGGAAACATAGGCAATGAAAATTATACTGAGACTGAGAACGAGAGAACCGCTGAATATTCGTTTATTCATTGTCTCCCCCGATCTTATACCCAATCCCGCGAACGGTAAGGATCAGATCTCCGGCAACACCAAGCTTTTGCCTGAGAGTTCTTACGTGAACATCAACCGTTCTGCTTCCTCCGTCAAAGGAATATCCCCAAACACGGTCAAGGAGCTGATTACGAGTCAACACCACATCCCGGCTTTCAAGCAGTGCACAAAGCATCTCAAACTCTTTAAGTGTAAGAGTCACCCTTTCACCGTTTACCTTAACTTTATGCTTCGACGGGCAAACGTAAAGCGGACCTATCTCATATTCCCCGTGAGATTCCTCGGTGGTAACAGTACGTCTGAGAAGAGCTTTTACACGGGATATAAGCTCCATCATACCGAAGGGCTTCGGAAGATAATCGTCTGCTCCCGAATCGAGACCTATAACCTTATCATACTCACTTCCCTTTGCAGTAAGCATCATAACGGGAAGATTTTTTGTATTATCCAATGATCTTATACGTTTCAGTATCGTAATTCCGTCTTCCTCAGGAAGCATAATATCCAGAAGGACGAGAGATGCTGTTTCTTCTTCCAATGCTCTCCAAAACTCGGATGGACGCGAAAAGCCTTTCGCAGTAAGTCCCGAGCTGCAGAGAGTATAAACTACGAGCTCTCTGATGCTGTCATCATCTTCAAGTAAGTATATCATACAGTCTCCTTTCGTTTTTTTGGTTAGGTTATTCTGTAATTCTGAGTACTGCTCCGACAACATTTCCGTCGGAGATGATTTCAACATTATTCTCTCCACTGCAAACAAATGCGGTAACATCAGCTTTCATAGGAGAAGCGACGATCCTTTGGAGAGTCTTTCCGTTTACGGTAATTTCAGTAAAATGTCCATCCATAGAATCAAACTCAATAACAGCACTTCGGTCTTCGTTAAATCTGACGTTAACTGTATTTTCACCATTTTTCAGGGCGTGAACTTCACAAAGACTGTCCGGAAGCTTTGAAATTTCCATATCAGAATCAGTTACAAAAGCGAGAACCACATCTTCACCGGGAAGAACACGCAAATTAATTTTTCCGTCCGTCACGGGAAGCATAGTTTTATCTCCTGTAACTGAGTCTAAACGATATATCGTCCCCTGAGGCAAATCAGACAACACAAGTCGTGTAGTCTCATCAGCGATATTTATAAAGTAACGGAACAGAACTCCGCTTTTGTAGGTCGAATAAGAACGGAAGTTCTTGGCGTTTTCCCTCATTTCATCGGTTACATCAAGATGCTTCTTAGCAAAATCGGCAAACGTACCTCCACGGAACATCTGTCCGCCGTGTACGGCAAACTCGCCGATATGCTTAATATGGGGGACGTCAAGACGGACCCTCGGGTCGATGAGAACTGAGGTATAGCGGAACTTATCCACAAGGAACTCTCCGTGGTAGCTGTGCCCCCTTTCCATCGCTTGCGAAACAGGAAGGAAACTGAACTGATAACCAATCTGAGGAAGTCTTTTAGCTCCTGCAAATGGGATAAATCCGTCGTCATAAAGTACAGCGCATGACACATCGGGTTTACATGATGTACCGAGGGTTGAAAGACGTCTGAGACGGCGGGTAAGGAATTTCATATCATCGGGACGCAAACCTGACAATCCCATGTGCTCACAGTCACCGAATTTTTCACTGAGCAGCACAAGACTCGCACCTGCCGTTACAGCCTCAGCGGCTTCTCTGATCAGCCCTGCGCCATCGGTAGATTCAGCAAGGTAAACCGCACCCGTGAAGCCTTCGCTTCTTGCAGTATCGGCGAGTGCACGTAGAGCGAGAAGCTTATCTTTTCCGTCACGCTCGTGTACGTTAAAAAGTTTATCGTTGTAGATGGGTAGAGTGAATCTGCGCGGCGCTGTAGCGGCAAATTCATAAGGTACCACACCTGCAAAGGCAAGAGATTTCTTACCGCACCATACGCTGACAGGCAAAAGATACGTGCGGTCGAGTCTTGAAGCCAGTGTCTTGCAGTAAATACGCTCACCTTCCTTACGACTGCGCTTATCTGCCGGAGCTATCAAAGACACAAGCTCAAGTGCTTTTCCTCCGAGGGAGAAAAACTCCTTTGTCATATCGTATGACCAAAGATTTTTGTTTAAAGTACAATCAGCGAGACGGTTTGAAACCACACCGCCAAGAGTACCCTTGTAAGTCTCACCGAATCTTTCAGAAAAACTCTCGTACGCGCCGTAAAGAAGCATTTCACCGAACTCGGAAGAAAGCACGTCCACTCCGCCTTCGAGAGGTGTGAGGATAACATCGTACTTTTCAAATTCATCGCTAATTTCATCTGTCACGGTTAAAGCTTCGGTGAAAACACCGCCAGTTTCTTTAAGGTACACGGTCTCGGCAATTTCCTCGAAAACGCCGATGACGGTCTCACATGACTTTGAAAGTCTGAGTGTATGGGCACACATCATAGGGTTATATGCGGCGAAGGTTGCGTCCGTACATGAAGTATAGGACGTTATGATCTTTTCGTCAACGAATACGAGCATATAACGCTTTGCCGCAGCAGCAAATACTGCATCAAGTACCGCTTCATTAACGGTACCGCGGCTTATAAGGTAAAGTGAATCAAGACCTGATCTGTGGAGGCGGCTGATCTCACCTTCTGCATTATCCTCGGTGAGAGCACTCACGTCAAAGGGGAGAATGGGAGAGTGAGACACGCCCGGACGGGACCAGACGTCACATAAAATATCGAACATTTTATATTCCTTTTTAGAGATAAATTTACTCTACCATTATACAATAAAACTATCAAAGTTTCAAGGAAAATGAGATATTTAAGGTACTTCAATAAAATTTTCTTGTCAATCTGCGGAAAATCAACGAACAGCACGATAAACTTTAGACATACGTCCCCTTTTCTCAGTGACTCGCGATCCCCCCCGGTGAAGCTTAGAGATGAGTTCTTCTTTGTTTTACAACAAGGTAGTAACTCTATCTTTCCTATTGACACGAAAAACAAAAAAGGTTATAATCTAATATAAGACAAATTCCGCTTAAAAAGGAGATTTTGCAATGACCGTTAACGAAAGACTTTTTAAATATATCAAGGCTTCTCCCACGCCTTATCACGCAGTGTCTCACACTGCGGAGATTCTGAAAGATGCAGGGTACACCGAGCTTCACGAAAGTGAAAACTGGCTTCTCGCAGAGGGCGGACTTTACTTCGTTATCCGCGGCGGCTCGTCCCTCATTTCCTTCAGAATTCCTTCTTCCGATTTCAAAGGCTTTATGCTCAGCACTGCGCACAGCGACTCTCCCACCTTCCGCATTAAGGAAAATGCAGAGCTTAAGGGCGCATACGTCCGTCTTTCCACTGAACGCTACGGCGGTATGCTCTGCTCTACCTGGATGGACAGACCGCTGAGTATAGCGGGCAGAGTGGTATGCCGTGAGGGCGACTCAGTTAAGATCAAGCTCGTTGACCTTAAGAAGCCTTGCGCTGTTATCCCCAACGTTGCGATACATATGAACCGTGCTGCAAACGACGGTATGAAATATAATCCCGCCGTGGACATGATCCCTCTTTACGCCGCCGGAGGATATGATGTATCCTTCTTGGATGAGATCGCAAAGGCGGCGAGTGTTGAGATGGAAAACATCCTTTCAAGCGACATTATGCTCTACTGCCCCGATGACGGAATCGAGTTTAACGGACTTATCTCAGCTCCCCGTCTTGACGATCTCCAGTGCGCATTCGCTTCACTTGAAGCATTTATCGGTGCTGAGAGCTCAACTGAAAGTGTTCCCGTTTACTGCCTTTTCGACAACGAAGAGGTCGGTAGCCTTACAAAGCAAGGAGCGGACTCTACATTTCTTAATGACGTACTTGAGAGAGTATCATCCTCTTTCGGTGACGGCGAAGACCTTCGACGCCGCGTAGCAAACAGCTTCCTTGTGTCCTGCGACAACGCCCATGCCGTTCACCCCAATCATCCCGAATACAGTGATCCTAATCATACCGTCAAGATCGGTGGCGGTATAGTTATCAAGTATAACGCAAATCAGAAGTACACCTCCGACGCTGTGTCAACAGGACTCTTCAAGCTCATCTGTGATAAGGCGGGTGCAAAGTATCAGACTTACGCTAACCGTGCTGATATGCCCGGCGGCTCGACTCTCGGTAATATTTCCAACGCTCACGTCTCTCTTGTAAGCGTTGACGTGGGTCTTCCTCAGCTTGCTATGCACTCTGCATATGAGACTGCAGGAGCGGACGACACCGAAACACTTATTTCAGCTCTTAAGACGTTTTTCGCCGCTTCCCTCACTCAAAAATGTGCTGACTGTTTTGAAGTAAACGTATAAATATCCCGAAAAAACGAACGGAAAAACCTTTTTTTGCTAATTGCACAAAAAAAGTTTTTTCCGTTTTTTTATTTTTTTACTGTTTTTTTCGCTAATAATTATCTCACCTATTGAATTTTAATGCGATTTGGTATATAATATTACTGTGTTTTTTTCGTACCGTAATCATTTATCGGTCGGCGCACAATTTTATCAGTCAACTATAGACTCATATATAGAAAGGATTCCAAAAATTATGGAACAGAACACAAGAAGAGTCGGTACTGTATCACGCGGTATTCGCTGCCCTATCATCAGAGAGGGTGATGACCTCGGTGCTATCGTTGCCGACAGCGTACTCGCAGCGGCTGAGAGCGAAGGCTTTGAACTTCGTGACCGTGACGTCATCTCCATTACAGAATCTATTGTAGCGCGTGCACAGAGTAACTATGCATCCGTTGATGATATTGCCGCAGACGTTAAAGCTAAGCTCGGTGGTGAGACAATCGGAGTTATCTTCCCCATCCTTTCCCGTAACCGTTTTGCAATCTGTCTCAAGGGTATTGCAATGGGCGCAAAGAAGGTCGTTCTTATGCTCAGCTATCCTTCCGACGAGGTTGGTAACGAGCTCGTAAGTCTCGATAAACTTGACGAAGCAGGCGTTAATCCCTACTCAGATGTTCTCTCTCTTGAGAAGTATCGCGAGCTTTTCGGTGTTAACCTTCACGAGTTCACCGGTGTTGATTACGTTGACTACTACGCTTCAATCATCCGTGAAGCAGGCGCTGACGTTGAGATCGTATTCGCTAACCAGGCTCGTGCGATCCTTAATTACACAGACACAGTTCTTACTTGCGACATTCATACAAGAGCTCGTACCAAAAGAATCCTCAAGGCAGCAGGTGCTAAGATCGTCCTCGGTCTTGACGACATTCTCAATGCTCCCGTAAACGGTAGCGGTTGCAACGAGAAGTACGGTCTTCTCGGCTCCAACAAATCTACCGAAGACAAGATCAAACTCTTCCCAAGAGAGTGCAAGCCCCTCGTTCTTGATATTCAGGACAAGATCGCAAAGGCTACAGGCAAGCACGTTGAGGTTATGGTTTACGGCGACGGTGCTTTCAAGGATCCTCAGGGTAAGATTTGGGAGCTTGCTGACCCGGTAGTTTCTCCCGCATTCACAGACGGTCTTATCGGTACTCCCAATGAGCTTAAGCTCAAGTACCTCGCTGACAACGACTTCAAGGATCTCTCAGGCGACGCTCTCCGCGAGGCTATCTCCGCAAGCATCAAGGCTAAGGGCGACAACCTTGTAGGTAATATGGCTTCTCAGGGTACAACTCCCAGACAGCTTACTGACCTCATCGGTTCTCTTTGCGACCTTACAAGCGGTTCCGGTGACAAGGGTACTCCCGTTGTCCTCGTTCAGGGTTATTTCGACAACTACACTAACTGATTTATTTAAATAGATTAAGAGTTTTGATTCTCGCTTTTGCGAGGTATCACGGAGGTATAAATATATGCAGGGTAACGTACGTCCCGAATCCATGGAAAGAATCACAAATTTTGAGCTTGCTAACGCATTCATCGACGAGCAGGTAAAGCTTGTTCGCGAGCAGGTTGGCGACAAGAAGGTGCTCCTCGCCCTTTCCGGCGGTGTAGACTCTTCCGTAGTTGCTGCTCTTCTTATCAAGGCTATCGGCAAGCAGCTCGTTTGTGTACACGTAAATCACGGTCTCATGAGAAAGAATGAGTCCGAAGACGTAATCAGAATCTTCAAAGACGGTCTTGATGCAAACCTTATCTACGTTGACGCTACAGACAGATTCCTTAACCTTCTCGCAGGCGTTGCTGAGCCTGAGAAGAAGAGAAAGATCATCGGTGCTGAGTTCATCAACGTATTCGCTGATGAGGCACGTAAGCTCGAGGGCGTGAGCTTCCTTGCTCAGGGTACAATCTATCCCGACATCCTTGAGAGCATCAAAGCTGCTGAAGGCAAGAAGGCTGTTAAGTCTCACC
>JAZUBG010000062.1:0-5700 GCA_045638405.1 Eubacteriales bacterium | reverse complement strand
TTCCAACTTAATAATATTGTAACATAAAAAAATGAATATTTCAAGTTGCGTTCAAGAACTTTTGCCAAAAAACAGCAGGTCGATACGATTGTATCAACCTACTGTTCCTTATTTGGTCGGAGTGACAGGACTCGAACCTGCGGCATTCTGCTCCCAAAGCAGACGCGCTACCAACTGCGCCACACCCCGTAAAAATTATTACCTGATTATTTTACTACAAAAATGAAAAAAAGTCAATATATTATTAAAAATAATAATCGGTGAAAGCAAATTATAAATTTAACTAAGCTTTCACCGACTTTAGATTAATTTTTGTCAGAAACTATTACTATATCCCTTACCTGATTTCTTAGTACCAGTAATACTACCGTGTTTGTTACTGTCATAACACCAATGATTATATCTGCCCAAATCCATATAACGCCGGGTTTTATTACTGAACCCATGTAGCATAATACTACCGATAAGCCAACAAATACTCTCCGGGGAATTTTACTATCTGTGAAATATCCAATTGCAATGTCCCCGTAATAAAGCTGTGCGATCAGTGTTGCAAATGCAAACAATATTACCGATACACCGATTATATAATAAGCGCCGACACCCAAAAGATTTTTGAATGCATTAAGAGCAAGTTCAATACCGCTTGTACATTGTCCGGTGCCGACGGTGCTGTCATAAATCAGTATTACCAATGCTGTCATAGTGCATAGTATCAACGTATCTGCAATAACTTCAAATATTCCGAAACAACCTTGGTGATGAGGACTTTTAACGTCGGCGGAAGCATGTGCACTTGGTGACGTACCGCATCCTGCTTCATTTGAGAAGATTCCGCGTGTTATTCCGAAACGTATTGCTTCTTTTATTCCAAATCCGCAAATCCCTCCTGTTACAGCTCTCGCTGAAGTTGCATATTTTATTATTCTGACTACAATAGTAGGTATCAGGTAATAGTATCTGAATATTATCGATAAAGAAAATATTATATAGATAGCTGACAGAGGCGGTATCAGAAAAAATGTAATGCTTGATATTCTTTTGAATCCCACAACAGCCGTCACTAAAAGACATATGGCAAGTATTAATCCTATATTTTGGCTTTCTGATTGAAATACACTGCTTGCTGCGTTTGACTGAATTAAATTTCCCATAATAAATGAGTTTGCGATACACAGCAAGGCAAAAACACCGCCTAAAAATGACGCATTATTTTTACCGACATACTTTTTCATTGCTTTTTTTATTGTGTACATCGTACCACCGAAGTGATTCCCGTTCCTATCCCTGTTTCTGTATTTTACGGCTAAGGACACTTCAGCATATTTAACGCTCATAGACACCACAGCACCTATCCACATCCAAAAAACCGCACCTGGACCGCCTGATATGATTGCGGTGCTCACACCTGCTATGTTTCCTACCCCCAGAGTCCCCGCAAGAGCTGTACACATTGATTTAACAGGGGAACTCTTTTTGTCACATGATGCTTCCGCAATATCTTTAATAAAACGTTTGGGAAAAAGGATTCTGTATAACTTGATCTTTATAGATAAAATAATACCGCTGAGAATTATCAAAGAGGGAAGTATGATTCCGTTTAAAACGGATGATATGTTTTCCATGATTAACCTTAAAATAAAAACAATCTGCCGACGCAAAACTGCATCGGCAGATTTCTCGTATTAAATTGTATTGCATGAGTTGGAGAAAAATGTAAGTTAAACTGTCATCTTTCTGAAAATTTCCCAACCGTTTGAGTCTGAATAACCAACAATCACACCGTCAGAACATGAAGATAGGTGACTGTATGCGAAGGGAAGCACGATCTTTCCGTCAGTGTCGATCATACCGTATCTTCCGTCAGCGGTCTTCAGTATGGCTAAACCTTCCGAGAATGCTTCTGCCTCTGTATATATGGGTTCAGCAATCCATTTTCCTGTATTGTTCATATATCCGAACAGACCGTCTTTTTCAAGAAGAAGCATTCCGTTTGAATATGCCTTGAGTTCGTAACCTTCGGGTATAGGGAACCTTTCACCGCGGGTATTAAGCAGGACTTCTTCACTTGAATAGACCTGAATTCGGTTGTTACTCGAGTAATTCCAGTAGTCGATGATCTCAAATCTCGCTCTTACATATCCCTGATCATAGTAAAAATAACCGACACTTTCAGGACCGTAGGAGAGAGGAGGCATATAGTTTTCAATAACGTATCGTGCGGCATTTTCGTTATTGTAACTGCGGATAGTATTAAATGCACGGTTACCGCTTGAGGTTATGAAGTATAAACCACCGTTCTGGTAATAACCTTCTGTAACGACACAAGCCAGACCGTTATTGAAATTATATGCTCTTTGGTATTTCTCACTGTTTATCGGTGCACCCCATTTCATGAACGACCAATCAACCTTGTGATCCATTGAGACATTTCCGTTAATATCTTTCAAATATCTGTTGTATTTTTCAGCATACAGGTTTATATTTGAATCTGTCAGGCCATAGTAAGTTGGATAGTCGAAATAAAGTCCGCGACTTTCTGTAGAATCATCATAGGTTGAAGCAACGAAATAACCCGCATTTGAAAGAGTGTAGTAAACTCTGTTCTCTTCAAGAATAGGATTACCCTTACCTTTATTCTCTAACTGACCGTGAAGTAATAATGTTTCTTCCTTTTTGTGAGGTACCCGGTCGAAATAAATGTTACCGCTTGTCTCTTCCACTACGGTTTCTTCGGAAAATTGACCGCTTTCAATCGTTGCAGTTTTGTAGAACAGAGGATTACCGCTCGAATCCCTGGTGTATGCCGGAATAAAATTCTTATCGTCAAATGAGGTGATGTACTTACCCGTATTGGAATATATAAGGAGTGATTTACCGTCATCAACGATTATATATCCCATGTACATATCAATAGCAGGTCGCGGTATGTCTACGTTGGTGTATATAGGAGTGAACTGGGCGTAATCCGAAAGCTGAACATATTCAAGTTCCCGGTCAGTTTTCTTTCTGAGAGAAAATGTTGAAGGTAGAGTAAACTCCGGTAGCATTTTTGCTATAACAAAACTTTGGCTGTCATATGCCTGATTGGATGTTTTATAACCGGCGGCTGCCAAACGTCCTGCACCCGGAAATGATACAAATTCGGAAGAAAGCCTGTTAGCATTGTTAACGTTAACAACCGAAGATTGTTTTTTTGACTCAATAATTGCAAGAATATCTTCTTCTGTAAGATTTGACACTTTATCTTTATCAAGAAAAATACTTGCCTGTGGTAATGTTTCTTCAATTGTCGGTTTTTTGTGATCGGTCAATACAATAATTGCTGTTTCTTCGTCACCTTTGAGAAGTATAAATAGTACAAGGGCTGAAACCGCAACGATTCCGAGAAATCCGAACAATTGACCGAGTTTACTTAATATTTTTTTCTTCATTTTTGAAAACAGCCTCAATAAACCAATTATTTGTGATACTTGCTTCCAATGGATATTTCGTTAGCTCTGTATATCGCCTCAAATAACATTACTCTTGCAAGTTTATGAGGAAAAGTCATTTTTGACATTGAAAGTCTGAGGTCAGAAAGTTCTTTAACCTTGTTTGAGAGTCCGTGGGATGACCCGATGATAAAGCAGACTGATGATTTTCCTTTAAGTGACACACTGTCAAGTACAGAAGAAAATTCCTCGGAAGTGAGGTGTTTTCCTTCAATACACATAGTAATAACGTAAGAGCGTTTGGGTATTTGAGCGATTATTCTTTCCGCTTCTTTTTCAAGAGTATAGCAGATCTGTGATTCAGAAGGAGCGTCAGGCGTTTTTTCTTCTTTGATTTCTATTTCGGTAATCTTAGAAGGTCCGCCCATTCTCTTTTTATACTCATCGACTGCTTCTCTGAAAAATTTTTCTTTTAATGGACCTACAGCCAGAACTGTAACAGGAATCATAAATCCTCCGAAGTATTTCTGTTACCGTGTAAAATAACCAGTTAATATCATTTCAATGTAATTGAAAAGAACAGTAAGAATCATGGGTAAGATAATGAGCAGAAGCTTAGAAGCTGACTCTCTCTTCTTCTCCGAAGCATCAATGAATGCTCTTTTCTCTTCGTTACTCATTTCATCTGAAAGATCTTCCGCACGTAATTTCGTGTTATTGAAAGTGTAACCGTTTTTTGCGTAATATACACAGAATAGAACCGCAATTGTACAAACAAAGACAGTAACACCTATGTAGTAAAACAGAACGTTTACTTTATCACCGAGAATGAGTATCAGTTTGTAGATACAGACTGAAATAATCAGATTTATGAGGAGGGTAATAACTTTTCTGATATTTCCTCTTCTATCATTTTTACTTTCCATGATTTTCAGAATGTAAGCTCAATGGCACCTGCACGGCGAACAGAGAGGATATGGCAAGCACCCTTGCCGAACACGCTGTCCATGAGAGAACGGTATTCTTCGGTATACTCAGAGGGAATGAACGCCTGAATAGTACCTGCAAATCCACCGCCGTGAACTCTGCAAGCAGACTTCTTATCGTCGATGTAATTTTCAGTGATGCAAAGCGCGAGTGAAAGACCCTGTTCAGCAACGTTCTTGGTTGTGTATACGTTCTGGAGGAACTTGAAGCTTGAGTTACCGCTGCTTGTTACTCCAGCGAAGAATCCGTCAAGATCACCCGCCTTGAGAGCCTTGACCTGAGCGTCAACTCTTTCGTTTTCGTTAACGAAGTGGAATGCACGGAGGAGAGCACGGTCACCGCAAGTCTCACGGATCTCTGCTGCCTTAGCTACGAGGTCGTCGTTTGACGCACCGCGGAGAACCTCACGTCCGAGAACCTTAGCAACGGACTTCATCTCAGCGGGAACGGAAGCGTAGTCTTCGTTGAGGTCAGCGTGATTGCCGCCTGTGTTTACGATGCAGAGTGAATATCCTGCCTTGGTAAGATCGAAGTCAAGGCTTTCGATAATGGGAGAGGTGGGGTCTGCGAAATCAATGGTGATAAAGCCGCCGACAGCGCATGCTGTCTGGTCCATAAGTCCGCAAGGCTTGCCGAAGTACTTGTTCTCAGCGAACTGAGCCATCTTAGCGATCTCTACGTTTGATACCTTACCGTCGTTGTAGAGGTAGTTGAGTATATTACCAACCATTACCTCGAAAGCCGCAGAAGAGGAGATACCTGAGCCTTTGAGTACGTTAGAAGTTGTATAAGCTCTGAAGCCGCCGATCTTGTAGCCTGCGTTGAGGAATGCCTTCTGCATACCTGCAATGATGGAAGCGGATGTAAAGTAAAGAGATTCATCGGGTTCAGCACACTTGCCTTCCTCTACTACGTCCTCGGGGAAGCCTGCGCTCTTGATGCAGACCTTACCGTCATTTGTGGGAGCAACGTAAGCGAGAATATCAAGGTTAACGGATGCAGCGATTACGCGGCCGTAGTTGTGGTCTGTGTGGTTACCTGAGATCTCGCTTCTGCCGCCGACGGAGAAGAGACGGATACCGTCCATGTCACCGTATACGGAAACAAATTCATCAGCAGCCTTGATGTAACGTGATCTTTCTGTTTCGATCTTAGCCTCGTTTACGGAGCAAAGAGAAATAAGTGCAGAGTCAAGTTCACCTCTGCCGATTTTGTTCTTGATGTCAAAAATTTTCATTGTGAAGTTTTCCTTTCACTAATTATTTCTTTAGATAATACG
>JAZUBG010000061.1:0-3762 GCA_045638405.1 Eubacteriales bacterium | reverse complement strand
CTCACCTGTTGTGCGGAATTGGCGTTGTTGATCGCGATATATGTAAGATACTGCATCTGACGGAGAACGGCGCGCTCTACCTCATCGTAGGACTCAGCACAACGAAGATCTCCCGTCTCAATGGTCTGGAAGATGTTCTTCATGGTGTTAAAACCATTGTGCAAAGCGAACTCAATACATTTGGCAAACACGACCTCGCCGTCCTCAAGACCCATGTGGCTCTTGCCCATGATGTCTATCTGGTTGCAGCCGTTCATACAGTATTCGTGGCTATGGCAGGCGGGTATACCGAGCTTCTCAAGAGCAGGACATACCACCTCATCGTTGTAAAGTGCAGGCATACCGATGCCTGAGGCAAGTGTATCTATGATAGCGTCCCACAGCTCCTCGGGAGTGTTACGGTGAACACGTGCTGTCAGGTTCGGTGTTTCGTATTTTTTCTCACGAGCCATGCGAAGTATCTCATAGGTCAGCTCGTTTGATACGTCGTTCCAATTTTCGTCGGAGCCTGAAACACAAAGATTCCATGCTCGCGTATCGTGGAATCCCTCCCACAGACGCTCAAGCACGTCGCGCTTAGTCTCAAGGCTCTCGTTAGGATCTGCGTTCCATGCACGACTCATGTATCGGTCAAATCTGCCGGGAGAATCTATGCCGTCAAAGGTAAATACCAGCCAAAATGCGTGTACCGCCGACACAAAGTCAGGGGCGGGCTTTCTCGGCACCACCTCAAAGGCACGAGCCGCATCCTCATAGTATTTCTTTATTTTGGGATCAGTCTCATCAGCCGCCCTCTCCCGTGCAAGAGCACCGTATCTGTCACCGAGAATATCAAGTGCATCAAGGGCATATCCGCACCCGCGGTAGAACCAATCGGTGTCATCCGTATTCTTTTCTCTGTACTCAGCAATGATCTCACGGATACCGTCGGTACCAAGATCGATCACTCGTCCAAAGTCGGGGTTAGCGTGTCCCCCGAATGATCCTCCCCACTCTGCACCGCTGTCACCTAATCTGTCTCCCACGTGACTTCTGATGGGATGTCTCTCGGAATCATAAAGATCAAACTTTTCCCTGTAAGTGTTCAGAAGAGCCTCATGCTCCGGATATTTTTCGAGAAACTCATCAAATCGGTGGTGCTGATAACCGATACTGTCGTCGTATGTAAATCTTGCTCCATCATTCCTGCGGGTATCAAACCTCGGAAGATGGTTTCTGTCAAACTCAATGTCTATATATTTCGCACCCTCAACGAGAGCAAGTCCCACTCGCTCCGCGATCTCAAGGGATTCGTCGCTGAAGAATCCACGGGAGATAGGGTCTATCTTTAATAGGTCTGTCATAGTATTCTCCATTCATTCTTCTGCTGCACAAGTGATAGTGAAGCCGCTTTTGCTCGTTCTATGCTGCTTTAGACCTCACTGTATACCTCAGCGAAATTATTTTGAAACTCTTACCTTTACACCGTTTTTCTCAAAGAGAGCAACCCAACGTCCAATATCAGCGTCAGTTGCATTTTCTGCTCTGAACGCAACTTCCTTGCCGAGGTGGTCGGATTTGCCTACACCGAGAGTGTGGTAGGGCATGATCTCAGCGTACTTGTACTTACCCTCATGCTCCTTGAGGAACATAGCAAGCTTCGCTATATCATCATCGCTGTCGTTGCATCCGGGGATCATAGGCATACGGATTCTTACGTCCGCACCTCTGTCGAAAAGATAGAGAAGATTATCGATAATGTGATCGTTTGAAACGCCTGTCAGAGCCTTGTGCTTATAGCTGTCCATGCACTTCATGTCGAAGAGGAATGTAGCACCGAGGTCTGCCGCTTCGGCGTAAAATTCTCTCTTACCGATACCGCAGCTCTCAATTGCAAGACCGATGCCCGCTTCCTTGCCCATACGGAGAAGAGTCATGGCAAACTCAGCCTGATAGGAAGGCTCACCGCCGGAGATGGTCATACCGCCGCCTGTGGTATCGTAGAACATCTTATCCTTCATAACATCTGCAAACACTTCCTCAGCGGTAGCTTCGTAGCCCATGATCTCGTTTACTTTGTTAAGACAAGCCTCAACGCAGGAACCGCAAAGAGTACATTTGCTTCTGTCAAGATGAAGCTTTCCCTCGCCGTCGATGGTACGTCCGGGACACTTTTCAAGGCATCTTCCGCAACCCGTACATCTCTCGGCAAAGAAAGACACGTTTCTCTCTCTGTCAAGGCCTTCGGGATTGTGACACCAGATACATCTGAGGGGACATCCCTTCAGAAATACGTTGGTACGGATACCGTCTCCGTCATGAATACAAAATTTCTGTATGTTAAATATAGTTCCCATCATAGCACCTCCGCGGGGAAATTATCAGTTACTAATAATAGTAATATATGTCGGCACACGCCTCCAAAGTAATGATACCATAGCAGAGGGCGGATGTCAAGATTTTTCTTAACTTTCCCTGTTCATATCCTCCCGCAGACAGCATCAAATCATATTATATAAGGTAATAAATAATCATATTCTCTTGATTTTTAACGGAGAATATGTTAAAATACAGTATGGGAGTATTCTCCTTTACACATTTTCTGAAAGCAGGGGCATTTACACTGCTCCGTCCCTTTAACGAAATACTTACTATTGGTACCGATCGGAGATACATATGAAAAAATACTTAAGTATAATAATTATCGCGATACTGTTGGTGCTTCCCACAGTGTTTGCAGTAAAAAATTATTTTGACGAAAGAAATGCACCGCCTACCGACAAAACGGTGATCGGCATCACTCTTGTAGACGGTAACGGCAAGACCTACGAGTTCGACAAGAACGATACTACAGGTGAATTTTTAAAGCTTCTCAGCTATTTTATGGAAACCAGTAAATCGGCAACACCAATTCCTGCTTTGCCCGAAACCGTAACCGATACAGCTCCATTCAGAATAATCCTCCATACTGCGGTAAAGGACGATTCATATAAATATTATCTTTCCACAAATGCTTCTCTTTGCTATATGCTCCATCCCGACGGAAGTGTGTATAAACTGACCGAGGAGTCTGTTAAGGGCTTCCTTCAAATGAAGTATGCCGAAAGCCTTTACTCAGGTGCAGTCCGTCCCGTGTTGAAATTTGCGGGAGAGTACGAAGTTGCCCCTTCCGAATCCCGTTGGGAGTACAGAACAAATGCCACCGAGTTCGTAACTGCAGATACTTCCTCCGTTATCACCTCTGCAGTTCAGCATTTCAATGCTATAAACAGTTTTGCTCTGGAGTTTGATATAATTCCCGATCTTTGCCATGTAACAATTACAAGCGAAGCCGGAAAGAGCTTGTACGACGGAAATCTCGATACACTCGGTACGATCTCCGTTGAGGAACGCACTGACGTTACCGTAGAAGTCACCGCTTCCTGGTACGAGGAAGCAACCCGTGACTACAAGGGCGAAAACAAGTATTCCTTTGAAACGACCCTCGGTGCTCCCGCAACGTTCTTCTCCGTTAAGACCGAGCTTAAACAGGGTGATTTCGTAGCCCTTACAGCAAAGAACGTCATTGATACCACAAAGATCACCTTTAAGTGTGAACCTGAGATCAAGGGAACTCCGGTGTTCTACAGCGACGGAGAAGATTCCGTTTACTCACACGCTCTCTTTGCGGTTCCCATTGATACTGCTCCCGGCGATTACGTAATTACCCTCTCCTACGGTGCCGCAACTCAGGTACTTCCCCTCAAGGTTCTGGACAGAGGTACTTCCACATCCGTCAAGAAC
>JAZUBG010000060.1:0-11003 GCA_045638405.1 Eubacteriales bacterium | reverse complement strand
CCTTACGGCATCGTCAAAGCACGCCTTGAACGCGTGATAATTTGAATGTATATCTGCCATTACGGCTATTTTTTTGCCGTTTAAGTTAAAACGTTCTCTCAAACTCATGTTTGTTTTTCCTTGAAGGTTTCTGAAATTCTTACAGTAAAGTTTCTACTGCCAACAGTATACCACACCACGTGTCTGCGGTCAAGCTTATACTTTTTCGGGGGAAGTACCGTGGTACCACGTAGGAACAGGATTTTTCATGCCGTCGTACCACTCAAGAACCTCTCTGCCTTGATTGAGCATTACGTTTACTTCATCTTCGCCGAATGGTATCGCCCAATATATGCTTGAGAGGGTATTGCTTGAAATGTAAAGCGCAAGCAATCTCCAAAACTCCATCGGCACGTCACCGTCAAAGTAACCGTTTACCATACCGGAAGCAAAATAAGGCGAGCTTTGAGCGCACCAAACGATTCGGTTGAACTCTTCCCACGGGTCGCCGAAGTCATATCTGTCGAAATCAATTATCTGTAGCTTTCCGTCTCGGTCGATCATCATGTTCCCTACGTGGTAATCTCCGTGCTGGAAGCATTGCGGTCTGCCATTCAGCAAATGACGGTTTTCGTTTATGTAGTCGATGAACGCCTGACCGTTCTCATACTTAATGGGACACTCACCGTACTTTTGTATTTTGTAGTTCATTTTGCGGTTGAATCGGCTTTCCCAATCCTCCGCCGTTTCGGGCGCGGGGATAGAGTGGATCACTTTCAGAATACGTCCCGCATCGATTCCGTAGGCGTACTGCTTTTCCTCGGAGAACCTTCCCATGACCTCCTCAGCATCAACACCGTCGATCCATGTCTGAACCACGTACACTCCCTCGTCGCATTCTCCGATCTCAACGGGACGGCACATTGGTACACCGAGGGAAGCTACCTTCTCTTGCAGGCGGAACATCTCGTACCTTTTTTCGCTTTTTTCACGGGGAGTAATGCGAAAAAGAAATTTTTCGTTGTTTTCTGTTGTCACAAGAAACTTACTGTCCCCCGACCAACCCTTGTTTATGAGTTCTTTTGTTATAAAGTTCATTTTATTTGCATCGTATCAAAATGAAAGGCTCGCCCTTGGTGAGAGCTGTCACCGTAAGGTGACTGAGAGGGGGGATTTAATTTTCCACCCCTTTCCGCCACCACTTCGCAAGGCTAATGAATGACCACGCTTTTACCGAAGGCAGAGACTTATCTTAGTGACATTCTCCTTATTTTATGTGTCGACCCTGTCTGCGCCTATCTCTACCCACGCGGGTCTGAAACCGCAGTTGAGGGCAATGTTCCATGAATGGTAATTTGACAGACTCGTACCGTAAAATGGAACGTCTCCCATGTCCTCTATCTTATTTTTCAGCAGATTGACAAGGTACGTGCCTACACCATGGGATCGGTAAGCGGGCATAACGTCGACACCTATCTGCATCCACCCCTTCGCATCCTCTGAGCATCCTGCCATGCCCATTATCTCGTCTCTGTCGTAAGCGATAACGGCTATCCTGTCGGGACGGTTCGGGAGAAATTTCTCGCAAATTGCGTTCGGGAATCTTTCGTCTCCGTAGAATGAGTGGATCTCGCTGTCAAAGAGCCATTTGACCTTAAAGTCTCCGTATATTTCCACTCTTTCAGACGGTAAAAACATATGATAAGTGGGGCTTAAAGAGTAAGAGTACTTGTTTAATTCCTTCTCAAGCGCCTTGAGATTCGGGTATTCGAAAAGCCAGTGTCCTGTTTTGTCTTTTACGTATTCTTCAAGGAAAGGGAATAGGCATGGGTCAGCGGTAACGACGGCTCCCGAACCGAGAGTTACCATGTGGAAAAAATATTTTTCGTCGGTGTAACTTCTGCGTCCGTCTATAACCTTTGACTCGGTGAGTACGTTTTCACCGCAGATAAAAGCCTCAGGAGAACAGTTATATTCGATGGAAAGCAGGTTAAGTAGTTTTTCGTAGTATTTGTTTTTCATGTCAGTAGTTTAATGGTTTTATAAATAATAAATCAGTTTGTTTTTGTCCTTTTCAATATAAATGTCAGACCGTCGTACTGGTGAGCATCAACAGTGCGCGATCCGGTATCTCTAAAACATAGTTCAAATCCGAGCTTTTCGGCACAGCGAATCATTTTTACGTTACCCGACCAAGTTTGCGTAAATAACGTTTCATATCCGTTACAAAATAAATACTCAGTGTATGCTTTTAGGGCTGAGGTTCCGATTCCTTTTCCCCAGATGTCATTTTCACATATATCAATACCGACGGCTAAACGATCTGTTTGGGTGGAGGACCATTTGTAATTTCCATCAATGTTATATGCGCATACCCATCCTATGTGACGTCCGCTGTACTCGATTTCAAATCTGCGTCGTACGGTATTTTCATCAAGGTATTTTCTGCTTGAGTAGTGATTTGTCCAATGCTTTCTTTCCGTTTCTTCGTCGGAATATTCAGCCTCCCACGGTGCATCGAATTTTGCCCATTCTGTTTGAGTAGTGAACCAACGTACGTAATTCTCAATGTCTGTTTCCTGCATGTCACGTAAGGTTATATCTTTGTTTTTAATAATCATTTTGTTTGTCTCCGAATAAAAGGGTTATAAACTCAAACTCATAACAAAATCTCTTCAATAAACTTAGCGACACCGTCACGGTCGTTGCTGTCAACGATCCTGTCTGCTACGTTAAGCACGGACGGAATAGCATTTTCTACGGCAACCCCGATTCCACAGTATTTTATAGGTTCAATATCGTCGTTGTCGTCACCGAAATATACAGCATCCTCGGGAGAAATGTTGTAAAGAGAAAGCATATGCTTGATACCGTTCCACTTTGTAGCTTCACGACTCATTATCTGCATTAAATGTCCGTTTGCCACCGTATAGTAAAGATCGTCCGTAAGTTCTTTTTTTACATCTTCAACCGTATTTTCTGTGTCAATGCCAACGAGTAGTTTAAGGACTCCTTCGGATTTTGCAACACTTATAAGGTCACTCGAAAGAGTGGATTCGTAATCTTCAAATGTTACGTTTGAATAAGCTACGTCTCCTGTCTCAAGGGTAACTTTGAGATCAGCTTGTTGCCTCAAAAACTCTAACAGTCTCACAGCGCTGTAGGTGGGAATACCGAATTCCCTGCGTTCATGCCCGCATATGACCCTTGCTCCGTTGGAAACTGTCATGGCATCAAAATTTATGCTGCCTACGCGATTTTTTATGTCACGCTCAGGTCTTGCCGTTGCTACCATGATAAGTATACCTTTTTGCCTGCATCTATTCAGTATTTCTTCTGTATACGGGGAAATACTCTTGTCGGTGTGCATGAGTGTTCTGTCTAAATCGGTAATTATGGCTTTCATACGCTCCTC
Source organism: Eubacteriales bacterium (assembly GCA_045638405.1). GTDB lineage: Bacteria > Bacillota > Clostridia > Oscillospirales > CAG-272 > RUG11130. The sequence continues at coordinate 7,609 of JAZUBG010000060.1, read as the reverse complement.
CTTTGTTTTATAGGGGTTTCTTTGCCAAGAACAGAATGAATGTATCGTTAAATACTACTTTGTTCCCCGCTTCTAACACAACTTCTCTTAATCCGTCAAAAAAATTACTTCTGTATGGCTCCGGAATAACTATATGGTCACAATGCGTTCCGCAGAAAGCAACATATTCATCAGCCGTAAATTCACGTTTTCCATAGAACTCACGTTTTTCAAAATCAACATATCCATAATTCGTAGCGTTAGTGTATTTGAACGAACCATGCTTATACTCTTTTTCAGGTTTGAAATACTCGGAGTACACCTTTTGGATGTTATTGAAAAGTTCTTCGTTGGGTGTTTTATAGTCGCCCTTGGTAATCATCATCGCCAATATCCCACCCGGCTTCAATAAATCAAAGGTTTTGGTAAAAGCGATTTCTTCCGGAATCCATTGGATTGTTGCTGCCGAATAGATCATATCGAATTTCTGATTTCCAAAATCGTGGGTTATGAAATCATCATTTACGATGCTAAAGTTCGGGTATTGACCATATTTGCGTTTCATCATTTCAAATAAGTTCTCGCCAAGCTCAATAGCATTGTAATCGCATCCCGTGAGTAAGATAGGATCTGTAGCTTGTCCCGTCCCCGGACCTAATTCAAGTACCGCTTTGCCGGGTTTAATCTCTGCATAATCAATCAAATTCGCAAATAATTCGGCTGAATAGCGAGGTCTGTACTTGTCAAACTGTTCAGGTATAGTATCAAATACTTTTCTAAATTCCATTTTAATTTCCATTCAGCTTACGGCTGCACAAATTGTAATGAAGCAAACACGTGTCAGAGGTGCAGACAAAAATCGGAATGCCCGATTTTTTAGTGTTTGTTTACGCGTGAAATAGTTTGTCTTTAGTCTGAATCTGCTGTAACTTTCACGCTATCGCCTACATTCATAAGTCATTTAACTATATCTAAAATCTCTTCAATATACGGACACGGGACGAACACGCCGTTACGTACAAGCTCTCTTATCTTTTCCGTGTTTGCGTACATCTTGTCGCAGGTCTCACCGTCTTGCAGTACGACGTCGTCTATATTAAAATCCTGCCTGAACAGCCAGACGTCTATAAAACTGTCTCCTCTTTTGTAACTTAGTATAAGCTCGCCTAACGAAGAATCGACGGAGAGTCCCGTTTCTTCCCTTACTTCACGGATAGCTGCTGAGAGACTGTCGTCTCCCGCGAGGGCAGAACCGCCAGTCATTTCCCACATATTTGGGAAACCTTTATTCGGGGTTCGTTTTGTCAGTAAAAAATCACCGTTGCTTTTCAGCAGCCACACGTGAACTACAAGATGATATTCGCCGTCACCTAAAAGGTCTCCTCTGCGGTGCAGTTTTCCCGTGAGGTTGCGGTGTTCATCATAAACGTCCCACATTTCACCGGCATTACTTTGAATGTTTAGCCAGCCCTGCACGTGAGTGAACATTTCTCTGTACAGTTCGGGATATGTGGGCTTACAGGGCAGAAAATCGAAAAATCCGATCTCTATCATTTCGCTCGCTGATGGGATGTTTTCAAACTGTTTGATCTCAGCATAGTAAAGCATTCCCGAGTATTTATCATCACAACAAGCAAGGATCGGCTGTATATTAAATTCCAATGCACCGGTTTCTTCCCACAGTTCGCGCTTGGCGGCTTCATCAATAGTTTCGCCTTGTTCTCTATGACCTCCGGGCATTTCCCAAGTATCTCGCTCTTTATGACGGCAAAATACCCACTTATCTTTATAACGGGCGGCAATTACGGCAATTTCAAAATTGACGTCCGGTATTTCATTCGGTTTATAAAAAGTTAGTTCTGTCATGGTTATTATAGTATTTTACTTGTTTTCTTAAGGCTTGCTCTTACTAAGCACGTTTTCTTCTAAAAATTTAGCCACTCCGTCACGGTCACAGCTATCCGTTATGAAGTCTGCTATATTTTTCACTTCGTCTATTGCGTTACTGACCGCAACGGCACAACCTGCAAGAGATAACATTCCGTAGTCGTTGATGTCGTCGCCAAACGCGATAACGTCATGTAGATTTAGTCCCATATGCGCTGTAAGTATCTTGAGTGCGGTCTCTTTGTTTGAGTTCTTTGCGGCAAATCTACGCCAGTTTTCTCCCGTAAAACTGATTACTGAGCAGTTAGGCAATCTTTCCGCAATTTTGTTTGCCCATTCAACATTTTCAAGTTCAGCAGTTACTTTGTATGCGGAAACTTTGAAATTTTCAAAATCTGAATATGTAAACGCTGCGCGACGGTCGGGGTCGTCGGGGACAAAATTACAGTAGTATCCGTCTTCACTTTCTACGGTAATAAGACCGCGGTTTTCGGTGTAGCTTCTGCACATATTAACGATAGCTCGAACATCATCTGCTGACAGAAGATTTCTGTAAATGACGTCTCCCTTAACGTTAACCGTAGCACCGCCGTTTGAAATGATAATATCGGGTTTGATACTTCCAATGAAACGTGCCATCGCGTTTTCGGCACGCGCCGTAGCGAAACAAATTAAATGTCCCTCATCACGACAACGTTCAAACACTTTTACGGTATAATCGGATATACTTTTGTCTTTTCTGAGTAGCGTGTTGTCAAGGTCGGTGATTATCAGTTTCATGTTGGACTTTCCTGCTTTCATATCAGTATTTCATATTCTTACAAACACATTTCAGCGCAGAGTATATTTTATCACGCATCTCGAGTGTCACACGCCTCACACTGTGAAGATATTCTTCGCGTGTACAGTTTTCTCTATCATCGTCACTCATATGGGTGTACAGAATACCTCTTGATGAGTTGACAACTGCACCGAGCCCGTCGCTGTTAAAGCAGGGAAGTATATCCTTCGCTCCTCCGCCCTGTGCTCCGTATCCCGGGACGAGAAAATAACTTTTTGACATAATTTTCCTTAAAGTTACAGCTTCTTCCGGATAAGTTGCGCCTACCACGGCGCCGATTGATGAGTATCCGTAGCACCCTACGAAGCTTTCAGCCTCGGAGGCCAAGTGTTTTGCTAAGCTTTGACTGATCGTTATACCGTCGCGGGTGATCACGTTCTGAATCTCACCGGAACTCGAGTTTGATGTTTTTACAAGCACAAATATACCTTTGCCATGCTTTTTACACGTGTCGATAAACGGAGTGAGGCTTTCACTTCCCAAAAACGGAGTGACTGTCAAAAAGTCTGAGTTATAAGATGGGACATAAGCTCCGTTAAGCAATTCCACGTGCCCAATATGACCCTCTGCATAGGCACGTGCGGTGTTCCCGATGTCACATCTTTTGGCGTCTTCGATAACAACAAGTCCTTTGGCTTTGGCATAAGCCGCCGTTTTTTCAAAAGCGGCAACACCCGCAGAACCGTACATTTCGTAAAACGCCATCTGAGGTTTTACGGCAGGAACAATATTCGCTACTGTGTCGATAATGTCACGATTAAAGTCGTATATAACCTCTGATACCGCCTCAAACGGATTTTTGCCACTCACCTCTGTTTTATAGCAGGCAGGGATCTTCGATATAACAGGATCAAGTCCTATCACCGACGGATTTTTTGTTTTTAAAGTGTTTTCAATAAGTCTGTCAACAGTATTCATTCCTCAGTTCCCCATATATCGATCCATATACTCTTTCATCCTGTCAAAATACTCACCTGCGGTGATGACACCGCTTTCGATGGCTTTAAGAATATCGTCTGCATTGACGATAGGATGGATCTTGACTCCGTAACGGTTCTCTATCTCGTGCCTTGCGGAGAGGGATGAGTGGTCGGAGCTTTCAAGTCTGTCTACAGAGACAACTATATCTGACGGGTACTTATTATGTTTTGATTTTATCTGGTCTAAAGCTTTGCACAGAGTTGCCCCGGACGTAAAAGCGTCGGTAATCAGGGTTATCTCGTGAGACATGAGTGCGGCATTTTCAATGTCGTAGTCAACGTAATGTGACGAATCAATACCGTATCTGCTGAAGAGAGTCATGCTGGTAGCAATAACGAGAGGAATATCTCTGCTGTCAATGCCGATAAGGCAGTTAGCCTCAATACTGTGCTCTCTGATACACTCAGCGTAAAATTCACCGAGCTTTGACATATGACTTCCTGTCATACTGTAACCGCTGTGGATGAGATAGGGGGATATACGTCCGCTTTTGAGGGTAAACTCGCCGAAGCTGAGCATACCGTTGTTTACCATGAAGCTGATGAAACGCTCTTTGTAGTTGAGAGAGTCGAGTCGGTAACCGAACAGCTCGTCCATAGTGATACCGAAATAACGTGCAATCACAGGCAAGACCGAGATGTCGGGGACTGACAGATGGTTTTCCCATTTACTTACAGATTGTGGGGAAACGGATAGAGCTTCCGCGAGCCCGGTTTGCGTTACGTTTTTTGTTTTACGTAGTAAGCGTATTTTATCGCCGATTAACATTGATTCACCTCCGAAAAATATAGTTCGATACAATTATACATTATATCGTTAAGGCTTAACAATGTATCCTTTGGACAGTTTGTTACAACCATTTGGCGAAAATTGTACGTTTGGAGAGAATTTAGGTGAGATATTGATTGTACTCCTGTCAATGGAATTACTTCACTCATTTGACTTATGTCCGTTGAGTCTGCAGTTCAGCTCATACAGCGCAGTGCGGTTGGAGTCCCACTTCAGCTTGGCGCGGGCATCTTCGTAGGGGAGCCAGACACACTCAAGGTGTTCGTTGGAGAGTTCGATGTCCTCCTCACATTCAAATCCAAATGAATATTCCGGAACAACGTATGTATCCTCAGGCCAGTTATACAGGTACTTATGCGGAAAAATATCCGTAGGTATACAGCACATTGACTTCAGAGGTGTAATATTACGGACAATGACTCCGCCTTCCTCGAAGATTTCTCGCTTTGCTGCCGCAATCGGAGTTTCGTCATCTTCTCCGCCTCCTGCGATGAACTGCCACTGATCGAAGTCCGCTCGGTGAAATACGCAGTAGGTAATTTTAGTGTCCGTAATTCTGTACGGTATGGCAAGTATCTGAAAAGGTGCTCTCATTTATGATCCTCCTGAATTATTAAACGCTTGCTTCAACTTCGCTGTCGTAAAACTGCTCCTGAAAATGAATCCTGTCCGCAATCTCTTCTGCGGTATATGTTGATCCCTCGGGTGCGGCAACCAGCTTGTCTTCTTCGTCGTTGTGACGATGGACGATCGCAATTATCTTCGCCGTGTATCTTTCAACGGGTACGTCAACGCCAAGAAGATATACGTCGAGCTCCTCTCCGTCACCGCCGGGTACACCGGGAATATATCCGTAATTTATGGGGTAGATTATGTCGTCGTGCTTCGGATGGACCGTTCCTATGGGTCTGTCCATCTCTATCTCAACGGTACGTCCGAGAAAATAACGTACCTGTGCCTTTCTTTCTTCAAAGTTCCGGGGTCTTGTAAACGGGGAATATTCTTTTTTCATGTCAGTTTCTCCTTTTGTCTCACGTGACAGAGCGGGTAACTCCTTGATATATCTCACGTCGCATGCAAAATGCTCACCTCCGCACAGCGTTTTCGATGTACGGACAAACCCGTGTTTTTCGTAGAATTTCTGAGCTCTTACCATGTTCGGCAGAGTTTCGAGGTAACATTGTCGGTAACGATCCTTCGCAAAATCAAGAGCGGCGAAAAGAAGTGCTTCGCCAACTCCCGTACCTCGCACATCGGGGATGCAGTACATCTTCTGTAGTTCACAAACGCCGTCTGCCCCTTCTATCTCGCCGACACCTGCACCGCCGACGACCTGTCCGTTTTCGTCTTCGCACACGAAGTATATTCTGCCGTTCTTACTGTAGATTTCTGAGAACCTGCCGAGGTCGGGGTCAGCCCAAGCGGTACCCTCGTGATCTCCGCCGTACTCAATAAGACAAGCGCGGATTATCTTTTCGACCATCGCGTTGTCTTCACGGCGTATTGTTCTGATTACGTGATTCATGAACTTTGTCCTTTCGTCAGGTTGGGAATACGCGGGATATTCCGGCTATGACAAGTTCTGTTGCAGTATGAAGAAATAACGAGTATTCTTCTCTTGTCATAGCAATAAACGGGTATTCACTTTCTATTATGCTTGGAAGATAACCCATGACTTTGATTTTTCGGGTAATTGCACCGTGAGGAAGGTAATCTATGTAATCGGGAAACTCTTTCAGAGGCAAAATCTCAGTCAGATACCCTGATGACGGGTACTTCTCAATATACTCTGCCTCTATGGTATAAATGTCTTTCATTCGTTCGGACTTTGGTATTAACTTTTTTACAGAGTCCCAGTCATGAGGCATGAAGGATGCTTTTTCTGAAAGCTTCGGACATTTTTTGATTCTCTCCCAAACATTCTTCACCCGTTGAGAATCACGGATGTATCTTTGAAATTCGGCATCGGTGACAAGGTGAGCGTAGTATCCGAGAAAAAAAGACAACTCTGTTTTTGATGTAATCTTATATTTTCTGTTTTCGATATACTCTTTACAGAACTTTTCACAGTCGGCGGCGTTTTTTCTGTCGGCTGACATCCAGTGAGTAACCTCTCTTGACGGAGTAAACTGTGTCCAGTCTTCGTTTTCAACATTACAGTCGGGGGCAATATTTCCGACGCAAAATTCCGTACGGTATAGATTGGGGAACTTTTCCAGTACCCTGTCAGCTATCATTAAATGCGTTATCCAAGTTGCCATAGTTTCTTCCTTTCGTTGCGCAGGTTACTGTTCTTTGAGACTTGTCACACCTCAAAATCGGGAATGATTCTGCCTTTAACGTACTGCACGAGCTTCCGCGCCTCACCGTTTGCGCGAGAGATTCCCTCGGACGAGTTCATCCAGTTGTCACGTCTTGTGCTCGTGTCATCTGCGGGGCAGGGAATGACGGTAACGTTTTCGGGGAATATGTGGCGCGCGATAGCCAAACTGCGTCTCATGTGGTATGCAGTAGTAACGAGCAGTACGCAACGAACACTGTTCTGCGGAAAAATCCGTTCTAATTCCGTCAGAGCAAAGCGGATATTTTCTACTGTGTGCATTGACGAGTTCTCGAGGATAATATCTTCTTTGGCTACACCAAATTCCAAAGCGGCTCTATACATGTTTTCGGCTTCACTGCGTTCTCCGTCGGGGAATTTTCTGATCTTTCCGCCGCAGAGCAAAATTTTCCTTGCACGTCCCGCTTTGTAGGCTTCCACTGCCGCGGGCAGCCTGTATTTTGCGGCTTTCAGACTGCCGAGAACAATTATGCAGTCAGCAACGTCTCCCGTGTCTTCTATGCCTTGAAACAGTAACTTGTCCACCACTTCGGATGTTATGTCTTCTTCTTTAATTTGGGATACAAACATTTGATTTCCTCACTAAATGACGATTATTACTGCCGACCTTTTACCGACTCAGTAAAACTGCCGTCTCGAGTGTATATTGGAATCGGCTTAACTGAAATGCTCCTTGTTTTTCATTACAAAGTTATAATTCAATTCATTCAGGTTATCTTCATAAGCGAAGAATGCATCATCACATTCTTCAAGAATTTCATCAAGTTCATCGCTTTCCAGTTCATCCAACA
>JAZUBG010000059.1:0-16747 GCA_045638405.1 Eubacteriales bacterium | reverse complement strand
AGAGTTATACCACCCTTTTGTTTCTTGCTATACTGTTGCCGCTTGCACCTGATGATTTCTTCTGTTATTTTTCGGGACTTATTGATATGCGGCCGAGAAAGTTTATTACTATAATTCTTGTGGCAAAACCGTGGTGCATTTTATTCTATAGTATCTTTTTTGCCTATTTCATTTAGATATAACGGAAACATCATTAATCGAAGAAAGGCATGGTCAATAAAATGATAGGTTATTATAATTATACCGTAATTCTTACATACATCGGAACATTTTTCGGATTTTTGGGTATTACTTTTGCGTGGAACGGAGACACAAAGACCGCACTCATGTGTCTGCTTGTGGCGGGCTTTTGCGATATGTTTGACGGTAAGATCGCTTCAACAAGAGTGAGAACTCAGGAAGAAAAACGCTTCGGAATTCAGATCGACTCGCTCAGTGACGTTATCTGTTTTGGTGTACTTCCCGCATCGATCGTTTTCGGCTGCAGTGGCGGAAAGCTTTTATACACTTCTATCTGCGCTGTATATATGCTTTGCGCTCTTATCCGTCTTGCATGGTTTAATGTTGATGAGGAATTGCGTCAGACGAAGGAAGACGGATGCCGTGAAGGTTATCTCGGACTCCCCGTTACCACATCAGCACTTCTCGTTCCTTTCTTTATGGGACTCGGAAATATTCTGAAGCTTCCCATGGATAAAATCAGTCCGTGGGCTCTGCTTGTGGTAGGTGCGCTCTTCCTGACACCTTTCCGTCTTAAAAAGCCTAAGACAGTAGGAAAGATCATAATGATGATAATCGGTGCGGGATGCCTCGCCGTTGTAATAATCGGGGTGCGCTGATGAGTAATAAATCAGGATTTGTCAGCTTTCTCTACGGAAATGCTGTTGGCAGACTTATGCTGAAAGCGATAATGGGTCTGCATATGGACCGCATAGCCACGAGATTTTTATGGTCGTCGCTTTCACGTCCCGTTATAGGATGGTACGCGGGAAAAAACAATATACCGCTGACTAAAGAAGAGAAGGACAGCTTTAAGACCTTCAGAGATTTTTTCGTTCGTACAAGGGAGACTGAAGGGATCGATATGACACCCGGTCACTTTATCAGCCCATGTGACGGATGGCTCAGCGCATTTCAGATCACGGACGACAGTTGTTTTGATATTAAAAATTCCCACTACCGTGTCAGCGACTTTTTGAAGGACGAAGAGCTTGCCTCAAACTACAAAGACGGTCTTCTTCTCGTGTTCCGCCTTTGCGCTTCGGACTATCATCACTATTGCTACGTCGATGACGGTTACCAGGGAAAAAATCACGCGATTCCCGGTGTACTTCACAGCGTTCAGCCCATCGCCTGCGAAAAGTACCCCGTGTATGTGCTGAATAAGAGGAATTGGTGTCTGCTTACAACTGAGCACTTCGGTCCAATCGTACAGTGTGAGATCGGTGCATTGGTTGTTGGAGGTATCTTTAATGAAAAAGAAAATTCCCGCTTCTGCAAGGGAAGCGAAAAGGGACATTTCGAACTTGCCGGATCAACTATCGTACTTCTTATCGAAAAAGACAAGGTGAAACTGAATGATGACATTACAGAAGCACTTAAACATAGTGAAGAAGTTCGCATATTAATGGGTCAACACGTGGGATGTGCTGTGTGTGACGTAAATAGCTGCAACGCCTATGAAGAATAAAAAGTTTTACATTGAAGCTGCTGTTATAACTCTTCTTGCGTTTGTCTGGACGGGTATATCGTACACAGGTGCAAGACTGATAGCCGGTTCATGGCATCACTATGATATTACAATTGACTTCATTGATTCTCTCTTTCCCGTGGTTCCGTGGACTGTCGTCATCTATTTCGGATGCTACATCTTTTGGGTAATAAATTATTTTATCTGTGCGATTGGCGATCCTCTTGATCGTGACAGATTCTTCTGCGCAGATGCACTTGCCAAGCTTATCGGTTTTGTGATATTTGTTGTTTTTCCCACAACAAATATTCGTCCCGAGATCACAGACGGAGGCTTCTTCGGTTCGGTAATGAATCTGCTATACAGAATCGACTCGGCGGATAATCTTTTTCCGTCGTTTCACTGTCTTGCAAGCTGGTTCTGCTTTATAGGTGTGAGAAAGAGGAAGGATATTCACGTAAGCTATAAGATATTCTCGTTTGTCATGGCATTTGCCGTGTTTGTGTCAACGCTCACGACGAAACAGCACGTTATCGTTGACGTGTTCGGAGGCGTGCTTCTTGCGGAGGTTGCATATTTTGTTGCAGGGCACCCAAAAGTGAGAGACGTTTATGCGAGGTTCTTCTCGTTTGTTCTCAGACTGCTGCGTTTAGAAAAAGTTGTAAAGTGAATAAAACAGCCGTAAACTTTAAGTAGCTTACGGCTGTTTTCGTTTTGTGGGAGTGGTATAGTAATGGATAATTCAATATTTGCTGTTGAATTTTACGAAGAATTAGTGTATAATATATACAGCAGATATTTGAAAGGAGTTTTACTATGCCTAATATTAAACCTGTATCCGATCTTCGTAACTACAACGAGGTACTGCGTGGTATTTCTGTAGGATAGCCGGTTTTTCTGACTAAAAACGGCAGAGGAAGATATGCTATCGTGGATATTGAAGAATACGAGAAAATGCAGTCGGTAATCAAGCTGATGAGTGAGCTCAGTGACGGTGAAGAATCCGCTAAAGCGAAAGGCTTTGTAGACATTTCCGACGTAGAAAAAATGCTTGGAGTAGACAATGTATAAGATAGTATTTTCACCCGCCGCTGTTGATGATCTCTTAAAGACAAAGAAATATATTACCGAGGAACTTGGGAGTGAACAGTCTGCGATAAATACAGTTGCAAAGATCACCGAAAAAATCGGTCAGCTTTCAGAAATCCCCTTTAGCGGACGGAATTTCATGCAGATTCTCTTCGGTGAAATGAGTGATGAGTAAACTATAGAGACTATATTTCCTCAGAAAGGAAAACTAACAATGGACGAAAGATTGTTTCAAAAATCAATATCCTTTCTTCTCGCCAATGCTAACCCCTCAATAAAGCTGCGAGTCAAGAAAGAAATCCTCGGAAACATAACCGAAGAGGAAGAAAAGGAACTTCAAGCAGAGATTCTTAAGGAAAAGATTCTTTGCTTAATTGCAGATAAACAGCAAGAGAACGGCTGGATAGGTCTTGGATTCCATGGTTCAAGTAAATATGCTGGACAATATGACAATCAGGAAACTGCGACAAAGTATATGGGTGAAAAAGCGCTTAAAGGGAGTCCATTACTCGACAAAGCAATGGGGGCGTATGCAACTGCGGAGTGGACAGATCTTTGCCGTGAAACAAAAGGTCATTGTTACAGTGAATTTGAAATTCCTGCTTACGGTCCAAACATAATACGTGCTGCTTGTATTGCGAGAGCACATTATGATGATGTTATAGATATTACTCCGCAAATCGGTGTTGCACTTGAATCATTTCGCAGAGTAACAGAGGTGGATTCCATTCTTGAAGTCTCAAGACCAACTAAGAAATGCCGTTTGTTCAATAACGGTGAAAGGTGGCCTTGCAGGTATCACCTTGAAATGCTCGCTTTTACGGATTCTTGGAAAAATGAAGCCAACATAAAAATGCTTGCGGAATCATTCAAATGTTTGATGAGAACTGACAGACCTGAGATAATGAACACTCCGATTGCGTGTTGGGTAGGTCATGCGGTAGGACCGCTATGGTATTATTCGGAAGGGTACTCCATCGCGGGTGACGCACTAAACGGATTTGATACCGACGGTACTCGCAGAGTGAATTTTGAAAAGGTTGAATGGCTCAGCCGATGTGGTCTTTATCTGTATTTGAAAGAACTTCAAAACGAGGTTGACTATATTGCGGAACATATTGATGAAGACGGCATATGTGATGTTCCTTTTTATGAGAAAGATTTTCGGGCTTGGGGACCTTATGCCGGACTTCAGCTTGAAACGGATTGGAAGTCCAAAATCAGAAGAGCTTGCGACATCACTTTTCGCGCTTTGCTTATACTGCACTATGCTAATAAACAGTTTTGACAGGAGGTACAGTTATGGATAAGTTATATCAATTAGCCAAAGGGTATACAAATCGTTTTCCGAACGGAAATAATCCTTATCAGATCACAACAAGAATTCTTGAAGAATGCGGTGAGGTTGCAAGTGAAGTCAACCATTTTGAAAAAAGCGGAATTAAATCCTTGAAACACGGCGAACCTTCTAAGGAGCACTTGGCTGATGAAATTAAGCAAGCCTTGAATGCGCTTATTCAGCTCGCTGTATATTACAATGTTGAAAGTGAACTTGAAGTGTCGATTGACCGTTCACTTGGCAAAATGAAAGACGAAGGTTTGTTATAAAAAGTTAAAAAGGAACTGAAACATGAATAATAAATACTACACTGTATGCGGAATTGTTGAAATAGAGGGGCAGGTTTTGCTTGTGCGACACACATATGGGAATGCAAAGGACAGGATTTTATTACCCGGTGGTTTTGTACAGGAGAATGAACTGCCCACTACCGCAATTGAACGTGAAATATTTGAAGAAACAAGTATATGCGTGAAAACTAAATCAATAATTGCGGTACAGTTTAAGCCGGAACAATGGTGTGCGGTATTTCTCATGGAATACCTTTCGGGTACGCCGAAATCTGATGAAAGAGAAAATAGTGAGGTGTTGTTGCTTTCTCCCGAAGAAGCAGTGAAACGTAATGATATTACTAATATGAGTCGGGAGATTATTAAGGCTTATATTAACGATAATGCTCAGTTAGCTAAAAGCGATTATGTTCCCGTTTCTGCTAACAAAGAAAATTATGCTATTTTTGGAGTATAAATGTGCCAAAACTAAAACAACTCAGACAACCGCTGTCGCATGACAGCGGTTTGGATATTTTCACTGTGAAGCATGTCCTTATGACAAAAACGACATACTTATAAATTAAATAATCGTTGATTTTTTAACAACGAATTGATAATATAACTTATTTTGCATCGACTCATAACAAAAGCTACACCTCCGAAACTACTTTCGGAGGTGTGCTTTTTACTCAAGCTCATCAAGTGCCGCTTTGATCTTTTTCATATCAAGGTACATATCAACTTTTTTCTGCGGATCTCGGAGAAGTGCGGCGGGATGGTATACCGCAGTCATGAGAAATTCACCTTTTTTCACGAAGTTCCCGTGCTCCTTCGTGATCCTGTAGGACGGGTCGATCAGCCTCATAGCAGAGATCCTGCCGAGACAAACGATCATCTTCGGACGAATCAGCTTCACCTGCTCCCTCAGATAACCGATACAGGCGTCCTGCTCCTCAGGCAGAGGATCTCGGTTGCGAGGAGGACGGCATTTCAGAATATTCGCAATATAAACGTCACTTTTTTCAATGCCCACAGCGGCAAGATATTTGTCAAGCAGCTGTCCCGCCGCACCAACAAAGGGAATACCCGTGGCATCCTCTCTCTCTCCGGGAGCCTCTCCGACAAACATAAGACGTGCCGATTCGTTACCAACACCGAAAACGAGATTTCTCTTCGTTTTTCCGAGAGTACATCGGTCGCATGACGCGCATTTTTCTCTGAGTTCTTCAAGATTATTCATAAACGTCTCCATAATTTCATTCGTGTTATTATTATAACATAAAACAGGCGAAAATGGAAGTGTTAAGTTGGAGTAGGAGATAAAAACAAAACGGCAAACGTAAAAATTGCTTTCATTCGTGCAAACAGAGAATAATTTGCCGAACTGCACATTATTTATTGCAGAATTAGTTGCGTTTTGTCGGGATTTCCATTGACAAAACGGGTGCTTTTATTGTATAATTTCATTAAGTATAAATGTATGATGCACAGAAAGGCATATCCCTCATGTTTAAGGATAAAAAGGTCGTTTTCTCCGGTGTTCAGCCCTCCGGTGTTCTCACCCTCGGCAACTACCTCGGAGCTATCAAAAACTTCTCCGCATTTTCTGACGAGTACAAGTGCTACTACTGCGTAGTGGACGAGCACGCTATTACCGTCAGACAGAATCCCGCGGAGCTTCGCCGCAGAACTTACGAGACTCTTGCGCTCTATATCGCCTGCGGACTCGATCCCGAAAAGAATACACTCTTCGTTCAGAGCCACGTCCCCGCTCATGCGGAGCTTGGTTGGATCCTTGACTGCTACACCATGTTCGGTGAGCTCTCCCGTATGACTCAGTTCAAGGACAAGTCTCAGAAGAACGCTGACAATATCAACGCAGGTCTTTTCACATACCCCGCGCTTATGGTAGCGGATATTCTCCTTTACCAGACAGAGCTTGTTCCCATCGGAAGTGACCAGAAGCAGCACCTTGAGCTTGCCCGTGACGTTGCGGGAAGATTCAATCAGATATACGGAGATACTTTTGTTATTCCCGATCCCTATATTCCTAAAACTACTGCAAGGATCATGTCTCTTGCAGAGCCTACAAAGAAAATGTCCAAGTCCGACGAGAACGAGAATGCGGTAGTACGTATTCTTGATCCCAAGGACGTTATCATCCGCAAGTTCAAGCGTGCGGTTACCGACTCAGGCTGCGAGATCTGCAGAGGAGAGGGCAAGGAAGGTGTTTCTAACCTCATGACCATCTACTCCGCTTTCACAGGTAAGACTGACGAGGAGATCACTCGTGAATTTGAAGGTAAGGGCTACGGTGACTTCAAGCTTGCAGTTGGTGAGGCTTGCGCAGATGCGCTTGCTCCCGTTCAGGCTGAGTTTAACAGACTCATGGCTGATAAGGGTTACCTTGAGGATATCATGTACATGGGTGCTGAGGAAGCGGGCAGAAACGCATTCAGAACCATGTCCAAGGTTCGTCGCAAGATCGGCTTTACGGAGCTGAAGAGAAGATGAAACTAAGGCTCATCCTCGACCGCGTGGAAGAAGGTATCGTCGCTGTTCTGACGGACGACGATTGTAAGACATACGAATGTCCTGCAAGTCTTCTCCCCGACGGGTACCGCGAAAGTGATGCTTACTTCGGTGAAATAGACGGTGAAGGGAAGATTGTCTCTCTTGAAAAACGTGTTAATCCCGATGCAGGTAAGAACAAAAAAAGACTCCGCGCACTATTTGATAAAAGTAAAAACAAAAGCAAAATTAAAAATAAATAAAATATCGAAAGGTATGGTAATATTAAGATGAAAACGAAGGCAGTAAGACTTTACGGCAAAATGGACCTCAGAATGGAAGAGTTCGAGCTTCCTCAGATCAAGGATGACGAGATCCTTGCAGTAGTTGTTTCCGACAGTATTTGTATGTCTTCCTATAAGGCGGCTTCTCAGGGAAGCGACCATAAGAGAGTTCCTGATAACGTTGAAGAGAATCCCATCATCATCGGTCACGAATTCTGCGGTAAGCTCGTTGAGGTTGGCGCAAAGTGGCAGGATCAGTTCAAGGCAGGCGACAAGTTCGTAATTCAGCCCGCATTCAACTATAAGGGCTCCCTTGAAGCTCCCGGCTATTCCTACGCTCATTGCGGAGGTGCTGCTACTTACATCATTCTTCCCAACGAAGCTATGGAGTGCGGATGCCTTCTTCCTTATCACGGTGACGCTTACTTCTACGGAAGCCTTGCTGAGCCTATGAGCTGTATCGTTGGCGGTTACCACGCTAACTACCACACAACTCCCGGTTCATACGTTCACGATATGGGTATTACCGAAGGCGGTAAGGCTGCTATCCTTGCAGGTGCAGGTCCTATGGGCCTCGGTGCTTTCGACTACGCTATCCACTGTGACAGACGTCCTTCTCTCCTCGTTGTAACTGACATCGACGACGCAAGACTCGCAAGAGCTGCTGAGATTGTAACGGTTGCTGAGGCAGAAAAGATGGGTGTTAAGCTTATGTACGTTAACACAGCTTCCATGGAGAATCCCGTTGAGTACCTTAAGGAGCTTGCAGGCGGCGGATACAACGACGTATTCGTATACGCTCCCGTTAAGAGCGTTGTAGAGCAGGGTGATGCTATCCTCGGCCGTGACGGATGCCTTAACTTCTTTGCAGGTCCTACAAATACCGAGTTCTCCGCTATGTTTAACTTCTATAACGTTCACTACGGTGCAACTCACATCGTTGGTACAAGCGGCGGTAACACAGACGATATGATCGAGTCCATCGCAATGATGGAAAAGAAGATGCTCGATCCCTCCGGTATGATCACTCATGTTGGCGGTCTTGACGCTTGTGCTGAGACAACTCTTAACCTTCCCAAGATCAAGGGTGCTAAGAAGCTCGTTTACACTCACATCGAGATGCCCATGACTGCTATTGAAGATTTCGCGGCAGCTGCTGAAGCTAACAAGGGTACAGAGCTCGGTGATCTCTTTGCTGATCTTGATGCGATCTGCAAGGCTAACGGCGGTCTCTGGTGCGCTGAGGCTGAGGCAAGAGTTCTCCGCGGCGTAGAGATCTGATCAGTTTAAAACAGAATCCATTTCGACAGAAATCATATAACAACTCAAATACAACTAAAATTCAAATAAGGAAGGATATTCCAAATGAGAGACGGTTTATACGGTGAGCTTAGCGTTATCGCTATGAAGGGTTGCGACAAGTTCGTAAATCAGGTAGAGTATTATCTTAAGCAGTGGAGATGCCACGATGATGACGAGTCATTCGTTATCAACGCTGAGTGTCCCAGATTCGGTTCCGGTGAGGCAAAGGGACTTCTTCACACAACAATGCGCGGCCGCGACGTTTATATCATTTCCGACTGCTTCAACCACGGTGTGAAGTATAAAATGTTCGGACAGGAAGTTCCCATGAGTCCTGACGATCACTATCAGGACCTCAAGAGAATCATTGCTGCTATCGGTGGTAAGGCTAACCGCATTACAGTTATTATGCCCATGCTTTATGAGGGCCGTCAGCATAAGAGAAGCTCCAGAGAGTCTCTCGAGTGTGCACTTGCTCTTCAGGAACTCGTACAGATGGGTGTAAGCAACATCATCACATTCGACGCTCATGACCCTCGCGTACAGAATGCTATTCCGCTTACCGGCTTTGATAACATCCGTCCTACATACCAAATGCTCAAGGCTCTCGTAAAGAATATTCCCGACGTATCTCTTGACCATGATGATACCGTTATCATCTCCCCCGATGAAGGCGCTATCTCCAGAACAATGTACTACGCATCCGTTCTCGGTCTCGAGCTTGGTATGTTCTATAAGAGACGTAACTACTCCATCATCATCGACGGTAAGAACCCCATCGAAGCTCACGAGTATCTTGGCCGAGACATCAAGGGTAAGGACTGTATCGTAATCGACGATATGATCGCTTCCGGTGACTCCATCATAGACGTTGCTAAGCAGCTCAAGGAAAAGGGCGCGAAGCGTATCTTCTTCTTCGTAACCTTCGGTCTCTTTGTAAACGGATTTGAAGTGTTTGATAAGGCATATAAGGAAGGTCTCTTCGACAAGTGCTTCACCACAAACCTGGTATATCAGCCTGAGGGTCTCGTTGACCGTGAGTGGTATGCTGAAGTTAATATGTGCAAGTACGTTGCACTCCTCATCGATACTCTCAATCAGAATAACTCCATCGGAACTCTTCTTAACCCCGTAAATAAGATTCACTCCATTCTCGACGCTCAGAATCATAAGAAGGCTGAAGAGAACAAGTAATCAAATAAACCGTATGCGTAGAGGGGCAGAATACTGCTCCTCTACGAAAGTGTTTATATACAAAGGAAATTAAAGTATGCAGAAACTTAAACTGAAGGCGGCAGAGCTTATCTGCGATGCCGCAAAGAAAATTTGGGACTTTAGCGAACTTTCGGTAAATGACTATTCCGAGATGCTCGAATATCCTCCGGATGAGAACATGGGACATCTTGCGTTCCCTTGCTTTAAACTCAGCCGCGGACTTAGAAACGCACCTCCCAAGATTGCCGCTGCTCTTGCAGAGGAAATCTCCGACTGTGCGTTTGGGTCTGTAGCTGCAGTCGGCGGTTACCTTAACTTTAAGGTTTCCGAATGTGCACTTACGAAAATCCTTGCTGAGATCGAGGAAAAGGGCGAAAAGTACGGTTCTTCCGGCAAGGGTGAAGGCAAGACGGTCGTTCTCGATTATTCTTCACCTAACATTTCAAAGCCTTTCCACATCGGACATCTCGGTACAACGGTTATCGGTCACTCTCTTAAACTTCTCCATCAGTTTGAGGGTTACGAGTGTATTGGCGTTAACCACCTTGGTGACTGGGGTACTCAGAACGGTAAGCAGATCGTTGCTTTCAAGCGCTGGGGAGACAGAGAAAAGGTTGAGAGAGAAGGTATCGACGCTCTCGTTGAGCTTTATGTAAAGTTCCACGAGGAAGCAGAGAAGGATCCTTCTCTTAACGACGAGGCGAGAGCTGAGTTCAAGAAGCTTGAGGATCACGATCCTGAGAACATCGCTCTTTGGAAGTGGTTTATCGACGTATCCTTTAAGGAATACTCCGTAACCTACAATCAGCTCGGTATTACCTTTGACAGCTACAACGGCGAGAGCTTCTACTCCGATAAGATGGCTCCTCAGATAGAGGTTATGCGCGAGAAAGGTCTTCTTAAGCTTGATGACGGCGCATCCATCGTTGACCTTGAGGAGTACGGTATGCCTCCTTGCCTTATTCTTAAGCGCGACGGCTCCACACTTTATCCGGCTCGTGATATTGCGGCGGCTGTATACAGAAAGAAAACTTACGACCTCGATAAGTGTATCTACGTAACGTCCTCAGGACAGAGTCTCCACTTCGCACAGTGGTTCAAGGTTGTGGGACTCATGGGATACGACTGGAACGAGGACCTCGTTCACGTTCCCTACGGTACAGTAAGTATCGGTGGTGCTAAGCTTGCAACCAGAACAGGTAACGTAGTTCTTCTCAAGGACCTCTTCCGTCAGTCAATCGACAAGGTTCGTGAGGTTATGCGTGAGAAGAATCCCGATCTTGAAAACAGCGACGAAGTTGCTGAAGCAGTGGGCGTTGGTGCTATCGTATTCAACTACCTCTTCAACAACCGTATCAAAGATATGAGCTTTACTCTCGAATCTGCTCTCAGCTTTGAAGGAAGCACAGGTCCTTACGCGCAGTACACCTTTGCACGTACCTGCAGTATTCTTGAAAAGGCTAAGGTGGAAGGTATCAACTTCTCAGAGGGTGGTAAGATCACTACTGCTGAAGAAGGCGACGTCATTAGATGCCTCGCAAAGTTCCCCGAGAGAGTTACTGCGGCTGTAAGCGAGTATGAGCCTTCCAACATCACCCGTTATATTATCGACCTCTGTACAGCGTTCAACAGATTCTATCATAACTGTCCCATCATGAGTGCAGACAACGATGATGAAAAGGTTATGAGACTCAGAATCACAGCATCTGTTAACACAGTGCTTAAGACCGCGCTCCACCTCATCTGCATGAGAACACCCGAAAAAATTTAATGTAATAAAAGGTAATAATTATGTCCGGACATAGCAAATGGAATAATATTAAAAATAAGAAAGCTAAGACCGATGCACAGAAAGCAAAGGTTTTCACAAAAATCGGTAAAGAGATCGCTATCGCAGTACGCGAGGGCGGCGGAAATCCCGATACAAACAGAAAGCTTAAGGACCTTATCGCAAAGGCTAAAGCTTCTAACGTTCCCAATGATAACATTGACCGCGCTATTAAGAAGGCTTCAGGTGCTGACAGCGTAGTTTACGAAGAGATTCTTTACGAAGGCTATGGTCCCTCCGGAGTTGCTGTTATCGTTGAGACTGCGACTGACAACAGAAACAGAACTGCTTCCGACGTTCGTCACTACTTCGATAAGTACGGCGGAAACCTCGGTTCCACAGGTTGCGTAAGCTATCTTTTCGAGGACAAAGGCGTTATCATCATTCTTAAGGACGATGCTGTTGACGAGGACGCTCTTATGGAAGCTTCTCTCGAGGCTGGTGCGGCTGACTTCGTAGCTGACGAGGAAGTATACGAGATCTACACAGAAACCTCTGACCTTACAGCAGTAAGAGACGCTCTTGAGGCTGCCGGCTATACTATCGAGAGCGCAGAGGAAGATAAGATCCCCTCTAACTATGTAACTCTTGAAAGTGAAGATGATATTAAGAATATGAATCTTCTCCTTGAACACCTCGAGGACAACGATGACGTATCCAATATCTATCACAATTGGGAAAACGCTGACGAATAATTTAAGTTCATTTGGGGAGAAGCTTAAAGAAGCCTCTCCCCTTGTGTGCTTGTTTGGAACATATTGTTTAATTGAGGAATAATTATGGATAAATTATCTTTTCCCGGATTAGGAATTAAAGAACCTTTCAGTATTCCGAAATCCTTTAAATTTTTGTTTGGACGTGAGATTGCATGGTACGGTGTAATTATCTGTATCGGTATAATTCTTGCGATCACTTATGCAATATTCAGAGCAAAGAGAGAAAAAGTAAAAACGGATGACATCGTAGATATTTCCTTCTTCCTTGTAATCTTCGGTATTCTTGGCGCACGTCTTTATTACGTTATCTTTGAGTTTGACAGATATCTTGTGACGTCATACGATTTTCTTACAAATGTAAAACAAACTTTCCTTAATGTCATTGCAATATGGGAAGGCGGACTTGCTATTTACGGTGCAATTATTGCGGGATTTTTAACTATCGTTATTTTCTGCCGTATTAAGAAAATCAAACTGGTAAAGCTTCTTGATATTGCATCTCCCGCAGTTATGATCGGTCAGATCATCGGACGTTGGGGGAATTTCGTAAACGTTGAAGCTTACGGCAGTGAAACAGATCTTCCCTGGAAAATGGGTATCCATCACACCGATGTTTATATTCAGTACGCCGGTGAAGAAATCTCAAATTGGGTTACAACTTACGTTCACCCCACGTTCCTCTATGAGTCATTATGGAATCTTGTTGGTTTCATCATCGCAAACGTGCTCTATAACAAAAAGAAGTTTGACGGTCAAATATTCTGCTTCTACATTGCGTGGTACGGATTCGGCAGAATGCTTATCGAAGGTCTCAGAACCGATAGCCTGATGATCGGCGGTGTAGTAAGGGTATCACAGCTTGTGGGACTTCTCACGTTTATTACCGGTACTGTACTTATGATACTATGGGCAAAACGCGCAAAGCAGGAACGTGTAGCTCTTATAGACGGAGCTTTTGCTCCTGCAGAAGTTGAAGAAGACAGTGAAGATGATGAGATTCCTGACGAGAGTGATGCAGAAGTAACTGATGAAAAGAATGACACAAAAGCGGAATCGGAGGAAAAATAAATGGCAAAGATAATTGACGGGAAAAAGATTTCTGCAGCAGTAAGAGAGGACATTAAGTCACGTACTGCCGATTTCATAACCGAAACAGGTGTAACTCCCGGACTTGCAGTTGTTATTGTAGGTGACGATCCTGCATCCAAGGTATATGTACGAAATAAAAAGCTCGGTTGTGAGGGTGTTGGCTTTTACTCAGTAGTATGTGAAATGCCTGCAGAGACAACGCAAGCAGAGCTTATGGCAAAGCTTGAAGAGCTTAAGTGTGACGATAAGATACAC
Source organism: Eubacteriales bacterium (assembly GCA_045638405.1). Taxonomy (GTDB): domain Bacteria; phylum Bacillota; class Clostridia; order Oscillospirales; family CAG-272; genus RUG11130. Next base: position 3,157 of record JAZUBG010000059.1, on the reverse strand, counting down.
GGAATCCTCGTTCAGCTTCCTCTCCCCAAGCACCTTGATGAGAAAGCAGTCCTCGAAGCTATCCCTCCAGAAAAGGACGTCGATGCGTTTCATGTTGTGAACACCGGTAAGATCATGCTCGGTGACTACAGCTTCCTGCCTTGTACACCTGCAGGTGTTATGAAGCTCCTCGAGTATGAAAATATTGATGTCAGCGGAAAGGAATGTGTCGTAGTCGGCAGAAGCAATATCGTAGGTAAGCCTATGGCAATGCTTCTCCTCCATGCAAATGGAACAGTTACCGTGTGTCACTCAAGAACACGTGACCTCGCAGAGGTTACACGCAGAGCTGATATTTTGGTAGTTGCAATCGGTAAAGCGGACTTCATCACCGGTGATATGGTAAAGGAAGGCGCAGTTGTGATTGACGTAGGAATGAACAGAAGGGAAGACGGCAAGCTTACAGGCGACGTTGACTATGCTTCTGTTGAGCCTAAGGTTTCCGCTATCACACCTGTACCCGGCGGTGTCGGTCCTATGACCATCACCATGCTTCTTGAGAATACGCTCACAGCGGCGAAGCAGAGCGTGAGAAAATAAAAATACACGGTTACCGTGACTTTATAGGTCGGGTAACCGTTATTTTAATTTAATATGTCAGTTTTCAGTGGGGGGAGACAGTAAACAAGTATCGTTGATAGATCCCGGCAGTACCATACGCACTGCATTTTCCAAAACCTCAACGGCTACACTTCCGTCAGTATCGCCACGCTCACCGTCAAGTGACCATGTGAGTGGAGATTCAGAATGAATATCACACTTTTTGAGTGTGGTAAAAACTAAAGTATCACTTTTATAGTTCTGTGTAAGAAGTGAATTGATACATTTGTTGAGATCAGCAAGATTCTTCGGCTTTTTTACAAGAAGAAGCTCGAATTTACCGTCATTCATTGAGATGAGGGATTCTTTAAATGAAATGACTCCTCCGACAGACGTGCTGTTGGCAATGGCTCCGAAGATATAATCGTCTTCGTAAACAGTACCGTTTTCATCTGTGAAGCGCAGATGTTGACCGCGTATGGAAGGAAGATCCTGGATGCCTTGCAGGATATACGCAAGATGTCCAAGAGCATTTTTAACGTTCTGGGGAGTTGAATAAGATACTTTTGTAAAAGCACCGAAAGATGCTACGTATGTAAAATACCTGTCCTTAAATCTACCTATGTCGACGGTCCTGACTACGCCATTTGCAATATCTGCAGCGGCAGTTTTGAAATCTTTGGAAAGCTTAAGAGTTGTACCGAAATCATTTGTGCTTCCTGCGGGAATGTAACCGATAGGCAGGTTGATTTTCGAGTCGATCATTCCGCCGATAACCTCGTTCAAAGTTCCGTCTCCGCCGACACAAACTATCATATCGTAATTACCGTTAAGATTCAGGACCATATCCCTTGCATGACCTGAGTATTTTGTAAGCTCGACAGTAGTTCTGATATCGTGCTGTGAAAAGGTGTTTATTATATCAAAAAGCCCTGTCTTGGCTTTGGCTTTACCTGCGCGAGGATTGATTATCAAATAAACATTCTTCATAATGTCGCCTTTGTAATATATACATATAACTTATAAGTGTGATTCACCTCTGCCGTTGCGGCAGAGGTGATTTGTCTTACTTTACGAGATGTCTTCTGATCTTTCTTGAACTTGTCTTTTCAAATTCTACGTTTCTGACTTCAATTTTCATTACTCTCTTGAAGGTAGGAAGCTTTCTGTTCATTGTTGCAATAGAATGCTCAAGAGAACGTCTGATTATAGCTTCATCAGCATCTTTAGGGAACTTGTCATATGCGGGGTAAACCACTGCAACGAGATCAACTTTGTTTCCGTCAGCTTCACGGCCAACAACAACACATTCAGCAATTTCGGGAATCTGGGAGAGATACTCTTCAATTTCTTCGGGGAATACGTTCTTGCCGTTTTCGAGAACGATAACGGACTTCTGACGACCCGTGATGAAGAAGTAACCGTCGTCATCCATGTAACCGATGTCACCGGTTCTGAACCAACCGTCGGGAGTGAAGGCATCAGCGTTTGCTGCAGGATTATCGTAATAACCGAGCATTACGTTGTCACCCTTGACCTGAATCTCACCGGTAATGTAACCTGCGTCTCCGATGTCTTCGCACTCGGGATCAATACGAACTTCACAGCAGGGAACTGCTGTACCTACAGAACCGTACTTTCTTGCGTAGTAAGGAGTTACAGCCGCAAGAGGAGAACATTCTGTAATACCGTAACCTTCGTATACGGAAATACCGAAGTTTTCGAATGCTTCGATCATGAGGGGATCAAGAGCCGCGCCACCGCAAATGATCTTCTTAAGTCTGCCGCCGAATGCGTCAAGAACCTGAGCAAATACCTTTCTGCGGAAGTCGATACCTACAGCCTTTGCGGTACCGGATGCGATGATGCCCATCTTCAGTACGTTTTCCTTGCCACCCTTTCTTGCTTCTGCCCAGATCTTCTTATGCATTGTGTATACGAAGAGAGGAACGAGAACAAGTCCGGTAGGCTTAAAGAGCTTGAAATTCTTGATAACGTGGCTGAGAGAGTCGTTTATGCAGATGTGCATACCGTATGCAATAGCGGCGAGCACACACATGAGCTCATAAGTGTGGTGCATGGGAAGTACGGATACGATAGTATCGTCGGGCTCGAAATCTACTGTTTCACAAGCTCCCATTGCAGCTGCAAATACGTTCTTCTGAGAAAGCATTACGCACTTACTGCTACCCGTAGTTCCTGAAGTAAAGAGATACTCCGCAACTTCTTCCATACGGTCTGATACGTCGGGATATTCGTAACCCGCTTCAACGGAAGGTTTACCGATAGAGAGAAGCTGATCGAAAGAAACGACACCTGACTTTCTCTCATCTCCCTTGAAAGGGATATAAAGAGAGAGCTGTTCTGACTTTTCACGTACAGTTGCCATAGCGTTTTCAAGAGAAGGAGCATAGGAGATGGCATCAGCATCAACCCATTTGAGGAACCCGTCGATCTCGTCGGGAGCAAGCTCACGGTCCATGGGGATAACTATACCGCCTGAAGCAAGTACAGCAAGGTACATACATACCCACTGAGGAGAGGATTCTCCGATAACGGCAATCTTTTTACCTGCATA
>JAZUBG010000058.1:0-16337 GCA_045638405.1 Eubacteriales bacterium | reverse complement strand
TGGGGGCTTGTCTCCCGCCTTTCTCTTGACTTTGGATTCTTTTTCGTGGTATAATTAAGGAAAAAGGCGGTGAACTCATGGGAATATCTTTAAATAGCATTCACATTTTTGGTGATGCTTTGCCTAAAAACTGCGATTATTCTTTTCAATCGTTTTCGTCTAACTGGCTGACTTGTGTGGAGGATTTTTCTGAAAAGATGCCTGATTATTCCTATAAAGCGGCAAAAAGGATTTCAAAAGCGACAGATAACCCGGTACTTTATTTTGAAGTGTTTGACAGTGAAATGATTTGGTTCGAGTTTTTCTGTAAAGGAAAGATCGTGGCAAGATACTCCGATGACGAATTGGTTGCAAACAAAAAGCTTTACGATATTCCGTACTTGGTGGGCTATCAAGACGGGAACAAAAAGCGTCTTTCAAATCTATTGGCTTGTTCGGATGTTGAATTGAAAATATCCATGTTGGAAGAATTTTTGGGTGTATGCTTGTTGTTTGAACCTGAATTATCCGATGAAGAGGGTATGCTTTGTCGTAATCGGGACGATTCTATATATCGGGAATATCAGTCAAAAGAGAAAGCGTTGACAGGAAAGGCGGCACCGATCGCCATCAAACAGATTGCAGAATATCCCGGAAAAATCTTTTTTGATAAGTTTGGGTATTGCGAAACAATCAAGCCGCATTTCTTTTTGTACGGTTATGCATCCGAAGATACCATGGTAAGACATAATTACCGCACCCTGACACCTGTGAGGTTTACAGGACATAGTTTGGAAACAGTTGATCCTGATACATTCAATCAAGGCCGCGTACCGAGCACAGATAGAGATTCTCGGTTTAAGATGGATTATAGTACCCCTTCCAGAGTTACTTTTCTGGATGGATGTCCTCCCGATTATTGTGGAAAAACAATGGTTCTGCCAAACGGTTTTTATCCATGGGAGTTTCTTCCTACAGGCGAACTCTTGCTTTGGGGAAAAAATAAAATATATGTTACAGATTCAACCTTCAAAATCATTGCAAAGCTATCCATTAAGGGAGATGTTGCAGATCTTGTAGACAATTATATTCTCACTACGACAGGAGACAGCTTTTGCGGATATTGTTATGAACCTAAGGCGAAAATCTATATATATGAAGTAGTGAAAAAGCAAATATCCGAATCGAAATAAGTTTTTCACGAAGGATTAAGGTTCGTGAGCGTCAGCCCGATTCTGCAGGACGGAAAGCTTGTGGGTGCCGTAACTCACAAAATGAAAGTTTAAGTTACCGCAAACGAACAAAGAACTTGAAAATCTGATGATTTTCAAGTTCTTTTACTTATCTGACACCAAGTCCGTCGGCAACGTGGGTAATAAAGTCCTGCACGTTTGTAACTATGGTTTTAGCTGAGAGACTTCCGCGGTCAAGTAGTTTGTTGACCACAAATTCGTCAATATCCACTGCGTACAGATATATGGGGCGTACCACACCGTCGTCGGTAACTCGGAAAGAGGGTGTCATGTTACCCGTTGCGATGGTGTGAAGCATTGTCGCCATACATATAACGGTAGTTGCGTTTTTGACCAGCTTTCTCATCTCGTTTGCCGCTTCGTATACGTCGCCGATAACCTCGGGAAGCGGTCCGTCATCACGGATAGATCCCGCAAGCACGAACGGCACGTTATTCTTTACGCAGCTGCACATGATCCCGTCGTCGAGGTTATGTTCCTTAACAAACGCAGGAATGGAGCCGCAGCGGCGTACCTCGTTACAAATATCGAGGTGGTTATAATGTCCGTTAGGGCGGGACTTCTGTGTGTAAATATCCTGTCCTAACGCTGTACCAAGATATGCGGCTTCAAGGTCGTGTGTCGCAAGGGCGTTTCCCGCAAGAACGCCGTGAGCGTAACCGTTGTCGATTATAAGCTGCATCGCTTTTCTTGAATCATAGTCAAAAGCAAACGCAGGACCCATCACCCAAAGAATATTTCCGTGTTCTTTTTCGTATTTCAGAAGCTCGTAAAGCTTGTCGTAATCACATGAGTATGCTGTCTCACGGCTTCTTCCCTGACGGAAAACGAACTGATCTTCCAGATCAGCTTTTTCTTCAACAAAACCGTTTGGGTGAAGATAGATTCCCTCTTCGCACTTCTCTGTTCTTCCGAGAATGACCTTGTCGCCCTTTCTCAGATTTCTTGCTTCAACAACCGCTAAAGTTCCGCTGTCTTTCATAACAACACATGAGTCCATGCGGCTTTCTTCTGCAAGAATCCACTGACCGTCGATTTTAAAATATTCGGGGTACATGGATGTGCTGTGGTAATTTTTCGGCGCAACTCCGTCTGTACTTACACATTCGATCTGTACGTCGGGTGCATTTAAAAATCTATCCTCAGTAAAATCAGGATGTATATATTTCGGCATTTCAAATGACATAACTTTTTCTCCGTGTTTTGATTTTTCTAACTGAGGAATCGAAATCAATCACCCAATCTAATGTTAATACCGCCTCTGTGGTTATCGTCACCGTCACTGATATTCAGATAGGGAGATATGCGCTGTGCTATATTAATAATAGGCATGGACTGAATATACACCTTACCGGGACCTGTAATGCGTGTATTAAACAAACCTTCACCGCCTAAGAAAATATTCTTAGCACCCTTAACTGTTTCAATATCCATAGTACAGCTCTCGCTCATAGCTGCAAGGTAACCTGTATCAACTATAATGCTCTGACCTGCCTGAAGTTCGTATTCCTTACAGTAACCGTCAATTTCCAAAAATACAAGTCCGTCACCTTTGACCTGCTGCATAATAAAGCCTTCGCCTCCGAAGAAACCTTTACCGATCTTCTTCTGAAAATATACGGACAGTTCAAGTCCTTTTTCCATTGCAAGAAAACCGCGCTTCTGAACGATGATACCGTTACCGGGAGTTACGCGGTATGGAATAATATTGCCCGGAAATGAAGATGCAAAGGCAATCATGCCACTGCCGCCGAGAGCTGTATATTCATTCATGAAAACCGATTCACCTGAGAACAGTCTTCCAAACATTTTTTTGATGCCGCCCCCTGTGTTTGTCTCCATTTGCATATTGGGAGACATCCAGCTCATAGCACCTTTTTCGGTACACAGGGTCTGTCCGGCTTCGGGATAACATATAAGCACCGGCAGATTCCCGCCCTCGATCTCATATTTAATCATTTTGAATGCTGTCCTTTCTTTAGACGCTTAATTTTTCGGAAGTTATTACCTACATTCTATCATAAATTTAGAGAAATGTGTAGTCTGTTATCGAAATTAATGAGAGAAAATGCGGGATTTGGGTTAAATGTAAGGTGGTGTTTATAAAACTAATGTTTATTGCTTATTCGTCATTCCCGTCACATTCTCTATCGCTCTTATGTATTCACACATATCAATGCCTGCGATAGATAACTCTCTTTCATGTATCATACCGTTTATACTGTCTTTAACTTCGGCAAGTTTAAGAATAGACTCTCTGAAGATCTGATAATACATTACGGCGTTTAGCTTTAATCTGTTATTTAATTCTTCGCCTTTCAATATATGAGTCAACATATATTCACAGGTACATTTGGGGCCTGTCATCTGATACGCCAAATCAAGAGCTTTATCCGTTTTATCTTGTTCCGCATAAATTACGAGGAGTATCTGCTTTGCACAGTCACGCCATCTGTCTTCAGTGGAACGTTCAAGAATATCTTCGCATAGAGTAATCGCTTCCTCGAAAAGTAACATCTTTTCTTCACTGTCGATTGAGTTTTTGCCTTTCCATGAAAGGTCTGCGGCAAGGAGCTGTTCAAAGAAAAATTCTCCCGGAATTTCTCTCAGGGCTTCGCGAATTAGCTCGATTCCTTCGTCAAGTTTAAAATTTGGGTCTAACGGAATGTGGTGCCGAAGCTTGTTATACTCAGCCGTGATCACGTCCACTCTTTCACTTTTAGTTATTTCGTCAACACCTAAAAGTTCATCGACAGACACGTGAAAGTATCCTGCGATCTTCGGCAGTAAAGTTATATCGGGAAATCTCTCTCCTCTCTCCCATTTTGAAACTGCCTGTGACGATATTCCGAGAAATATGGCTAGCTCATCCTGAGTTTTACCGTATTTTTGGCGTAGTTTTTTTACTTTTTTCGCAAATTGTATTTCCATCTTTATTTTCCCTTATGTTTTATATTTCAAAGATCTTTGTGACATTATTATAACAAGAAAAATGCGATATTTCAATGACCGCACTGGTGAGTTTAGGGACAGTAACTATCCATTTGGTTGTAAACTAAATTAACAGTATATTATATTGTCAATTTGACCTATGTGTGTTATAATAACATTAAACATTTTTTTGAAAAGTAATAGCATCATGGACAACTTGAAAACACAAACATTAGAAAGCAAAATTAACAGGATCACGCGAATGGAAGAAATATTCGACCGTTTGCAAAGCACAGTTTCAGACGGTATAAACGTTTACAGACACAATGAATACAAAGAATTTCTACTTGAGCTGAAAGATTATTACACTACCGAGTGGCAAAGCGACTTCGAACTCGATGAAGCCGGACTTCTGCCACGTGATCTGAAGCGAGGCATTTTGTCCGAGGACGGAATATGGAATCTTTTAAGCGAAATTGATAAATTTGACAAAGAGGAAAAACATATGGCAACTGTAACTATAGTAGGCTCGGGAATGATGGGTTCTGCACTTGCTTTCCCCGCAAAAGAAAACGGACATGAGGTGAGACTTGTAGGTACTCATCTCGACCGCGAGATAATAGACACTTGCAAAGCGTGCGGCAAGCATCCGAAGTTTAATATTCCTTTTCCTGCGGGAGTAAAATACTATCAGATCGAAGAACTTGAAACGGCACTTGATGGCACTGATCTCGTAATCGGCGGTGTATCAAGCTTTGGCGTTGACTGGTTCGGTGAGTATGTTCTGCCGAAGATACCCGACGGTACTCCAGTTCTCACAGTGACAAAGGGCCTTATGGACACGCCTGACGGCAGGCTCATTCCCTACCCTCATCTGTGGCAGAAACGCCTTGACGAGCTTGGAAAGCATCTCTCGCTGAATGCTATCGGAGGTCCTTGCACAAGCTACGAGCTTGTCTTTCACGACCAGACTGAGGTGACCTTCTGCGGAGACGACATGGACGTGCTCGATCGCATCAAAGAGATAATGGCGACAGATTATTATCACATCAGTCTTTCCACTGACGTAGTCGGAATCGAAAGCGCGGTGGCACTAAAGAACGGTTATGCACTCGCTGTAGCTTTGACCATAGGTGTAAACCAGAAAAATTTCGGTATTGACAGTGAACTTCACTACAATTCTCAGGCGGCTGTTTTCGGGCAGAGCCTTAAGGAGATGAGCCGTCTCCTTGAATATCAGGGTGCGGGAACGCTTCACAACCTCGCGGTAGGTATCGGTGACCTTTACGTAACCGTTTACGGCGGAAGAACACGTCTTGTGGGTATTCTTCTCGGCCGCGGCCTTGATATTGACGAAGCAAAAGCGGAGCTTAACGGAGTTACACTTGAATCTCTCGTTGTGGCGGAGCGCGTTGCACGTGCAATAAAAATCGCTGCCGCGGACGGCAGACTCGATCTAAATGACTTCCCTCTCCTTTTACACGTTGATGAGATAATCAGCGAAAAGAAGGCTGTACAAATTCCGTGGGAGAAGTTTACAGTTTGAGAAAACATATAAAACGACGGTACAATACCGTCGTTTTGTCGTCTAAGGACTAAACTTAAACTTTAGTCAGCAACAATCACTTGATTATTGTAATCGTCTAAGAGTTAAGCTATAATAAAGACGTCAGCTGATAATAACACTTAACAGGAGACAAAAAATGTCAAACACAATTTCATCTAATATAAAAAAGCTCAGAACCCAAAAGCGTATTACACAAAAACAACTTGCAACTTATCTCGGGGTCACCGAGCAGGCTGTATCACGCTGGGAATCGGGAGGTTACCCCGACATTCAGCTTGTAACGTCCATCGCTTCGTTTTTTGGTGTGACTACTGACGACCTGTTTGGACTAAACAATACTGAAAAGGAAAAAAGGCTAGCCGAGATCAGAGCAAAGATCAAAGAGCTAAACGAATGCGGAGACAGCAACGAGGATACTATTACCGAAGCAAGAGTATGGATGGCGGAATTCCCGGGAGAAGCTGATATTGTCGAGCATCTTGCAAATGAGATTTGCAGAAATTATATGTGGGACGGAAAGCAAAAGGAAGGCCCTCTCAAAGAAGCCGAGAAGCTATATCTCACGTTATATGAAACTACCGACGATGCTGAATACAGAAACAGCATATTAGAAAAGTTGGCAGCACTCTATTCGTTCGGATTCGGTGACCTTCACAAAACAGAAACAACGGCTGACAAGCTTCCTACGATGAAATACTGCCGCGAGTCTGTTAAATCTTCTATCTTCTCCGTATGGTCAAGAGATCATAGCGAACCTGATAAGCTGTCGTATGCGCAAGATTATATAAAAAAACTTGCCGATGCTCTTTGTACATCATTGATTTTCTACACGATTCATGATATTCCAAATAATTCAGAAAGATGGGATGAAAAGATCTCTTACTTTGAAAAGATCCAGTCAATATACGAGTTCATCTTTGGAGAGAATATGCTGTTTTATCATGATATGGTGGCATATATTAACAGAATAATTGCAACGTACAAGGTTGCTCAAGGAAAACATGAGGAAACTCTTGATTATCTTGAGGAAATGGTACGCCACGATTTGCTTGCAGATGAAGCAAAGCCCGGTGACAAATACACTTCCCCGTATCTTGACAAGTTGACCTACGAGGGTGCGACGGAAGATTTCGATGCTTACACGGTACACAACTGTGCGTATTACAGTCTTGAAAAAATGTCACAGGACAGATACGATCCGATACGTAATACAGAAAGATTCAAGAAGATATGTGATACACTTGAAAAATCGGCAAAGTAAAACTCCGCTCATATAAACAACATCCCCGTTAGTTCATTACGTAATAAACTAACGGGGGATTGATTTTGAGCTACATTTAATATCCCATCTGACGGTTAAACTCGGCTACGATGTCACCGACACCGTCAAGTACCATTGTGGGACGGTATGCAAACGTGTCAAGTGTTTCTCTTGTGGAAACGCCTGAGAGAACGAGGACTGTTGACATACCTGACTCAAGACCGGAGATAATATCGGTGTCCATTCTGTCGCCTACCATAACTGCTTCATTTGAGTGGCAGTTGAGAAGCTTGAGACCCGTACGCATCATAAGAGGATTGGGCTTACCGCAGAAGTATGCCTGTTTACCCGTTGCAAGCTCGATAGGAGCTACAAGCGCGCGGCAAGCGGGAGCGATACCTCTCTCGATGGGACCTGAAATATCGGAGTTTGCTCCGATGAGCTTCGCACCGTTGAGCACGAGATTAGTTGCCTTAGTGAGAGTATCAAGAGAATAGCTTTTACCTTCTCCCATTACAACGTAATCAGGGTTAACGTCGTTCATTGTGATACCCGCATCATAAAGCGCGTTGAAAAGACCCGCCTCACCAATGGCGTATACGGAGCAACCGGGAGCCTGCTCCCTAAGGAAGGATGCAGTTGCAAGGGCACTTGTGTAGAAGTGGTCTTCACTAACGTCAAGTCCCATGCGCGCAAGCTTCTGCTGAAGCTCACGAGGGGTATGTCCGCTGTTGTTAGTGAGGAAAAGATACTGCTTATTTTCGCGGTGGAGCCAGTCGATGAATCTGTCAACGCCGGGAAGGATCTTGTTACCGTGGTAGATAACACCGTCCATATCGCATATAAAGCCTTTTTTACTGTTAAAATCTATCATTACGTTTATTCCTTTCGTATGGTTTCTCTTTGATTATATTATAAATCAAATTAAGAACGATTTCAATAGATTTACTGAATTTTCCACTCATCAAATAAGCGGTACGTATTACCGTACCGCTTAATACATTATTCAAGTGTATTTGTCGTGACGTAATCAACGCCCCAGCTGATGAGCTTTTCAGCCTCTTCGGGATCGTCACAGGTCCATACACCTAATTCGATTCCACTGAGATGAATCTGTTCAACGTGAGGCCACCAGAAATACTTACGGTTAATATCCAGATCGATATTATACTCAACAAGCTGATCGATAAGATCTAATCTGAAATCTTCTTCATAGAGGAACATGATCTTATTGTCGGGCAGAAGCTCTCTGAGAAGCACGCAGTTGTCCCATGAGAAGGAAATGAATACAGTCTCGCTGAGATATCCGACGGAATCGATCTTATTGATGAGAGATTCAAGTTCTTCCTTGGTATGATCGTCTTTAAGCTCAAGGAAAGGTACCTTTTCGTATTCCTTACAGATTCTTATGTAATCCTCAAGAAGCGGAATTTTATATTCTACGTCATACGTACCATCATTACCGGGAAGACGAACCTTTTGAATATCTTCCCACGTTGTTTCTCTGATATTGACGACAGTATCTCCGTTGGTAACGAATGAAGTATCAGCGTCGTGCATCATTACGAATTCACCGTCAGCGATGATTCGTGTATCAGCTTCAATTCCGTAATAGCTTTTTTCACCTGCGGCAATAAACGCTTCAGCGGTATTTTCCTTGGTATCAATCCAATATCCTTTGTGAGCGATCATTTTGATATTTCTTTCAGTAGGAAGACAGGCAAGCATTTTGGCCGCCGCTATTCTTACCGTATTTCCCAAAGGTTCAAAGTTACCGTTACCATCTCCGTTTATGATACCGGCTGCGATACATCTTTCTACGTACGGAAGTGCCCACTCGTCTACCTTATCAATGTCCTTGATGTCGGCTACGTTGTCGGTAGGAGCCTTAAGATTCATGTAATCGATATAAGTTACGAAGAATTTTGCAGCTTCCTGTCTCGTTACGTTATTCTTAGGCTTGAAATGAAGCTCATCACCTAATTTAACGCCGGATGTGATCTCTGTGACATAAGCCCACTCAACGGCGTCATATGCCCAGTCACTGATTTCAGCGGAATCGGCAAAATGCTCGCTGAGAGATGCTTCTGTTCCCTTCACTCTTGAGCCTGAAAGTCTGTAAAGCGTTACGACAAGCTGTTCGCGTGTCAGAATATCGTCAGAGCCGAAGGAAGTGTCGCTAATACCCTTCATAATACCGTTTTCGTATACGGTGTCAACATACTCATTTGCCCATTCGGGAACATCAACAAACGGGTGTTCGGCAGATACGCCTATCATTGTCAAACCAAGAAGTCCAATAATCATGGAAATTGTCATTACAGTACTTATTATACGTTTAAACATAATTCCTCCGATTGTTCAAAAATATCGTTACCTTTATTTACAATATTATACTGAAAAAGTCAACTGTTTTCAACATGTTAAAACTGAAACTTGTGTATTTTCCAATATAAAAACGACGGATGTTTCCGTCGCTTTTATTATGTATTATTTACTCAACTTAAATGAATCGGTAAGCCAAAGATTAAAGTGGAGATTTCCCGCTTCATTATAAGTTTCGGGAATGAGCTTTTCGTAATCGCGGAGGACCTCACGGTACTCTACGTCAGCACTGCCGCCATTAACGGTCACAGTGCAGTCGGAATGGAGTGTAAACATAGCACCTTCAATATCCTTGAAGCTATAAGTATTTTCTGTCTTTCCATCGGTAACTGTAAACGATTCAGCAGTAACGTTATCAAAGCCGAGGTATACAAGTGAGTCCTCGTGATACTTTGTTACGTTGATCTTGTTACCATCATATGTGGACTTGATCTTGTACTCAACTTCAACCTTTTCGCCATTACCTGCATAATACTCACCCTTATACTCAAGGCTCGGAGCGTATTTTTCTACGTAGCTCTTTGCATTAAGATCGTAGATACGGTATTCTTCATTACCGTCCTTGTCAACGGCGTAAACAAGTGCATCGTCATAAGGGAGCTTTGCTATATTCTGCTTTCCCTGGAGGTTTACATGAGCATCTGGCTTTGTAAAGCTTACTGCAAGGAGAATAATAATTGCCGCAAGGATTACTGCTGTAAGACCGATCATGAAGGAGTGCTTACACTTCTTTGTAATCTTTTCAGAGGTAAGACAGCTCATGAGAACGACGCCTACAGCATAAATAGCAAGAGCAAATACAAGACCGTATACGTACGCCATTGTCATGCCGAGTGCGGTTGTCGCAAGGAAGATAACGGGTATACAAATAGGCATATAAAGTGCTGTGGCGAGGACTTCAAGGTGAAGCTTTTCTGTTTTCGGGAAAAGCTCGCAAAGAAGCTGAACGATCATCAGCATAATTCCGCTGAATACGAACAGATAGCTTGCATCTGCAAGAACGAAAGAAACTACGACGCCGAGGAAGGCGTGAATGTAGGCAAACGCACGGATAAGGTCACGTGTTGTCACCTTAAAGTACTTGACACTGAGTCGGGACACTGCAAGGATAACAGCAAGGGCGGTAAGACCGATGGCAATTACGATATACACATTGGAATATGTGATCGTACCTACCATGTGGATGTCAATCACGCCCGCAAGAACTGCAACAAGCTGGAAGAGATAGTAAAGTGCATAAGTCACACCTGCAGACAGAATCAGGGTAATGACAGCAGAAAGAACAGAGAGAGCGGTCGTCTTAAAAGAAGCTTTCTTTCTGATTCTGATGATAACGCACGCTATAAGCATCAGCGCAAGGACGATACCGAAGATAATAACAGTAGTATGGTTATAAACTGCGGTCGTTATATTGAGGTATGAGAAGAATATCGCTGTCTCGTCTGCATCATAAAGGCTTTCAAGATCGTAATCTGCAAGGCGTTCGATGATACTGTGAACGATCTGAGCCTGCTGTGAGGTATACACAGGACTAACGTTTTCGTAGTTGTCGTTAGCCGTATGATAATTCTCACCGCCGGATATATTCGCCATATTCAGACCCTGATACTTATCCTTGAAGTTGGAGAAGTCAGTGCTGTTAGGCATGGTATCATAAACCATGGTCGCGCTGGAGCAGGTAAACACGCTCTTATTTATTTTTGAAAAGAGCTTTACAGTGTTGTAATTATTCTTTCCCGTTTCAAACATAATGAGGGTACCGGAGGTTCCGCGGGATTCAAGGTTTGTACCAAACTTAATGCGGTCAACGATATTATTAAAGCCGTCGAACTCATCCATGAATGCCTTTGAACCGTAAAGTCCGTATTCCTCGCCGTTTACGAAACAGAAAACGAGGTCATTTGACATAGTGTAGCCGTTTTCAAGCTTTTCCGTATAGTAACGGATAGCTTCAAGCATTACGGAAACCGCAACACCGTCGTCAGATGCTCCGTCACCCATGGGAACAGAGTCAAAATGCCCCATAAACATTACAGCATCATCAACATTCTTACCGGAGTTTGAGGGAATGTGTACTATAACGTTTTTGAGGTAAAAATTCTGATAATCAATGTCCTCGCCCACGTATTCCTGAACCTGATATGCAGACTTTTCTGTGGTATCCTCGTTTACAAGTCCAAGTGAATCGAGGTAATCGGTTATGTATGCTACGGTAGCTTCGTTTGCTTCTTCATGAAACAGTGATCTAGGACCATTTTTGGTAAGGGATTCATTGTGATCCATGATGTTGTCCATTGAAAATTCGGTATCGTATTCTCTCTCAACCGAATCATATACGGAAACACAAAAGATGATTACGAAAATCAAAAACAGAATTGGTAAAACAGATTTCTTAAGAGCGTTCATTGTAACCTCCAAAATAATTATTACAGGAATATATTACCACAACGATGTTGATTTGTCAACATCGTTGTGGCGTTTATTAAATATAATTTTGACCGCAGTATTCAAGAGATTGACAAATAATCACGGCAGGATATTACTATAACAACCAATGTAAGACAATAAATGGAATGTCAGGAACGAATACTTATCACATCGGTTCAGCGAAAAAAACTAGTACGTAGCATGACAAAAGAATAAGGTAAATCTAACATTTGGCAAAATGACCTCTGTATAAGACATCACTTCCCTTGGGAATACTTCTCATGTGAAGGAAAGTCTGCAGAGGTCACAAATGCATTACAACAAAGTAGAAATTTGCGGTGTTAATACTTCTAAGCTGCCTTGTCTCAGTGATGACGAAAAAAAGGATCTGCTTGACAGATCAAAAAATGGAGATACCTTGGCGAGAGAACGCTTGATTGACGGAAATCTGCGCCTTGTTCTCAGTATAATCCAGCGATTTGCAGGTAAAAAAGAGAGTGCCGACGATCTTTTTCAGGTTGGTTGTATTGGTCTTATCAAAGCGGTAGATAACTTCAACACGGAGCTTGATGTTAAGTTTTCCACATACGCTGTTCCGATGATAATCGGTGAAGTCAGGAGATATCTGAGAGATAACAATTCACTCCATGTATCAAGGTCTATAAGAGATCTCGCCTGTCGTGCTCTTCAGGCAAAGGAACAACTGTCTCTCACAGGCGGAAAAGAGCCTACCTTTGAATTGATAGCAGAGGTGATTGGGTCTGATGTAAGAAGCATTGAAACTGCGCTTGAAGCAATAAGCGAGCCAATTTCACTGTTTGACCCCGTTTATAACGAAGGCGGAGATACCGTTTATATAATGGATCAACTTCGTGACGAGAACACATCAGACGAAGCATGGCTTGAGGATATTGCACTGAGAGAGGCTATGAAAAGTCTGTCAGAGAGAGAAAAAACCATAATAAATATGCGGTACTACGGTGGAAAAACGCAGATGGAGATAGCTTCAGTTATCGGTATTTCTCAGGCTCAGGTTTCAAGACTTGAAAAAGGGGCGTTTGAGAGAATCAGACGGCAGATGTAAAAAAGATGTCTCAGATCATGTAGATCTGAGACATCTTAAATTTATTCAAGGATATTTGAAGTGATGTAATCTACTCCCCAAGCAGCAAGGCGCTCGCCTGCCTCGGGATCGTCACACGTCCAGCAGTTTACTTCAATTCCGTTGTCATGAAGAAGCTTTACCTTCTCTTCGTCAAGTCTGCCGTAATATATGTCGAGAGCAAAGTTATAGCTCTTAAGCTCTTCTAATCTGCCATCGCTGATCCACTCGCCCGTAAGCCACTGAATACTTGCTTCCGGAAGAAATTCTCTGAGATTTACGCAGTTTTCCCATGAGAAGGAGATGAAAGTAACGCTTTCAAGATAATCCTGAGTTTTGATCTCCTCGATCATTCTCTTCATATCGTCACGTGCGAAAGTGTTCTTCAGCTCAAGAACGGGAATCTTGGAATATTTCTTACAGATAGCAATATACTCTGACAGGAGAGGAATTCTTATGTCCTGTCTGACAAATGATCCGTCTTTATCGGGAAGTACGATATTACGTATCTCATCCCACGTAGATTCTTCAACGTTAATTCTAACGCTTTCACAGCTCACTCTGGTTGTTGTCTCGTCATGAATTATGACGAATTTTCCGTCCTTAGTTACGTGTACATCTGTTTCAATACCAAAGTAGCTCCTGTTAGCCGCAGCAAGGAATGCAGGACAGGTATTTTCCCTTTCGATTCCACTGAGTCCTCGGTGTGCGACCATTTTTACGTTAGGTGCAATAATTTTTTTAGTGTTCATCTTTTACCTCCGTTATATCAGATTTTTCAGAAGTTATATCTTCATTATTTACAAGTCCATTGGGAGTTTCAACAAGGTCGTATCTCTTGAGGAGGAATCTGCGTACTGCGAAAAGTATGGCAATGGCAATAACCGTAATTAGATTCTGAACAGGAGATGCGTGACCTACGATAAGTTGTCTTGCAAGAGCAAATGCAAGTACCTCGATTACGGTTTCTGGAGTATGCTTACAAAGCATTTTTATAAACTCAGCACCGATTGCCAGGATTATTGCTTTGTCAAGTACCGCTACCAGTGAAGCTGACGAAGACTTCAAATAGTCGATATTCGCAAATTCAATTACAAGCTTAACCGCAAACACGACAATACCGAGTCCGACGATAACCGAAATAAACAATTCGAAAATATAGCTAAGCTCGAACATTTTATCCTGTAATTTTTTTCTCATAAGCTTACCTCACTTTTACTTCCAACAGTCAATGTCATATGAAATTCCTATGTCCGAAGCTTTGAAATTAATTTCTCTGCCCAGCTTCGACTTGTTTTCATAATCCTTAAGAGCACGGAAAACGTATTTACTTAGAATACACATAACGGGGATATTAATTAGCGCCATAGCTCCCATAGTAATGTCGGCAATTCCCCAAAGGAGATCTGCGCTGAGTCCCGCGCCGACGAAGATAACGATTGAAGCTATCACGTAATAAACCGACATAAAGAGCTTTGAAGGCTTCTTCTTAGCGATAAAGAATATGCTCTGATCAACGTAGTAAAGGTTACCGAGAAGCGTTGTAAAGGCAAAGAGGATCATAGCTGCGGTAATGAATATGGGACCGAAGCTACCCAAAACACTTTCAAGGGCCTTTTGAACGTAAGGCGCGCCTTCAAGCTCCTTAGCGGGAGCAACACCTGAACACATACACATAAATGCGGTTGCCGAACACACAAGGAGGGTGTCAAGGAATACCGAAAGGATCTGTACAAGTCCCTGCTTAATTGGGTGTGACACTTCAGCAGTTGCCGATGCATTAGGTGCAGAACCCACGCCGGCTTCATTACTGAAAAGACCTCTCTTTATTCCGTACATGACACAAGATCCGCTGAAACCACCAAAGATCGCTTTAACGTTGAAGGCTTCACTGAATATAGTTTTGAAAATTCCGGGGAGTGCAGTAAGGTTAAGAGCTATGACTATAAAGGAAACAATAATATAAGCAACACCCATAATCGGAACGATGAGGCTTGTAACCTTAATGATTCTCTTACTGCTTCCGAAAAGGCAATAGCACACGATCACGGCAAGGATAAAACCGATTATCCAAGGAGTATACGTTTTATTATAGAAGCTGTAACCTTCAAACGTAGACTGGAGATTATAAGATGCCAGCATATTGAATCCAAATCCGTACGTAATAACGAGGAGAACGGAAAATATCAGTGCAAGCCCACGTGAACGAAGTGCAGTTTCAATATAGTAAGCAGGACCGCCGTAAAAGCCATCAGAACCACGTCTTTTATATATCTGAGCAAGGGTACTTTCCACAAGTGCAGATGCACCACCGATGATAGCAATGACCCACATCCAGAAAACCGAACCGAATCCACCGAGACAAAGCGCAGTTGAAACGCCTACGATATTACCTGTTCCGACACGGGATGCAGTTGACACCATTAGCGCCTGAAAAGAAGATACACTACCCTTTCCCTGCGGCTTTTCACTTACGGCTTTAATCTGCTGTCCCAATAAACGGAACTGTACAAAACGTGTTCTAACTGTAAAGTAAATTCCACATCCAATGAGAAGAATTATAAGAACGTAGCTATAAAGCGCATCGTTTGCCTTACTCACAGCACTTTCGAGGACGGTAAGAATAGATTTAATAAAGTCTGACATACGGTACCTGCCTTAAATTTGCAAAAATCGGAATGTATAAAGTTTACTTTGATTCTTTCTTTGGGGGAACGAAGAAAATAAATAACAAAGCACTGATAACAAGAAGAAAAGGATAGAACAGTTTGGGTATGATCTGGAAAGCAGATATTTCACCGCCGCATTCAGAAACTGCAGAAATTGCAACAAGCATCTGAGCACCGTAAGGAAGAATACCCTGGAAGAAGCACGAAAACGTATCAAGGATAGAAGCAGCTTTACGCTTGGAGATCCCGTAATCATCCGACATTTCCTTTGCAATAGGGTTAGCCATTACGATTGCGACTGTATTATTTGCAGTTGCGATATCAAGAACACCTACAAGTGCTCCCATACCGACCTGACCGCCTTTTTTCCCCTTGAAAACCTTTTTGATACCGTAAAGAAGTGCATCAAAGCCACCGTGTTCACGTATAAGCGCGCAGATTGCCGAAACAAGCACGGTAACGATTATAGTTTCAAACATTCCTGAAGCACCCGTGCCCATACTACTCAGAAGTACAGTGCCATTTACTGCACTTGTGGCAAGCATAATAACAGAACCAGAAACAATTCCGATAAGAAGAACTATAAATACATTTATACCGATAATTCCACCAATGAGTACAAGAATATAGGGGATTATCTGAATAAGGTTATAATTCTTAACGATCTCACCGTTGATCTCGGAATTAAATGACAGAAACAGAATAATTCCGAGAGATACTAATGCAGCAGGTAGTGCAATAAGAAAATTCTCTTTGAACTTGT
>JAZUBG010000057.1:0-22187 GCA_045638405.1 Eubacteriales bacterium | reverse complement strand
AGTCTCTGCATAAAATAACATATCGGCGGAAGTCCGAATCAGACTTTGTCAGCGGTGCTCTTATATGCCCTGCTCGCCCTAAACGGGCAGGGTGTGTGTTTGTGTGCCGTAACGGGTCTTCCGGGCATCCGCTTTTCTCGTTTTATTACGGGATATTAACAATTTTCTCGGCTTGTGCCGTCTGCCGTCACAAGATTTGATGCGGCGGGGAGCTTTTCCGGGATTACGGAGTATTAACTGAACCATGGAAAATTTATTATACGTTTTATCCTCAACTGTAGGGATATTTCTGTCGGTTGTGATGTTTGCCATGCTTGGGCGAGCAATATTCAGCTTTCTGCCATTTGACGAGAGCGCAGGCATACCTGCGTTTCTTGTGCTTATTACGGAGCCGATAATTCTTCCCGTAAGACAGGTGTGTGCCAAACTCGGACTTGGCGAAGGACTTCCCTTTGACATTCCGTTTCTTATTACCTATATCATTCTGTCAATGCTGTCGGTGTTTATATGATAACGGGAGATATGACGAAAGAGGAAGTATTCCTTGTTGCAAGAGCGAAGGAATTCGGTAAGACGGCAGCTGAGCGAGAATACGAGCTTCACGTAAGCCGCTTTTTTACCCCCGCAGAGCAGAATATTTTTTACAGTACCGTTGTCAGGGAGAACCCCTTCCTGAGAGAAAGGATCTTTTTCTGGGGTGGAGCTGTCGGTGCCGAAAGGCGAGTGTGCGTTATCATTCCCTCTTTTGCAGAGGTGTGGGACGCACCGAACATTGAGGCGTGGAAACCGTCTTTTTTCTCCCGTGAGAGGGAGAGGGCTCTTCTTGTCTGTGCTGAGACGTATTTCCCCGAGGAGGATTTCGGTATCGTTCCTCTTGAAGTGAAGGGGAGCACCTACAACGTTCTCGGACACAGAGATTATATGGGAAGCGTGCTTGGGCTTGGTCTTGAGCGTGAGATGATCGGAGACATCGTCCCTACGGGTGACTCTTCGGCGCTCATGTTCACTTTAGCACTCACCGCTCCCTTTATTGAGGAAAACTTAACTAAAGTAAGGCGTGACACCGTGAAGGTCTTCCGTAAGGAGACATCGCGGGATATGGAGGTCACGAAGAAGTTTGAAGAAAAACTGATAATTGCCGCATCTCCAAGGCTTGATGCGGTAGTTGCAGGCTTTACGGGTGCTTCCCGTGCCGATGCCAAGGAGATGTGCACGGGCGGTCTTGTAGACGTAAACTACCTGACGGAAGAATCCCCCGACAGAAACGTCACCGAAGGAGACATTGTGTCCGTCAGAGGTTACGGAAAGTTCATGGTAGGTGCGTTTGCAGGTGAAACGAGAAGCGGCAGACTGAGACTTAACGTTAAAAAATATGTGTGACGGGTCTGCTTAAAAACGAGATGAGTCGGAATATTCCGATAAACATAAATAAAACACAAAAGGAGTATCATATGAGCGTACAGAACGTGCTTAAAAAGCCCGCGTTTGGTAAAAACGTAATGGGTTACAGTATCTCCGAAGTCGACAAATACATTACTTACGTTACGGAAAGGTATAATTCCGTTTGTGCGGAGAGCGCAGAGCTGAAGAGACGAGTCATAAGACTTCAGCTTATGCTTGACGAGACGAATGCGAAGCTTGCCGAGGCTGAAAAGCTGAACCGCGTGGAAAAGCCTCTTGACAAGAGTGCACTCAGTGAGGTTTTCGCTGTGCTTGACGCGGAAAAGAAGCGTACTGCCGAGCTTTACGAGGAGCTTAAGACTATGCTTAACAAGATCTCTGAGGAAAAGCCCACGGCAGGCGAGGACTACGAATGGGAAGAAGTGCTTAACTCCTTTATCGAGTCTGTGCCTGAAGACAAGGCGGAGCTTCCCGAAGAGGAGACCTATGATATACCCGAAGATGTCGAGGATGAGGAAACTTCCACCATGGGCGAAGAAACTATGCTCGAAGATTTCGAAAGCTTCGTTATGGCTGCCGATGACGTTGAGGAAGCTGAAGAAAGTGAGCTTTCCGAGGAGGACGTGCCTGAAGCTAACGAGGCTGAAAGTGAAGTGATCTTCGCTGAGGCTGAAGCTATGCCCTTCTCCGAGGACGAATATAATGCCGAGGAAGCTTTGCCTGTATCCGACGGAATGTCAGAGGAAGACGAGATCATGAACTCCGACACCGACTCCGACGCAAGCTATGAACAAGAAACCGAAATGCTTCTGAAGCTTCTTCAGGGAACCTTCAACGTAGAAGCCGAGACGAGGGATTTTGACCCCAA
Source organism: Eubacteriales bacterium (assembly GCA_045638405.1). Lineage (GTDB taxonomy): Bacteria > Bacillota > Clostridia > Oscillospirales > CAG-272 > RUG11130. The sequence continues at coordinate 19,918 of JAZUBG010000057.1, read as the reverse complement.
TCTGGGTGCGGAATATGAAGGAGAAGTTGGTGATGGCGACGAGTTTGACGACGGATTCGACGTAGATAACGGCGACTTCGACGAAGAAGCAGATGCCGATCCCGAAGCGAAAAAGAAAGAAAAAACTCCCGCAGAGATGGCGGCGGAACTTGATTTTTATACGGATTCCGTATACCGCGACGGCGAGAGCTTTGACCCCATGACTTTGGCTCACAATTCTGCGACAAGCCGTAAGCCGAAGTACGATGACTTTTTTACATCGGACTTCAAAAAATCAAATAAGAAATAATTTATCGGTAGTTTAGTAGAAAATGAAGAAATATTTTTCACTTATATTTTCCTTTGCCGTAATGGCGGGAGTGGTCCTTGCGGATCAGCTTACCAAGCTGTGGACGGTGAAGAGTCTCGTCCATGTAGGTGCGTCCTATAAGCTTATTCCCGGGGTGCTCCATTTCACCTACGTTCGGAACAGAGGTGCCGGAATGGGTATCCTTGAAGATCATCGCTGGGTCTTCATGAGTGTGTCATGCGTGGCGATCGCTTTGATATTTGCATACCTTATCCTGAAACGTCCCGAAGACAAGCTGTTCCTTTGTTCCCTCGCGCTTATTGCGGGCGGAGGTATCGGTAACATGATCGACCGTTTTGCACTCGGTTACGTTGTTGACATGATCAATGTGGAACTTATTGATTTTTACGTGTTCAACGTAGCGGACAGCGCGGTATGTATCGGTTGCGGACTTATGATTCTGTACGTAGTCCTTGACGAAATACGCGAACATAAAAAGAAAAAGGCTGAAAAGACAGAGGGGTGAGGTAACGCAAGTCACCTCTGTCAGCGGACGAACATCGTTTCGGTATCCCGCAACGCACGTCTGCAATCTGTACGTGCGGACAGTCTCGCCATGTCCTTTACAATATCCGGCCCCGTTTCGCCTAACCCCGTACGGACTACAGAGATAGGCGAAGGGTGTGCGTTCACCCATCAATACCCACGTTATATCCGTTGACACACAAAAATCCCAAAGATTCCCTTTTATAAAAATCCTGCTTTTCGCTTTGCGAAAAGCTACCGTAATTTTGCACTTTGCATTTTGCATTTTGCATTTTAATTTAAGAAAGGCTCAGAATATGCTGAAAATTATACATACGGGCGACGTCCATCTTGACAGCCCCTTTTCGGGACTTGATCCCGTGACCGCTGAGGTCAGACGTAACGAACTCCGCGCCGCATTCACTTCGCTTTTTCACTTTGCAAAGGTGGAAAAGGCGGATATGATCCTAATCGCGGGAGATCTCTTTGATTCTGAATTCGTTACCCGTGAGACTCTTGCGCTTATCAGCAGAGAAGCGGCAGGTGTGGGATGTCCTATCGTCATAAGCCCCGGAAACCACGACTCTGTGTCGGACTGCGGTGTGTGGAGACGCGGTGTTTTCCCCGATAACGTGTATATTTTTACCGAAGACTCTCTGTCATATTTCGACTTCCCCGAGCTTGGCGCAAGAGTCTGGGGCTGGGCGTTTACTTCAAAGACAATGGAATCCTGCCCTCTTGACGGAAGAAGTGTCCGTGATGCGGATGGAGACCTTACATATAATATTCTCTGTGCTCACGGTGACCTTACTTCATCAGGCAGTACATCCTGCCCCATGAAGCTTTCTCAGATCGAAAGCTTCGGTGCGGATTACGCCGCCCTCGGTCACGTGCATAACCCCGTTTCCTACGGCGACCGCGTCGCCTATTGCGGATGTCTTGAAGGCAGAAGCTTTGATGAGGTGGGACATAAGGGCGCACTGTTTGTTGCCCTTGACGGCAAGAGCATTTCTTCCCGTAAGGTTCGCTTCTCAAAGCGTCGCTACGAAAATGACGAGCTGAGAGTGGATGGGGCTTCCTCCAACGGAGAGCTGAAGGAAAAGATCGCCGCCTACGTTGCCGAAAAGCATTACGGAGACGATACGGTGCTCCGCCTTACACTGAAGGGAGCACTTGATCCGTCATTTACCGTAAACCGTATCTTCCTTGAAACGGATCCGCCGAGAGTGTTTTCTCTCAAGATCGAGGATGAGACGTCCCCCGTGCTCGATGCCGATACCCTCAGACGTGATCCTACGGTGAGGGGCGAGTTTTACCGACTTCTGGAAAGTGCTCTAAACGACGAGGACGAAAAGACCCGTGAGACAGCCGCGGCGGCTCTCAGAGCAGGTCTTTGTGCACTTGCAGGCGAATCGGTAGTAATGTAAGCGTTCTTTGCAGACAAGGAAAGGTGAAGTCACAAAATGTATATTGAAAAATTACATATATCGGCATTCGGTCCCCTTTGCGACGCTGACGTTGAGCTGGGCGAGGGACTTAACATAATCGAGGGTGCCAACGAATCGGGAAAAAGTGCCCTTGCGGCGTTTATAAAGTTTATTTTCTACGGACTTTCTTCCCGTGCGGCAGGTGACGTGTCCGAAAGACAGAGATACGTCAACTGGGCGAGAGGATATGCTGCCGGTTTTGCCGTTTGCGTAGTGTCTGACGGTACAGATACAAAAAGAGTCAGGATCGAAAGGACCCTTAACGCCAAAACAGGTTCTGACGGAAAAACAAAATATTCCGAAAGAGTAAGGGTGCTTGACCACGAGACGTCCATGCCCATAAATATAACCGGTCAGCCCGGTGACGTGTTCTTCGGTGTTCCCGAGGGTGTATTTACGGGAAGTGCATACGCAGCACAGGAAACGTCGGTGAAGCCCGACGGAGGTGCCTTGAAGGATGCCCTTGAAAATATCGTTTCGTCGGCAGATGAGAACATTAACGTGAAACGTGCCGCTGACGTTCTCGATAAAGCAAGAGTAAAACTTCTTTACAAAAAAGGAAACGGCGGTGAGATCTGGGATCTCGAACGCAAAGAAGCCGCCCTTGAAGCAAAGCTTATTGAAAGCCGTGAAGAGTCCGCGGGACTTATAAAGGCTGAGGTGTCTCTTGCAGACGTTAAGGAGAATATTGAATCAGCAAAGAGACGCGGTGCAGAGCTTGAGGATATTTCCGAGGCAATAGATGTTCTGTCTGCCGAAAAGAAGCTGAGCAGTGCAAGAGAACTTGAGACAAGATACGGCGAGGCTGTGACGGAACTTGATGAAGTTTCCTCGGGAGCCATAGACGACCGATTCCTTTCATCCCTTGCGGGAGCTGTGCGCGATATTGAGCGTGCGGAGAAGCAGAAGGCGGAGCTTGGTGACACTGCTTCTGACATTCCCGCGCGTGACCCCGACGAGAGAATATTTGCCGATGCGTCAAATGCGAGACGTCTCGGTAAAATTGCGAGGATCATGTTCTCTGCAGGTGCGGCGGTTCTTATTCTCGGACTTGTGGGAATTATCCTTACGGCATTCTTCAAATTCGTGGGCGAAAACGACGGATTTATAATTCCCCTTGTGCTTTCCGTGTTCGTTGTTCTCGGAGGTGTGGGTGTTATGGTATTCTCACACGTTTTCCGTGAGAAATATTACGATATTCTCGATGCGTGGGATGCCGAGGACGAGGACGACCTTGACCGTATGGCAGGTGACAGCACTTCAAATATCGCTGAATCCGCCGAACGCAGAGCAACACTTACGACAATCGAAAATAACGTTAAAGAGGCGAGAGATACACTTGTTTCGCTGGCTTCCTCCATCGGAGTTGATGCGTCGGAGTACGAGACACAGCTTCTTATAAAGTATCTTGCTAAGGTGGGACGTGACGCCCTCCAGAAGAGACGTTCACTTGAAACCGAGATTTCAAAGCTGAAGGGTCAGCTTGAGGCGGCAGAAGGACAGCTTACGGGCATTTCCGAGGAGGAGATACTCTCCCGCGCCGCTGAGATCCGCGAGACTGAAGCGGGACGTGCTGCTGAGGCTATGAGCGACAGCGAAAGAGCGTCCGTCAGCCGTGAGGTTACGTTTATCAGAACGAAGCTTGATAATCTTCGCGGAAGAGAGCTTGACCTTGAGAGGGAATGTGCCGCACTTCGCGCTACCGTTACTTCTCCCGCAAAGCTCAGTGAGGAGCTTGAGGACGTAAGAAAGACTCTGAAACGTCAGAGAGCCGCATATGATGCGTTGATCCTTGCTTCCGAGACACTTGAAGCGGCGAGCGAGAATATCCGTTCTTCGGTAGTTCCAAGACTTGGCATAGAAGCATCGGGTATAATGGCTGACGTGACGGACGGACGTTACGGTGAGCTTGGAATTTCAAGCTCCTTTGAAATGAACTTCAGAAGCGGTGATTTCGGTACTCTTGAACTTGATTACCTCTCCGCAGGAACTAAGGATATAGCATATCTTGCACTCCGCGTGGCACTTGTCAAGGCACTTTACGACAGTGTTCAGAGACCTCCCGTTATCTTCGACGAGAGCCTTGCGTTCCTTGACGAAAGCAGAGTGAAGAAGGCTGTCGGTGTACTTGAAAATACAGGTGTTCAGACGCTTCTCTTTACGTGCCGCAGTCTTGAGAGCTCGGTGGCGGAGAGCGCAAATAAGATACGCCTCGGATAAGACTGGAATACGGATGAACTGCCGTCTATCCTTTTAAAACAAATTGCTTTTCGCACAGCGAAAAACTACCGTATCTTTTCACTTTCACTTTTTCACCGCATTTTTTGCGAAAACAACTATCATTCACGGAGATAATTATGAAAAAAAGCTTTTGGTACGATCTCTTTTATCTTCTCGCCGGCATTGTGTTCGGCGGAGTAATCTCTCATTTTGCCACAGGCTCGAAAGGCTTTTCGTGGCTTGCGTACGGACTCACCTTCGGTACGACTTCGCCTTTCAGCGTGGATATCGGTATTCTGAAATTCACATTGGGTGCTTCCCTTAATCTTACCGTTGCAACCATCCTCTGCGTTGCACTCTGCTTTGTAATCGGTAAGTTTGTAATTAAAAGATAATTATGACGGATAATATTAAGTTTATCCTGGCTTCCGCATCTCCCCGACGTCACGAGCTTCTGTGTTCCGTTGGTATTCCTCATGAAATACTTGTGACCGATGCGGATGAAAATCCCGTGGGAGATGCTGTTGCAGATGAGTCATATGCGGAATTTTTTGCCCGTGAGGCGTCCCGCCTCAAATGTGAAGCCGCAGTCAGAACCATTAAAGGCAAGACAGACGGCATAACTGTCATTATTGCCGCAGATACCGTGGTGTCCCCCGACGGAAACGTGATCTTTGGCAAGCCGAAAAGTGCCGATGATGCAAAAGCGATGCTCAGTACCCTTTCGGGACGTGAGCACGCGGTCGTCGGCGGAATTACGGTGGCTCTGATTGACGGTGAGAGCGTAAAAACGGTTTCGCGCAGTGTTTCGACAGCGGTTACCTTCAAAACTCTCACCGAAAGCGAAATATCTGCCTACGTAGCAAGCGATGAACCTGACGGAAAAGCGGGAGCGTACGCGATTCAGGGCCTCGGAGCAGTGTTCGTTAAGGAGATTCGCGGAGATTACCCAAATGTGGTCGGTCTGTCGGTGTATGAGACCTGCAGGATCCTCTCCGATGAATTCGGTATCAAAGTGACCGAACAGTCCCGCACCAGGCTTCCTCTTTGAAAATAACTTTTGAATAAAATTTCACCCGTAAACGGGTAAAATGAAGCATTTCGGAAAATTTTTTTGGTATAATAATATAACTGAATAAAAACGCGGCAGACGGCTATGCCGAGAAAGGTAAAACCAAAACCGTCTGTCCGGGGGGATAACCCCGAAAATTAATAAAGAATGAAACATATCGGTATAGACTTAGGAACAGCCAATACCATTATATATATGAAGGGCAAGGGTATCGTACTTCGTGAGCCGTCCGTTGTGGCGGTGGAGAGCGGAGGACGTCATGCCGTTGCCGTAGGACGTGAAGCGAAGCTGATGCTCGGTAAAACTCCTGGTTCCATCAAGGCACTCTGTCCCCTGAGAGACGGAGTTATCGCAGAATTTGACGCCACCAGTGCCATGCTCCGCCACTTTTTCAAGAAGGTATCGGGTAATACCATCTTCAGTCGTCCAAGAGTTATCATCTGTATTCCCTACGGAGTAACGGAGGTTGAACGCCGTGCGGTTGAGGACGTAACTCTCGAGGCGGGAGCTCAGTCCGTTGCCCTCATCGAAGAGCCCGTTGCGGCGGCTATCGGCGCGGGACTTAAGATCGCGGACGCGAGAGGCTCAATGATCGTTGACATCGGCGGCGGTACTACCGAGGTTGCGGTGCTTTCCTACGGCGGAATCGTGCTGTCCACATCCCTCAGAACTGCGGGAAACGAGCTTGACGAGGCAATCTCCGCATACATCAAGAGAAAATATAACGTTCTTATCGGAGACGTGACTGCGGAGGCACTTAAGAAGAACATCGGCAGTGCGCACCCCTCATTTGACAAGGGAACCATGGAAGTCCGCGGACGCAATCTCTTAAACGGACTTCCCGCCATCATCAACGTGACCTCAGCCGAGATCCGCGAGGCTATGAGCGACGGTATTCGCATCATCATTGACGGAATCAAAAACACCCTTGAAAACACACCCCCCGAACTTTCCGCAGATATTTACGATATGGGTATCGTGCTTGCGGGCGGCGGCGCGCTTCTTCCCGGACTTGACATGATGGTCACACAGCGTACGGGAATCCGCACCTTCGTTGCGAAGAATCCCATCGACTGCGTAGCTCACGGTATCGGCAGAGTTATCGAAAGCGGTCAGCTCAGCGACGCGGTAACCTTCAGAACGAGATAAAGGCTTTGCCTTCGGTAAAATAATTGGCAGGGATAAAGCGTGAATAGAAAAATCATCAGAATTACCTTATGGCTTGCCGTCATTTTGTGGATGGCGGTGATATTCTCATTCTCCGCAGAATCGGGAGTCGCATCTACCGAAACCAGCGACGGTGTGGTTGACAGAGTGGTGGAAGAAATGTTCGGCACGTCCGACAGAAGCATTATTCCCGACTTTGTAAGAGTAAAAGTGACCTTTTACGTGAGAAAAGCGGCACATTTTACCGCGTTTATGCTCCTTGGAATACTTACCGTATCTGCCCTGCGCGTTGACGTGAAGCGTTTTTTGCCTTGTGGGATCGTGTCTTTCGGAATATGCGTACTGTACGCCGTATCCGACGAGGTACATCAGCTCTTCGTTCCCGGACGTGAGGGCAGACTCCTTGACGTAGGTATTGACACGGCGGGAGCACTGTGCGGCATCCTCCTTTTCTGTGCCGTATTCGCTGCAGTAAAGCGGGTGCGCGGGAAACGCAGAGAAAAAAACTGAGTCATATCCGTTGAAGGTAAGAACGGTGTTTTGGAATCACGTATGGGCGGATATTATCCGCCCGCGAGCCATACGTCTAACCTGCACTAAATATATGTAATTAATTGGAGGTTGTCTGCAATGGATAAAAATGATTGTGAAAAGTTAGCGGATGTAAGAGTTGCCCAAGCAATGGATTTACACATAAATGAAAATAATAATATGTCTTTATTGATGGCATTAACAGGGCAAAGTTTTTGGGAATTAGAAATAAAGCCGGGAGAGGGACATAATTATTATTACATCATGGAGGCGTTATATCGTTATCATTTGAATAATCCAGATGTTAAAGCTGATGAGTATTTTGAAAATACATTGAATAAATTTGCAAATTGTTGTACTTCAGAAATAGAAACTGTATATTTTTTAAATATATTAATGGCTGAATTAGATTATGGAAAAAAGAATGTTTCTCCATTTAAAATAAATGTTTTAAATATTTTAAAAACATTTAGAAATAATTTGATGGAAAATTCGAAAATGAATCAAAATGTAGATTTAATTCATAAAATTGAAGATTATGATAAATTTATTAGTAAAGAATATGGGTATAAGATCCTGTGAACAGGAGACGGAGCTTTGGAGACCCGCGAGCCATACGTCTAAGGACGACCAATGTTCGCTCCTACAGTGTGATCTGACGTTCACCCATCACCTCACATTATATCCATCGACAGACGAACATCGTTTCGATTCCCATAGAGGCGATTCACGAATCGCCCGTGAACATATACCTAAACCCGTACGAACGAGCGACCGCAAGGGATCGCCCCTACGGAGATCGTGGGTAGGACGTTCACCTATCATCCCCACGATATATCCATCGGCGGTGCGAACGACCTTTGATTCCCGTTCCATTAAAATCCTGCTTTTCGCCAAAGCGAAAAGCCACCGCAATTTTGCATTTTGCATTCAGCATTCAGCATTCAAACCAAATTCCAATGCAAAGGAAATAACATATCATGAAAAAAATCAAGAAAGAGTTCAAAAATCCTCCGTCCATATACCGTTCGGCGCCGTTCTGGTCATGGAATGAGGAAATGACTGCCGATGAGATCGATTTCCAGCTCCGTGACTTTAAGGCTCACGGTATCGGCGGTGCTTTCGCTCATCCCAGAATCGGTATGACAACGGAATACCTCTCCGAAGATTTCTTTAACGCCTTCGGCGCGGCTCTTGACACCGCTAAGGATGCGGATATGAAAATCTATATGTACGACGAGAACGCATGGCCCTCCGGCTTTGCGGGAGGTAAGACCGCGAGAGCCGATAAGGGCGCCGTCTGCCCCATCGCAAAGTACCGCGTGGTCGATGCGAAGAACCCCACCTTCGGCGGTGAGGTGCTTTTCGCCGCTGAGTATTTTGATGGCAAGCTGGGTAAGGTGCTCACCGAAATCCCCAAGGATAAATGGGGCGAAGTGTCCGACGCTCAGGTCATCGTAGTGTACAAGCTCTTCCCCTTCGGTTCCGACTGGACGGGCGGTTACCCTTACGTTGACATTTCCCGTAAGGAGACTGTCGAGACCTTCATGCGTCTGACTCACCACGAGTACGCAAAGCGCTTCAAGGACGATTTCGGCACTTACGTTCCCGCTATCTTCTCCGACGAAGCGAATATCCACAACGACGGCCTTAACACAGTACCGATCGGTGACCATGTAGTAGCGAAATTCCGCGAGCTTTGCGGTTACGATATTATCCCCAACCTTGCCGCGGTTTTCAGAAATATAGACAGCGAACTTCTCGACCGCCCTGCAGAAAAGGTAAGATACGACTTCTTCTACACGCTCCACGAGCTGTGGATGGAAAACTTCGTTAAACCCATCGCAAAGTGGTGCGAGGACAACGGTGTCGCATGGACGGGACATGACATCGAGCATCACTGGCCTCAGGCTCACGGCGGCAGAATCAACCCCAGTGAGCAGACCACCTACGAGTACCGTCAGTGGCCCGCACTCGATCTGCTTCTCTGCGACTGGCTCAAGACGGAGCCCTCCAACTTCGACAAGTATCTCATGTACGAGATCCGTTCCGCCGCTAACCAGTTCGGTCACGAAAGAACTCTCTGCGAGGCTTACGGTGCGGGCGGTTACCATTCCACCATGTACGACTATAAGCGCCTCGGCGACTTCCTCATGGTAGGCGGTATCAACTTCATCTGCCAGCACCTCTCCCTCTTCTCATACCTCGGTACGAGAAAGCGTGACTGTCCTCAGTCATTCGACTACAGACAGCCCTGGTGGGACGAATATACACGTCTCTCCGACTATTTCGCAAGAACCTCTCAGATCCTCTCCGCAGGTAAGATGGAGCAGAGGATCCTACTTGTAAATGCATCCACCACGGGTTACCTTATTCCTCCGGAGGAAGCTGACGGTATGGTCGACCACGCTGTAAGCTCCTCTCAAGTAAAGAATCCCGATATGAGCGACTATCTTGACATCGTATCTGTTCTTACCGATAACCAGTGGGACTTTGATATTGGCGACGAATACTCCATCGCACGTAACACCAAAATCGAGGACGGACTCTTCAAATTCGGTCTTCAGGCTTACGACACCGTTGTAGTTTCAAAGAATATGCTCAACATGAGAGCCGAAACCGCTAAACTCCTCACAGAGTTCGCCGCAGCCGGCGGACGCCTCGTTACCACCGACGGTGAGAAGGCGGTCTTCGCCAAGTACATCGACGGTGAGACAGGCAAGAGCGAGACCGAGGCTGTAAGAGGTGCTGCTGTAGCGGTAGAATCTCCCGCAGAGCTTGAAGCTCTCATCGCCGACACTCACGAATGGAGACTTAAGTCAAGCGTTAAGTGGCCCGAGGGCGTACAGCACATCCGCCGTGCGCTTCCCGGCGGCAAGGCTGCTTACTTTATCGTAAATCACAGCATGGGTACCTTTGAGACTGAGCTTACCCTGAAGGGCGACTCGGTTGCCAAGTGGGATCTCTACACCGGCGACACACGCGGACTCAAGTGCACTCACGGCGACGGCACAGTTACAGTTCCCGTAAAGCTTGAGAGATGCGGCACCATCCTTCTCGTAACGGGCGAGGGTCTTGCAGAGAGATACGAGGCTCTTCCCGAGGCTGAAAAGGAAGTAGAGCTTCGTGAAGTGAAGATCGAAAAGGATTCCCCCAACGCTATGACACTTGATATGGTAACTTGGGAGACAAAGGGCGTGGAGCACAGAAAGAGATACGTTCTCGAAGCCTCCGACAAGCTCTTCCGCGAGCGCGGATTTGAGCATGGTACTCCCTGGACACACATTCAGGTAGGAACGAAGTTCCTTGACCGTAACGCAAAGTTCGGTCCCGAGACCGCATTCAAGGTGAATTACACCTTCACCGTTGACAGAGGTGTTCTCCCCTGCAAGATCCTTGCGGGAGTTGAGAGACCTGAAGTTTGGGACGTTCTCATCAACGGCACCAAGGTAACACCCTGCGGCTGTGATCCCCTTGATCACGGCATGGGCGCTTATGATATTTCCGATTACCTTGTTGAAGGTGAGAACACCATCACCCTCGACGCGCCTAAGTTCAACGTTCTCGCCGAGATCGAGGCTGTCATCCTCCGCGGTGAGTTCGGTGTCAAGATCCGCGGCAGTAAGTTCGTTCTTACAAAACCTGCAAAGAAGCTTGGCTACGGCGACTGGAAGAATTACAGAATGCCCTTCTATCAAGGCGGTGTTGTATATACCTACAAGGCTAAACTCTTCAAGGCTCCCGAAACTGCCCGTCTCGAGCTTAACGGCTACGACGCTACTATCGTTTCCGTAAAGGTAAACGGAGTTGACGCAGGCTTTATCGGTGAAGAAGGCGGAAATTTCCTCGAGATCGGAAAGCTCATGAAGAGAGGCGACAACGTGATCGAGGTCCGCGTTGCGGGAAGCCTTCGTAACGTTCTCGGCCCGCACCACGGCTACAACGAGTACATTCCTTACGACTGGAGTATGTACAAGAGAGGCTACGTGCCGAAGGCTGACGAATACGCATTCAGTCCCTACGGACTCCATACTAAGCCTACCCTTAAGGTGAAATAAAACATATACGGCAGACGTACATCATTGTGCGTCTGCTTTTTTTGTACCCATAAACCACCAGCAGAGATGCAATAGTAAAATAAAGGTAGATACATAGTGGTTTTCTATGTGTCTACCTTTATTTTACTATTGCAACAAACCGGTGGTCATGACTCATATTTTTCTTACTCTCCGCATATAATGGCTAAAACTTCAAAAAAACGGAGATGCCAATGAAAAAACTGTTTGTTCTTTTAATCATCACCACTATCTGCCTTGCTTCCTGCACGGCGTCACGTGACACGGACCCATCTGCCGCGGGAAACGGAGGAGACGTGACTCAAACGGAAGAGTCACGCAAAAAGCCGACTCCTCCGCGTCTTGCCGATTATACATCGAAAAATATACGTTATACCGTTACCGTTGAGGACGCTGTCAGGTCTGTATGTCTTGACGTTATAAGGGAGGGCGTGGTCACCACCGCTTCTGTCACATCCCCCGAGTCACTTGCCGGAATGTCGCTGATTTACGATGCCGCAGGTCTGAGACTCCGTCCGCCTTACGGGGACTGCGATGAGCTTGCTGTAAGTGATGCTGCTGCATTGGGACTGACCGCAGTCTTTGATATTATGAAGACCCGTCCCGACGGAGACTTGTACACCGAAGAAGGATACTTTAGGCTGACGCTCGGAGACTGTCCCGTGCGTCTCAGTATTTCGGCTGAAGGATTCCCGTCAGAGGCGGTTATGGGTGAGGGAAATGTCGTACGTACCGTGCATTTTTCCGCTATTCAGACGTACTGAGACGAACTCTTGTCGATCTTTTATTGCGTTTTTTTCGTAAGTCGGTGTGCTTTGAGTGAAAATCACCGAAATACACCGATTTTACGGGGAAATTTGCACAAAAAAAGCGTTCTAAATTGTGCAAGCTCATGAAAATTTCAAGGTGAATAAAGTGATATTGATTATCTGACGAAAAAGTGTTATAATATAATGGAATCCAGAGACTACATATTTCTGTGATCTATTAAGACTTATTACATACCGATGATGCAACGTATGTTTTAGTTAAAACCATCTCAGGAGGTTATACCAAATGAAAAAACGCATTAAAGACCAGTCCGCGGAAAAGGAAAAGAAGCCCACATCCAGGAAGAAGCTCATGCTGATCTGTGTGATCGCTGCAGTTGTCGTTCTCGGTGCAATTCTTGCAATTATTCTTATTCCCCGTACAACACTCGTGAAGCTTGACGACGGAACTTACGACCGTGGTGCCGTTATCAATATGTATCTCACTGATGAGGCATTTGATTTTGACCCTCAGAAGCCCATCACCGACGATGCGCAGCTTAAGATTACACGTATGCTTTTCGAGGGACTTACCACTCTCAAGGACAACGGTAAGTGGGAGTCTGCCATCATGGACAGCTACACCGAAAACGAGCATGACCGTGACGGTTATTCCATTACCATCGATCTCAAGCAGACCAAATGGACTGATGGCCGTACCGTACAGGCAGGTGACTTCGTTTATTCATGGAAGCGTCTTGTTGACCCCAACTTCAAGGGTGAAGCTGCATCCCTCCTTTACGATATCAAGAATGCTAAGAAGATCAATCTTGGCGATGTTTCCATAGATGACCTCGGTGTATCTGCGGTTGATACATATACACTTAAGGTTACATTTGAGGACAAGCACATTGATCTCGACAGATTCTTCACAAACCTTTCTTCTATCGCACTTGTTCCCCTTCGCGAGGACGTTATCACACGTCACGGTGACAACTGGGCAAAGGTTCCCACTGCTATCACCACAAACGGTCCCTTCGCTCTCAAGATGCTTGAGGATAACGGTGAAGTAAGACTCGAGCGCAGCAGCTACTACTATCGCGACACCGAGGCTAACGATTACCTTGATAAGTACGTTATCCCCTACAGACTTGTTACAAAGCATGACGCTGAGTACAAGGATATTTCCAAGCTCATTAAGAATGATAAGATCTTCTATGCCGATGCGGCTAACCTTCCCATCGAAGAGCGCGGAAAGCTTAAGAATGAAGCAGAGATCGCTGATCTCATGATGACTCATACATACTTCTTCAACACCAATAACGAGCTTTTCAAGGATGCAAATGTTCGCCGTGCGCTTTCTCTTGCTCTTGACAGAAACGCGATCGTAAAGGAGCTCGTGTTTGCTAAGGCTGCAGAGGGTGCTGTTCCCGCAGGTGTATTTAACACTACTTACAAGACATCCTTCAGAGAAGAGGGCGGCGCGCTTATCAAGGCTTCCGCAAACTTCGCTGAGGCTGAAAAGCTTCTTAAGGGTGCAAAGAAGGGTTCCATCAATATCCTTATCAGAGACAACGCAACAGATAAGGCTGTCGCAGATTACGTTGCGAGCGTTTGGGATAAGCTCGGCTACACTGTAAACGTAACAGTTTCCTCCAACAAAACCGGTAAGTACATCGACTCCGCAACAAGCGTTGAGTTCTCTTACGTTGCAGAGAAGTACACCGAACTTTATAACAGCGGTGAGTTTGACGTTATTGCAGTTGACATGAACGCAGCAGCTCCCGATGCATTCGGTATTCTTGCACAGTTTGCTGAGGATTTCTCAGGAAACGGTGTTGATATGCTTGATAAGAATTATCCCGTATTCGGTCACGTAACAGGATACAACAATAAGAACTACACAGCACTCATTAAGAAGGCATATGAGGCTAAGACAGAGGAAGAAAGAGCTAAGGCTCTCCACGATGCTGAAAAGCTTCTCCTCGAGGATATGCCCATCTGTCCTCTCGTAACACTTCAGTCCGCATACGTTAAGTCTGATATCCTTTCCGGATTCGATACCGACTACTACGGTGTAACAGACTTCAAGCGTGTAAAGATGAAGAACTACATGGATTACAAGGAAGAAGAGTCTGAAGAGGCTGCTCCTTCTGCTGAATAAGTAATCATTACAGCCGACATCAGGGCTTCCGTTTGATACGGAAGCCTTGTCTTTGCCTTGAAAGAAGAATTTTGGCGAAAAATGCCGAGGCATATAAAAATCTCGTCCGTAATCGGAGTTAGCTATGAAAATGACACTCAAAACCCCGGAAGAAATAAAAATATTTATACTATATCTGCTTGACAGGATCGGTTATCCTCTCAGTTATTCTGACCTTGGAACAATAGTTATCCGTGACGGAATAATTGATTATTTTGCATACTGCGAATATTTCTGTGAGCTTATTGAGGCAGGCCATATCTCCGAGGCTGACGAAGACGGTTATCCGATCAGCGGAGAGCTACGATGGGTAATGCCCGACAGCAGCGGCAGACCGAGTATGGACAGCAAAGAAGCGGAAAAGACCCTCGGTGAAAATGCTGAACACAGATACCCCCGTCCCAGCGGAGAAGAACTCAGTGACAAGAGCAAGGCGTACGTTGTCACTGAGACGGGAAAACTTATTGCGCGCAGCCTTTCGGAAAACATTCTCATGTCTGCCATTCGAGAGAAAAGTTATATCAGTGCAATGAGACATCTTTCTCTTGAAAAGCGCGGAGCCGTGTGCGATCAGACCTTTGAGCGTGACGGAGACGGGTTCATGTTCCGTTGTTCCATCAAGGACAAGGACGGCGTGGCACTTGATCTTGCAGTGAAGGCTGACTCGGTTCATCAGCTTAACAGAATGAGACTGAACTTTGACGAAAAACCCGACGTTATTCTCAGAGGTATCGTAGCTCTTCTTACGGGTAATGTGAATTATTTGTTTGAAGAATAACATTTTTGTCGAAAAATCAACAATTATTTCGCTTTTTTTGACCGATTATTATCGAATCTATAAAATATTTTTTAAAAAACTATTGACTGTATAATAATAGAGTGATATAATTATAACATGCAAGGTTAAAAAGGCGACACTGAACGGTGGGTAAAAGCTTGAAGACCGATGATAAGATACTCGCACTTCTCGCACGGATCAGAGAAGGTGACGAGCTTGCATTTGAACAGTTGAATGAAAAATACCGTACTGTAGTGGAATCAGCGACGGCTTCAGCTGTGCGTTCCATGGAGAGGTCGGGGAGTTTTGCAGGGGCGGAATCCGCTGAGGACCTGAAGCAGGAAGCTTCTCTGGCACTTTACCGTGCAGCTAAGAGTTATGATCCTGAGGGAGACGGTAAGGCGGTAACCTTCGGTCTTTACGCAAAGATATGTGTTAAAAACGCTCTTATATCGGAATTGAGACGGTTGGGAGCAGCCAAAAGAAGAGCCGACAGAGCCGCACGCCGCATGGAAAGTAATGTTGAGAAGGCATCGCGTGATAACACGCTCAGTGTGGTGTCGCGCATGAGACTTGAAAGTTTAACAAAAGAGAGCCGACGTGTTCTGTCAGGTTATGAGCAAAACGTACTAAGTGAATATATGTCCGGTAAAACAGTTGCTGAGATATCGGACGAGCTTAATAAGTCCCAAAAGTCAGTAAACAACGCGCTTTACCGCATCAGGACCAAATTAAGAAACTTAGCGCAGGATCCGGATGCAAAATTTTAGATTATTTAGCCGAAAGGCTTTATAAATACGCCCGTATAGCTTAAGTAGAGCGTTGTTTACAAAGGTGACGGTTTAACTCCGTCGAGGGCAGAAAAATTTTTCCATATTTTAAAGCGAGGTAACACAAGATGTACCAGGACAAGACCCTTAAGTGCAAGGAATGCGGTAATGATTTCGTATTCACAGCAGGCGAACAGGAATTCTACGCAGAGAAGGGATTCCAGAACGAGCCCCAGAGATGTAAGGCTTGCCGCGATGCACGTAAGAATGCAAACCGCGAACCCAGAGAAATGTTTACTACAGTTTGCCACAAGTGCGGTAAGGAAGCTAAGGTTCCTTTCCAGCCCAACAGTGACAGACCTGTATACTGCAGCGAATGCTTTGCAGAGATGAAGGGTCAGCAGTAACTTAAGATTTTTTCTGCACAATTAAAAACGCCTTCCCGACCGTAGGGAAGGCGCTTTTTTTTGTGAAGTGTTCGCTCACTTCTTATCAAATAGGGCACGACGTACGGTGGAGTGGCGCATCATCGCTCTCATACCGTCCACATCCTCACGCTCAAGCATATCTTTGAGCTCGCTAAACTTATTTATAAACATATCCATCTGATCGAGCAGCACGTCTTTATTGGCTACGAACAGCTCGCTCCACATAAGATCGTTGATACGTGCGATGCGTGTGAGGTCACGGAAGGAGTCTCCCGTGAATTTCTCCATATTCTCCTTGTCGTTACAGGTCATCAGCGTTATGGCAATGCAGTGGGTGAGCTGAGAGAGAAAGCCGATCATCTCATCATGCTCCTCGGGGGAAAGAGTAGTCACGTTTGAAAATCCGAGAAGTCTGCCAAGCTCGATACAGGTCTCCGTTGCCTCGGGAGTATTCTTCTCCGTGGGAGTTACGATGTAGTTCGCACCGAAGAACATCTTGTCCGTGCTGTTTTCAACTCCCGATACCTCGCGTCCCGCCATAGGGTGCGCCGCGATAAACTCAACGTCATCTCTGAGGATTTCCTGAATCTTATATACGATACTCCGTTTAACGCCCGTTACGTCGGTGATAAGTACACCGCTTTTCAAAAGATGCTGATTCTTCTCGATCCACTCCACGAACACGTGAGGATAAAGAGCGAAGATCACAAGGTCCGCTTCGCCTATAAGACTTTCGTCAAGGGACGCGGTACCTTCGTCGATAATACCCTCATTTAAAGCATAGTCAATTGAGCTTTGATCAAGTGTAACGGCGCTCACGTGAAAGCCGAAGCGCTTCAGAGCTCTGGCGTAGCTTCCGCCGAGAAGTCCGAGACCTACGATGAGTATTTTCTTACTTACGTCTACTATCATGTTAATGTCACCTCTGCTCCGAGAGCCTTAATATCCTCGAAAAATGCTGGATAGCTTTTTCTTACGGCTTCAACGCCACGAAGCTTTCCGCCAAGCTTGGTCAGGATCACCGACATAGCCATAACTATACGGTGGTCGTTGTGTCCGTCGATAGTTTCCCCATTCCATTTAAGCTCCTGCTTTGGCACAGTGATCGTGTTATCCCCGAAAACGAGTCCGCCGCCAAGTTTACTTAACTCCGCGTGCATAGCAGCGCCTCTGTCGCTTTCCTTGGCTTTCAGACGGTCAGTACCCGTGAAAGCTGCTCCGTTTTTTAATGCGGCAAGGGCGAAAAGTACAGGCCCGAGATCGGGACAATCGGAAATATCAAGGGTAGGGGTCCCTTTTGAGATCTTTTCAAAATATTCTCCGTAAACACGGTCGCCCTGCAGGCTGTCGGACTTCAGATTTCCAATCTCAACGTCCCCTCCGATGTAATTGAAGGCATCAAGGAACGCCGCGTTTGAGTAATCCCCCTCAATCTTACCCGAAAATGCGTGAAGCTCTGCGGGACCGATTTCTATTCTGTTTTCGTCCGTAAACTTAACATCCGCGCCGAAGGAACTGAGGGCGGAGAGAGTGAGATTTACGTACGATCTGCTCTCAAATGGCGGGATTATTTCAATACTCGACGGTTTTCCGAGATAAACGAGAGCGAAAACAAGTCCCGAGATAAACTGACTGCTTACGTCACCTCTTATTTTGTAGTTCCCGCTATCAAGCTTTCCGCAGACGCTTACGGAATTTTTGTCCATGTCGAAGGCAAAACCGCGCTCACGGCACAGTTCTTCGTAGATACCGAGGGGTCTTTCAAAAAGTCTCTCGCTTCCCGTGAGCTTTACCGTTTTGCCGAGGCACATCGCAATGGGAATGAAAAACCTAAGGGTACTTCCGCTTTCCCTGCAGTGAAGTACGGGAGCATCGACTTCCATAAATCCCGCAGGATCGACAGAAACCGTATCTTCGTCCGCCGTGATTTCTGTGCCGAGGGCGGCAAGGCAATCGATGCTCGCGAGAATATCCTCGCTGAAGTCAATTCCCGTCAGAGTACACTTTTCTCCCGAAAGCGCCGCGCCGATAAGGTATCTGTGCGCCATGCTTTTCGACGGCGGAGCATCGACTTTTCCTTTAAGTTTACATGGTTTAAAAGTGGCTGTCATAATATCAGATCCGTTCGTTTTGCCAAAATATATTCCGCCTCCGCTTCGGGCGTCTCCATATCGGGTACCGTCACGTCGGCGGTAGCTTTATAAATGTCTATTCTGTCGTTATACAGTTTTTTTAGCTTGTCTTCCGTGTCGGAAAGGGGACGTGAGTCCGTTGCGTGAAGGCGTGAAAGAGGCGCATCAATGAAGAACAGCCTTCCGTTACGCTTCAGACAGTGTACGTTTTCCTCCCTCAGCACCGCACCGCCTCCCGTGGAGATAATACGGCGGCTTTCACGTGATACGTCCCGTATCACCTCAGATTCAAGGTTGCGAAAATACGCTTCACCTTCTCGTGCGATAAGCTCTTTTATAGTACAGCCGCATCGCTTTTCCACCTCTTCGTCGGTATCAACAAACTCAAAGCCGTTAAGTTTCAAAAGCTTGCCGACCGTACTCTTACCGCTTCCGGGCATTCCCGTGAGAACCACGTTCTCTCTTCCCGTGAGGACAGATGCGAACACACGCTCAGCAGTGTCATTTGGAATCTCGGTGTCAAGAAATTTTTCCACTGCCGCCACTGCCTGCATGACCAGCATAAAAAGTCCGCCCTCAGCTTTGATCCCTCTTTCAAGTGCATCAAGGACGAGATTCGTGCGGAGAGGATTGTACACCGCATCAATTACGCCTTCAAGGCGGGGGAAAGCCGTAACGTCGATGGGACGCGCCTCTACGTCGGGGTACATTCCGGATGGGGTGGTGTTAATGATCACTTCCGCGTCCGAGTGAAGAGAGACTGCCTCGCCGTAGGCAATGTGAACGTCTGACGGTCTTCTGCTGACGGTGAGAATTGTATCAGCGCCCAGATCGGCGGCAAGCACACTTGCCGTCTTTGAGGTGCCTCCCGTACCGAGGATCAGCACTTTTTTGTTCCTGAGGTCAAGTCCCATCCGCTCTATCAGCGCTTTCATGCCGTAGTAGTCTGTGTTGTAGCCGAAAAGTCTGCCGTCACGGTTGATTACGGTATTTACTGCACCGATCTTTTTCGCCACGTCACTTATTTCGTCAAGGAAGGGAATAACGGTCTCCTTGTAAGGAATAGTCACGTTTACCGCCCCGAAATCCTTAGCCTTGAAGAAAGGCGCGACTTCGTCTTCGACAAGCTCAATGAGATCGTATTTATAATGGGCAAGGAGTCCGTGGATCTCCTTCGAGAAGCTGTGGGTCAGTTTCTTGCCGACACATCCGTATTTTTTCATATTTATGACCATGCATTTCTTTGATTTGTGGTGTTTTTTTCTCAGCCTTGAGGCTGGGAAAAATGCCGCCCGCCTTTTGGCGGCAAGGCACAAATTGGGTCTGAAAAAGTTGACGTACGACTTCGACTCACTTTATTTTCAGACTTGTATCCTGTACTTATTTGAGATAGTCCGTACCGTACCTCAGTGCAAGGGCATCGCACAGAACGATAGCTGTTGCCGCATCCTGCACAACTCGCGCACGGTGGACGATGGCAGGGTCGTGTCT
>JAZUBG010000056.1:0-5254 GCA_045638405.1 Eubacteriales bacterium | reverse complement strand
GGTACTCTGAAGTGGTAGTGTGCGCTGAGGAGGAGACAACCCCAAACGTCAACGTTTGCGGGCTCTGCAGCCTCAACGAGATTCTTGATGGAGTCGAAGTAGAAATCAATTCCCGCCTCGTCGTTCATCTGCTCGTACTGGCTGAAGCTGAAGTTGGAGAAACCTGTCTCGGTAGCAACGTCATAAAGCCACTGATGGAAGGTCTTACCGCCGAATACTTCGGTATCAAAGAAGGGACTGGAGCCCTGGATGTTGATGTAGGGGCGAAGCTCGGGAGCGATTCTTTTCTGGATTCTGAGACAAGCAACGGAAGCGTCGATCATCTCCTTTGTTGTAGGTTCGTCGCCTACGTAGAAACCGTAGAGACCGGGGTGACCTTTGAAAATGTTATAAACCTCAGCGAAGCGGCGCTCGTATTCCTCTTCACCGATCTTAACGAGGTCGTCGTTTGTGAGACCTACGATGTTAGCGATAAGCTTGATACCCTTTTCTACTGCTCTGTCGAGGAAGGGAACTAGAGTTGAAATGTCGTCCTTGCCGTAGAAGGTACGCTCTGTCATGGTTACGGTAAGACCGCATTCTGCCCACACGTCAACCTCAGTAGGTTCAAAATCTCCGCGGATGTTATAGTTCCATACGGAAAAAGGATATTTCTGTGACATAAGTTTAACCGTCCTTTCATAATCTGCGTACGTTTAAAGTACGCACTGAATACAAAATAATTATACCAAATTTCGACGTGAATTGTCAAGGGGTGCGGTAGTTTTTGAAGTGAAACTTGACTGTTCGGTATTTGTGACGACAGGCAGCTTAAAATATAATTTATATTTATTCTGTTTTACAGTTTTTATTGACTTTTTATTCACCGTGTGATAAAATACCTTCTATATACCCAGATGGGGAAAAACGTCATGATTTCGGAAGGGATCTTCCTATGAATAAGAAACTTTACATAATAAAGATCGGTACAAGCTCTCTCACCGCAAAGGGCGGGGACCTTGACCGTGAAAAAATAAAAAATATCGTCCGTCAGGTGTCTGACATAAAGGATGCGGGACACGATGCGGTTATCGTGACCTCGGGCTCCATTGCCGCAGGATTCCGTGCTCTCGGATATACCTCGCGTCCTACCTCTGTTGCGGCAAAGCAGGCGTCAGCCGCAGTAGGTCAGGGACTGCTCATGGAGGAGTACACCACTTTCTTTGCCGAGCGCGGCTACGTTACGGCGCAGATACTTCTCACAAGAGGCGACTTTACCGACAACAGACGATATAAGAATG
The DNA here is from genome assembly GCA_045638405.1 of Eubacteriales bacterium. Taxonomy (GTDB): domain Bacteria; phylum Bacillota; class Clostridia; order Oscillospirales; family CAG-272; genus RUG11130. The sequence continues at coordinate 3,974 of JAZUBG010000056.1, read as the reverse complement.
CGTTCTCGGCTCTCGAGATACTTCTCAGTCGCGGTGCAATACCGATAATTAATGAAAACGATACCATAGCCGTTGAAGAGCTTCGCGTTGGTGACAACGATACCCTTTCCGCGCAGGTTGCGGCGATGCTCCATGCGGATCTTCTCGTTCTCATGACTGACACCGACGGACTTTACACGAAAAATCCCTCAAAATACGCCGACGCGGAGCATATTCCCGTGATCGAGCGTATTACTCCCGAGATCGAGTCATACGCGGGAGGCGCGGGAAGCGCCAACGGTACGGGCGGCATGATAACAAAGGTCAAGGGCGCCTCCCTTGCCACACGTGCGGGAGTACCCGTGCTTATCTGCTCGTCAAAGGACGTAAACGTTATTGTAAACGCGGTTAACGGAAGTGCAAAGGGCACGCTCTTCAAAGCGGACGGAAGCCTTAAAACGAGACTTCAGTGGATGGCGTTCTATGCTCCCTCAAAGGGTAACGTGTTCATCGACAAGGGTGCTGCCGATGCGCTTGTGAACCGCGGAAAGAGCCTTCTTGCTCCCGGCGTTACCGCTGTTGAAGGAGATTTCTCAAGCGGAGACGTGGTGAAGATTCTCACATCGGGAGATCACGTGCAGATCGGTCGAGGCGTCGTCGGTGTCTCAAGAGCTGAACTTGCGGATCTTATGGGAAGCCACGACAGCCACAGTGAAGTGGTAGTACATAAGGATAACCTTGTGCTGACAGATCTTGGATAATTATCTGACATAAGTTTAATAAAGGTATGGAATAAAAAATGAACGAAGCATTACTTAACCAGGCTAAAGAGGCACGTCTTGCCTCCGTCAGCCTTGCGAAAGCAACAACAGAAGAAAAAAACAGAGCACTTTTGCTCATAGCCGACGCTCTTGTTAAGAACAGCGAATATATCCTCGCAGAAAATAAAAAGGATACCGATGCCGCTCGCGAGAAAGGGATCAGCACATCCATGCTTGACCGCCTTACGCTTACCGAAGCGAGAATTGCGGATATAGCCGAGGGTGTGAGACAGGTTGCAGATCTGCCCGATCCTGTCGGTGAGGAGATCGAAAGCTTTACAAGACCCAACGGACTGAGTATACGCAAGGTGAGAGTTCCTCTCGGCGTTATTGGTATGATATACGAGGCTCGTCCTAACGTAACTGTTGATGCGGCAGTTCTCGCGCTCAAGGCGGGAAGTGCGGTGCTTCTTCGCGGAAGCGGAAGTGCATTGAACTCAAACACCGCTATCGTTGAAGTCATGAGGGTGGCTCTCCGAGAGACCGAGATTCCCGAAACCGCAATCGCTCTTGTAGGCGGTGTGTCCCACGACGTAGTTGACGAGATGATGTCCCTCAGAGGATATATCGACCTTATGATCCCCCGCGGCGGCGCGGGACTTATCCGCCGTGTTGTTGACGGATGTCGTGTTCCCGTGCTTGAAACGGGTGTTGGTAATTGCCACATCTACGTTGACTCTGCGGCGGACGGTGATATGGCAGAAAAGATACTCATTAATGCAAAGACTCAGCGTCCCGCGGTTTGTAACGCAGCTGAGACCCTTCTTATTCATAAAGACAGAGTTGACCTTGCACTGAGACTGTGCGGTGCACTGAAGGATGCGGGTGTTACCGTTCACGGCTGCCCCGAGATCTGTAAGATGTTCCCCAATGCTGTTCCTGCTGTTGAATCCGACTTCACCGACGAGTTCCTCTCACTTGATATGGCTGTGAAGGTTGTAGACAGTGCTGACGATGCCATTGAGCATATAAGAACATACGGTACAGGACATACTGAAGCTATTATCACCTCCGACAAAGAGATGGCTAAGAAGTTTACCGTTGAGGTTGACGCTTCAAGCGTAAACGTAAACGCATCCACAAGATTTACCGACGGATTCCAGTTCGGCTTCGGTGCAGAGATAGGTATCTCAACTCAGAAGATGCACGCAAGAGGTCCTCTCGGACTTCGCGAGATCACGTCATACAAATTCATCGTCGAAGGTGACGGTCAGATAAGAGGTTGAAAGTAATGAAAATCGAAAAGAAAATTGCGTTTATCGGCGTTGGATTTATGGCAGGAGCCATGATCGACGGTATCATCTCCGGCGGCGTTACAGATCCGACAAATATTTACGTTATTAACGAAGCATTTCCCGAGGAAGCTGCCGCGGCGGCTGAGAAATACGGTATCGTTCACGGAAAACCCGAGGACATCAAGGACAGTGAGATCATCGTTTTCGGCGTAAAGCCGCAGGTGTTCCCTAAGGCGCTTGAGATGTACGGCGAATATTTCACATCCGACAAGCTGTACCTTTCCATTATGGCCGGTATTTCAACGGAAAAGCTGGAAAGCGTCCTCGGCGGAGCAAGAGTGGTAAGACTTATGCCGAATATGCCTCTGTCAGTGAGACGGTCAGCTACGGTATACGTTCTCGGCAAGGCATCGGGTGAAGCAGAAGGTGAAGTCACCGAGGCGATCTTTGCTCCTCTCGGACTTATCAGAAGGGTAGATGAGGATATGATCCCCATCATAACGGCAATTTCCGGCAGTGGTCCTGCATATTTCTGCCGACTTGCAGAAGCTCTTACTGCATCGGGTGTCGCTCATGGACTTGACGAAAAGTTTGCGCAGGAGCTTGCTGTACAGACCCTCATCGGTACTGCCGCGACTATAGATATGACAGGTGTTGATCCTGCTACACTCAGAACACGTGTGACCTCCAAAAAGGGAATCACCGAGGCAGCACTTGCCGCAATGACAGACACAGGATTTGACGAGTCTGTTGAAGCTGCAATAGTAGCGGCAATTAAGCGTAACGAAGAGCTTGGAAAGTGAAAATATATAGAACTTTTATCCTTTTATCTATAAAAGGTATATAAGACAATTAGGAATTGTGATTGAAAAAATGATTAAAGACGAATACATAATAAAAACGGATAGACTTGTTTTGCGTCCACTTGGTATAGAAGATTTAGAAACAGTTCATTCTTATGCATCAGATATAGATAATACTCGATATATGATGCACTTACCTAAATATACGAAAGAAGAAACTGAAAACTTTTTATTAAACGTTACTGCTGAATGGGAAAAAGAATATCCGGAATATTATGAATTTGCAGTCACAATAAATAATATACAGATCGGTGCGGTTTCCGTTTATTTGAACAGCGATAGGACAATAGGTGAACTTGGTTGGATTTTGAATAAATGCTATTGGAGTAAAGGTTATGCGACTGAAGCAGCTTTAGCTCTCAAAGAATTTGCTGTAAAGCTTGGAATACACAAATTAGTAGCACATTGTGACTACAAAAATGCTGCTTCATATGCCGTGATGAAAAAAATCGGTCTTGAGTTAGAAGATGATACCAAGGAAAGAATATATCCCAAAACAATGGAAGTGTCGCGGGAATTGATGTGTTCTTTGGTCTGTGTGAAATAAGAATAATCGAAAAAATGACCAATGATACGTAGGGACCGGCGTCCCGACGGTCCGTAACGAAGGATTAAAGACAACTAATATGTCTTAGTCCAACGAAGCGGACCGTATCGTTTGCTACGCAAACAGTGACGCCGGTCCCTACAAGTTTGTTAGAATTCTAATGATAAGTTATCGGTCAAACTGCGGTTTGTAAACCATGTTACTCTTGACAGGGCCCCCACCCTACGGAGTTACCTGGAATCTTATCGATAGGTTGTCGACCAATGTGCGATTTGTAGGTAAAACGTGAACTTTCTTCCTTTTATCTTTTTTGCGGAGCAAAAAAAGATAAAAGATCAGCTAAGGATGTGAGGATTTATTTATAAATCCGAGAAAACTTCAGGCATACTGCTCGCAAAGCGAGCGAGATGGTTTCTAACGGTAGTCGATTGCCAAAACGTGAGTTTTGTAACCAACGAAGCGGGCGCACACGCAGGTACGCCCCTACTACCTTGTTTCAGCTAAAAATTGACATTTGTCCCTTCGCGTG
>JAZUBG010000055.1:0-13280 GCA_045638405.1 Eubacteriales bacterium | reverse complement strand
CGTGTTGCCTGCGAAACCGCTTGTACAACAGGTTTGGTAAGCGTAATGGGTGAGATCACAACCACCGCTGTTATTGACTACCCTCAGATAGTTCGCGACACAGTTGTAGGCATCGGCTACGACAGAGCAAAGTACGGCTTTGACGGTCACACCTGTGCTGTTCTTTCCTCCATCCACGAACAGTCCCCCGACATCGCTATGGGTGTTGACAAGTCCAGCGAGGCTAAGGCTGGCGAGGACACCGACGGTCTCGACACCGGTGCAGGTGACCAGGGTCTTATGTTCGGTTTCGCTTGTGACGAAACACCCGAGCTTATGCCCCTTCCCATTTCTCTCGCTCACAAAATGGCAAAGAAGCTTACCGAGGTTAGAAAGAACGGTACTCTTCCCTACCTCAGACCCGACGGTAAGACTCAGGTTACAGTTGAATACGACGGGGATGTTCCTGTACGTCTCGATGCTATCGTAGTTTCATCTCAGCACGACGAAAAGGTTACTCTCGAGCAGATCAGAGCCGACATCATCGAGCACGTTATTAACACTACCGTTGATGCTTCCCTCATAGATGCAGACACCAAGATCTACGTTAACCCCACAGGCCGTTTCGTTGTGGGCGGTCCCATGGGTGACAGCGGTCTTACAGGACGCAAGATCATCGTTGACACCTATGGCGGATACTCCCGTCACGGCGGCGGTGCTTTCTCCGGCAAGGACCCCACAAAGGTTGACCGCTCCGCTTGTTACCTCTGCAGATACCTCGCTAAGAACGTAGTTGCGGCAGGCCTTGCTAAGAAGTGTGAGGTACAGCTTGCTTACGCTATCGGTGTTGCTCGTCCCATGTCCGTTATGACAGATACATTCGGCACAGCTCGTGACGGAATCACAAACGAGGCTATCTCCGAGGCACTTTGCAAGCTTGTTGATATGCGCCCCGCAGCTATCATCAAGAATTTTGATCTCCGCCGTCCCATCTACGGTGATCTCGCCGCTTACGGTCACATGGGTCGTGAGGAGCTTGACACTCCTTGGGAAAAGATCGACATCGCTGACGAGCTCAGAAAGATGTTCTGATTTAAGTAAATACGTTTCCGCTCTCGGTAATACGGGAGCGGATTTTTTATGTTTACCTCTCAGCCGATTTTTATTGAAAAAACGTGCATTTTGTGCTATACTGAAAGTACTAACGAATTTTTTTGATCGGTACAAATCATGAAACAAAACAAAAAGAACTTTGCCGCACTTACGACCCCTTTTGAGAAGGATCTGAACGCTTCTGAACCTTATTTCACCTATCCGAGACCTACTATGGTCAGAGAGAGTTACCTCTCTCTTAACGGTTCATGGAGCTTTGGGATCGAAAGAGACATAAAGACAATCTTTGAGGGCAAAATTACAGTTCCATTCCCTCCCGAAAGCAAGCTGTCAGGAGTTATGCGGAATATTGATAAAGACGATACAATGCTCTATTCCCGCAGTTTTACTCTTTCCGAAGGGTTTAACAAAGGACGTGTTTTACTACATCTTGATGCTGTGGATCAAAGCTTTGACGTTAAGCTCAACGACTACTACGTTGGAGGTAGTGCCGAGCCTTATCTGCCCCATACTTACGACGTTACCGAAAGTATTCTTGAAGGTGAAAACGTAATCTGTCTAAGCGTAAGAGACCGAATGGATACTGATCTCCCCTACGGAAAACAGACGTCAAAGCGAGGCGGAATGTGGTACACCAAGGTAAGCGGTATATGGCAGAGCGTATGGCTTGAGAGTGTTCCCAAAGAATATGTTGAAAAGTTGTCGGTTTGCGCAGATACTAAAACTGTAAAGCTCACCGTTTTCGGCGGTGCAGAGGAGAAAATACTTTCGGTCACCACTCCCGACGGAATCAAGAAATACACTTTTACCGGAGACAGTTTTGAGTTTTCACCTGACAATCCTCGTTTATGGTCGCCTGAAGATCCGTATCTTTACGATTTCTCTTTGAAATGCGGAGAAGATGAAGTGAGATCGTATTTCGCCATGCGTACCTTCGGTGTAACCGAAGTAAACGGAACATCTCTCCTTGCACTCAACGGAAAACCGTATTTTCTCCACGGAGTACTTGATCAAGGATACTTCAGCGACGGAATTTTCCTTCCCGCAACGCCTGAGGGATTTGGAAATGATATTCTGACGATGAAATCCTGCGGATTCAATATGCTACGCAAGCATATCAAGCTGGAACCCGAACTGTTTTACTATTACTGCGACAAATACGGCATGATCGTCTGTCAGGACCTTATAAACAACGGTAAATACAGTTTCCTCATTGATACAGCTCTGCCTACTGTTGGACCGAGACGTGGTATCTCTCACCGAGCGACAAAGTTCAGACGTGAGAAGTTCTTTGAAATAAGTGACGGAATCGTAGAAAAACTGAGAAATCACCCGTCCGTGTGCTACTATACCATATTCAACGAAGGTTGGGGCCAGTTTGATGCTAAAGGATGCTATAAGCATTTTAGAAATCTTGACGGGACACGTGTATGGGACACAACTTCGGGATGGTTCAAAACAAGTCATACCGACGTGGAAAGCGATCACGTTTATTTCAAGAAGATAAAGCTAAAAAACGTCAAGGGACGTCCCATGGTACTGTCTGAGTTCGGCGGATACTCTCATAGAGTAAAATATCACGTATTCAATCTTACAAAAAATTACGGTTACCGTACCTGCGAGACTGCGGAGGATTTAGAAACGGATCTTATTTCCCTCTACGAAAACGAAATTGTCCCCCACGCGAAACGAGGCCTTTGCTGTGCGGTACTGACCCAGCTCAGTGACGTCGAAGACGAGACAAACGGACTTCTTACCTACGACAGACAAGTGCTGAAAGTCTCCCCCGAAAAGATGAAGAAGATCGCTGACGGAGTATTCTCCTCTTTCTTTAGCGAGTTCGGAGGAGAAAAGTGAAGTACGGTAAAGTTGAAAAAGCGGTATTTTTACGCCGTCCAAACAGGTTTATAGCCGAAGTATTACTTGACGGCAAGGAAATTACCGTGCACGTGAAAAACACAGGCAGATGTCTGGAGCTTCTTGTTCCGGGTACAACCGTTTTTCTTGAAAAATCGGACAATCCCGCAAGGAAAACTCAGTATGACCTTATCGCCGTGGAAAAAGGTGACACCCTCATCAACATGGACTCCCAGATACCGAACGGGGTCTGCCTTGAGTGGCTCAAAGCTTCGGGAATCTTCTCTAACGCAGCGGAATATCGCCGTGAAGTAACTTACGGTAACTCACGCTTTGACATTTTCGTTTGCGACGGAGAAAGACGTGCTTTTGTTGAGGTGAAAGGAGTTACGCTTGAAATTGACGGTGTAGCCATGTTCCCTGATGCCCCAACAGCAAGAGGCGCGAAGCATCTTGATGAGCTGACACGTGCGCTCGAAGACGGTTACGAAGCATACGTTGTGTTTGTCGTACAGATGAAAGGTCCCCATGAGTTCAGAGTAAACGACGAAACCGACTCTGCTTTCGGAAAGACACTGCGATATGTGCGAGACGCGGGAGTTAAAGTGATCGCCGTAGACTGCAAGGTAACGGCAGATACTATAATCGCAGAAAATGAAATTAAAATAAATATATAACACGAATGGAGAAACAAATGAACATTCAAGAAAAAATGAAGGCACTGAGAGCTCTTCAGTCCCGTCTCAGCGCATATGAACACGCTATGGCACTGATCTATTACGACGGTGCTACAACAGCTCCCAGAGGCACTGCAGAGAACAGAGGCCATGCTCTCGCTATCCTCAGTGAGGAAACTTACAAGATGACAACGGGTGAAGATACTATTCGCCTCCTTGAAGAGCTTGATGCGGTAAAGGACACTCTCAGTGAAGAGGATGCCCGCATGGTGTATCTCATGTACAAGGACATCAAAGAGCTAAAAAAGATACCCATGGAAGAGTACGTCGCTTACCAGGAGCTTCTCGTTAAGGCTGACGACGTATGGCACAGAGCGAAGGAAGAAAGCGATTTTGACTCCTTCTGTCCCGTGCTTGAGGAAATCTTTGCCGCAGAAAAGCGTTTTGCCGCTTACTGTGCCCCCGACAAGAAGCCTTACGACTACTGCCTTGACAAGTACGAGCCCGGACTCACTACGGAAAAATGTGACGAATTTTTCTCCGCACTTAAAGAACGTATCGTCCCTCTTATTGCAAAGATCGGTGAAAAAAAGCAGCTTGACGATTCATGTATCCACGGCAAATTCGATCTTAATGCACAGAGAGAGTTCTCTCTGAAGCTGATGGAGCACATGGGAATCGATCTTGACCGTTGCGGTCTCGGTGAGACGGAGCATCCATTCACAACCTCAATCGGTTCTCACCGCGACGTAAGAATCACCACCAATTACAAGGAAGACGACCTCAGCGCATCCATGTACAGTGTCATTCACGAAGGCGGTCACGCCCTTTACGACATGAACTCCAAGGATAGCTTTGCTTATACAATCCTTGACGGCGGTGTTTCCATGGGAATTCACGAAAGCCAGAGCCGTTTTTATGAGAATCTTCTCGGAAGAAGCAGAGCTTATATTGAAAGCATTTTCCCCATTATCAGAGAGTGTTTCCCTGCTGAAACTGCAAATACCACGGCAGAGGATTTCTACCGCGCGGTAAATCTTGTAACACCCTCCTTGATCCGCACCGAAGCTGACGAGGTCACGTACTGCTTGCACGTTATGGTCCGTTACGAGCTTGAAAGACGTATCATGTCAGGCGAACTTGAAGTGCGCGACCTTCCCGCTGAGTGGAACAGACTTTATAAAGAATATCTTGGAGTTGACGTGCCTGACGACAGACGCGGTGTTCTTCAGGACAGTCACTGGTCAGGCGGTGGAATCGGTTACTTCCCCTCCTACGCGCTCGGCAGTGCGTACGGCGCGCATATTCTTAGCAAGATGAAGAAAGACGTTGACGTTGACGATTGCCTCAGAAGCGGTAATTTTGCTCCCATCAATGACTGGAACTGCGAGAAAATTTGGAGTCTCGGAAGAATGCTCACACCCGACCGTCTTTTAAGAAGTGTTCTTGGAGAAGATTTTGACCCCAAATTCTATCTTGATTACCTTGAAAACAAGTATTCCGAGCTTTACGGTCTTAACTGAATTCGGAGGAATACTATGAAATTTGATTTTGAATCCATAATGGACCGACACGGTATGGACGCTATCGCCGTCGACGGTCTCGGTCACGGATTTGCGCCTTCGCTTCCCAAGGACGGATTTGATGCCATCCCCATGTGGGTAGCAGACATGAATTTTCCCACGGCTCCATCCGTTTGCCGTGAAATGGAAAGACGTATCGCACATCCTGCCTTCGGATATTTTAATCCGAGAGATGAGTATTACGACTCGATCATTCGCTGGCACAACGTACGTAACGGAGTTTCGGGAATGAGCACGGAGCATATCGGTTACGAAAACGGTGTACTTGGCGGACTTCTCTCCGCCCTCGGCACCTTCACTTCCCGCGGTGACAACGTACTCGTTCACAGCCCCACGTACATAGGCTTTACCATGTCATTAAAAAATGCAGGATATAACATCGTCCACAGTCCGTTGATACTTGACGAAAACGGCAAGTGGCGCATGGATTTCGACGACATGGAAAAGAAGCTCCGTGAAAATAATATCCACGCCGCAATTTTCTGTTCCCCTCACAATCCTACGGGTAGAGTTTGGGAAAAAGAAGAAATACGCCGTGCTATGGAGCTTTACGAAAAGTATGACGTATACGTTGTATCCGACGAGATATGGTCTGACATTCTTCTGAACGGCAACCGCCACACACCCACACAGTCGGTAAGCGATTATGCGAGAGAGCGCACGGTCGCTCTGTACGCTCCGTCTAAGACGTTTAACCTTGCGGGACTTATTGGAGCTTACCACGTGATCTATAACAAAACGCTCCGCGACAGAGTAAATAAAGAGTCTTCCCTGTCCCACTACAATTCCATGAATATGCTCTCCATGTACGCTCTTATAGGTGCCTACAGTGACGAGGGAATGGAGTGGACGGATGAGCTTTGTAAGGTTTTGTCGGGAAATGTAAACTTCGCTTGCGATTATATAGAGAAGAATTTCCGTGGAGTCAGCGTCTTCCGTCCCGAGGGAACGTATATGCTCTTCCCCGACTTCTCGGAGTGGCTTACAGCCAACGATATGGCCATTGAAGAGCTTGTCGGTACAGGCTGTGACGTTGGTGTAGCTTGGCAGAACGGCAAGGTACACGGAGGCACAAACCACATCAGGATGAACCTTGCTCTGCCTAAAACAAGAGTTGAAGAAGCGTTCAACAGACTCAGTAAATACGTAATCAACAAATAAAGCAGAGTCACTGTGTGCAAAACGCACAAATTGAAGAATTTTGTCGTTTTTCCTTTACAAGCGTGGTATCATATGGTAAAATATATACATATGATGTTCCAAAGGAGTGAGACTAATTATACGCCTAATATCAGTAATATTGGCTCTTGCACTCATGCTTTCATTGTGCGCCTGTGGCAGTACAAATGAGGAAAACACGGTCAAACATGATTCAGACGGTAACCAAAACAGTTCCGTTACTACGAACGTCGAAGAGCACGTGACCGAGATAACAGACCCCGACGAGTCTGACGAAACGGACAAAACCTCAGATTCAGAGCAGCCCTCCATAGGTGTCACGGAATTTACCGATAATCCTAATCCATCTACCCAAAAGACCAACAGAGAAACTGCAGGATTTAATGCAGTCTATCAGATGAATTACGTCTCCATAAACTGCGAGAATATCATGCAGGAAAAGATAGGACTTCCATTCGGGTGCGAAGTCGTTTCTCTTGCCATCGTTCTCAAGTATCTCGGGTACGAGATAGACCCCATGACACTCTATAAGGAGTATATGCCAAAGGGAAAGTGGGGCAAGGTAAACCCGTACTACGCCTACGTCGGAAATCCGTGGGACAGAACGGGATATGGCTGCTATGCTCCCTGCGTTGTAACAACGGCAAACGATTATCTCACAGAGGAAAATTCCGCACGTAAGGCGCATAATGTAAGCGGTTCATCTATGTATGAGCTTCTCGGTTACGTCTGGAGCGGTTATCCTGTAATTCTATGGGGGACGCTTAACATGGTGCCCGAATCCTACGTTCTTGAGTCGTGGAAATTTGACGGAGATGTGGTAAATTGGTACCGCCATTCACACTGCGTTGTCATCTGCGGTGTTCAGGACGATAACTTTATCATCTGCGACCCTATGGTAGGTAAAATAAAATATCCCATCAAGGACGTAGAAGCAGCGAATAAGCTTATCTACTCTCAGGCAGTTGTGATTTATTGATACAGAAAAGCATATTACCTCCCAAAGATCGTCTTAAATATTTAATAAAACAGCCATCCTTATGGTACAAAAAAGCCATAGCATAAATCCACGTGAATTTTATGCTATGGCTTTATCATGTTTATTTTCTCATAATGCGCATTGCATTAAGCACGGCAATTATCGTAACACCAACATCGGCAAACACTGCTTCCCACATACCGGCTATTCCCAAAGCGCCAAGTATCAAGAACAAGTTTTTAACCACCAATGAAAATACGATGTTTTGGATAACGATACGTTTAGTTGCCCTTGCTACTTCAATTGCTTCTATCAGCTTATGCGGCTCATCAGTCATCAAAACAACGTCAGCGGCTTCAATTGCAGCATCAGTACCAAGTCCACCCATTGCAATACCGATAACAGCACGTGCCAAAACAGGAGCGTCGTTGATTCCGTCTCCCACAAAAGCCAATTTGGAATCAGAGCGCATCTTACGGTCAAGTGCTTCAAGCTTATCCACCTTATGTTCGGGTAAAAGATGAGCATAGTATTCATCTATGCCAAGCTGATTTGATACATCTCTTGCAACTTGCTCATTATCCCCCGTAAGCATAACGATCTTTTCCACACCAATTTGCTTCAACGCTGCTACAGTATTTTTACTGTCGTCTTTTATTTCGTCAGCAATCAAAATGCAACCTGCGAACTTGCCGTCAACAGCTACGTAAATCTTCGTGCCTGTTTCACTCCGATTTGTATAAGAAACTCTTTCTTCTTCCATCAGCTTTGCATTACCGACTAATATCTTTTTGCCTTCTGCTACTGCGCTTATTCCGTATCCGGGAATCTCGGTATAATTTGTTATATCAGACTGTAAAATTTCTTCACCGTAAGCTGAAATAACAGACATTGCTATAGGATGACTTGAATAGCTTTCAGCTTGTGCCGCATATTTCAGAACTTGTTCGGGTGTAAAGTTAGCTTCGGTAAATACATTCGTGACCTTAAAAACACCTTTTGTTAATGTTCCCGTTTTGTCAAAAACAACTGTGCCAATATTGTCTAATGCTTCAAGATAATTACTGCCTTTTATCAGTACCCCGTGTTTAGACGCCGCACCAATGCCGCCAAAGAACGTCAGCGGAATGGAAATTACCAGTGCACAAGGGCATGAAATTACCAAAAATACAAATGATCTATGTATCCAATCAAACCACTGACCGTTAAACATCAGAGGCGGGACAGCCGCGAGAATTACCGCAAGAAAAACGACAATGGGCGTATAATACCGGGCAAACGTTGTGATAAAGTTCTCGGTAGGTGCCTTTCTGCTTGATGCGTTTTCTACCAAGTCTATGATTTTTGCAACGGTAGATTCACCATATACTCTCGTTACACGAATATTCACCACTCCGCTTTGATTGATACATCCTGAGAGCACTTCATCCCCTTGAGAAACGGATTTAGGTGTAAATTCCCCTGTCAGTGCCTTTGTGTCAAGGGTTGATCTGCCATCAACAACAATACCGTCTAACGGAATCTTTTCACCGGGCTTTACGACAATCACATCTCCGACAGAAACCGACTCGGGATCAACTGTAACAAGCTCTCCATTTCTGACTACGTTTGCAAAATCAGGGCGAATATTCATAAGATCTGCAATGGATCTTCTTGAGCGTTTAACTGCCGACATCTGAAAGAATTCACCGATTTGATAGAACATCATTACAGCAACGGCTTCGGGATATTCTCCTATTATAAACGCTCCGACGGTAGATAACGTCATCAAAAAGTTTTCATCAAATATCCGTCCCTTTACTATATTCTTGAACGCTTTGATTATCACGTCTACACCAAGAACCAAATATGCAACGATCAAGCAAGCTATTTCTGCGGGAAATTCGACCTTGATTATTTCTCCGAGAACTATGCCTATTACGTATATCACAGCTCCGATTATTAGACGAAGTAATGTTTTATTTATACCGTCGTTATCAGAATTGTCATTATTTGACTTTCTCTCAGAAGTAGGCTCAAAAACACATACCTCAGGTTCGTGTCTGTAGACGATTTCTTTGATCTTTTTTTCAACTTCATCAGCAAAAGCCGAATCCACGTTGACAGTCAAAGTCTGCCTCATCAAATTGATTACTGAGGCTTCTACTCCCCCTAACGCTCCGACCTCTTTTTCTATTTTCGACGCACAGTTTGGGCAATCCAAGCCACGCAAAATATATTCTTTATTCATATATACCCTCGCAAACTTCAAGTTAACTGTTACTCTTTTATATGCTCCATACCTTTATCTATGATCTCCTTAACGTGATCATCAGATAAAGAATAGTATATAACTTGAGCTTCTCGACGAAATTTAACAAGATTTGCAAGTTTTAACGCCTTTAACTGATGTGAAACCGCAGATTTAGTAACTCCGAGTAACACTGCCAGGTCGCACACACACATTTCGCTCTGTTCCAAAGCATGCAGTATTTGCACACGGGTTCCGTCACCGAAAATCTTAAACAGTGCAGCTAACTGCAAATATTCTTCTTTATTCTGCATCTTTCCACGAACGGTATTGACGATTTCTTCGTGTATAACTTCGCAATCGCAAGTAAAATTATCTCCCATATCAGCACCCCTTGTTTATTAGTTGTTCAACTATTCAACTAATATTGTAGCACTTCCCTTGACTTCTGTCAAGGGAGTTGTTTATTTTTTCGAGGAGCTTCACACTTAACCTGCGAAAATTCCCCTGTGATAATTTTTTTACAACAAAAAAACGAGGCAGACACGTTATGTGTCTGCCTTATTTTATTTATTTTTCAGCCGTCTACTTTTCCCACATAACAACGAGTTATATAAGGATATTTAACTGTACCGTTTTCTTGATATTTATCAAATATGACATTAAGCGCATTTATATAACTATCATAATGATAATCTTCCTTTAGCGGAGCATATGAAGATGAAAGGTTACGTTTTATAAATGCAGAACGGTCATATTCCATTTCATTTTCAAATTCGATTATATCAAAATCTTCCTCAAAGAAGTTTCTAAAACCATTTCGTGAAAAGTCTATCCCATTTGATGATCCCTTGAAAGTGGGACAATACTCTTTGTTTACAGCAAAATTTTCTTTAACTATATCACATGAAGTATCTCTGTCATTCCAAAGGAGAACTACTTTACCTTCTGATTTCAAAATTCTTTGGCATTCCTTTTTGAAATTTACTCTGTCAAACCAGTGAAAAGCTTGAGCGACTGTAATAACGTCAATAGAATCGTTTTTCAAAGAAGAATTCTCAGCAGTTCCGTTTATAGAGATTATGTTTTCAAAATCCTCATACACTTTTTCCGCAATAGACCTCATATCCTCATTAGGTTCAACGGCATAAACAGTATCAGTAAACTCAGAAATTTGCACTGTAAAGATACCGGTTCCGGAACCGATGTCAGCAACAATTTTACTTTTATCAATTATGCCATTTGAACACAAATAATCAAATAGTGTAATCGGGTATGCGGGACGTGCCTTAGAATATATTGAGCCCTTGTTGTCAAATTTTCTTTCATTCATTTTCTATTATCCATTCAAGCAAATCTTCATATTTCATTGTTCCCGCAGCCACCGCAAGACCTACACGGGCAACTTCTTCATTTGTCGGTCGTATTTTGATCCCGTTAGTTTCAAGAAACGTTAACAGTACGTACATCCCGATACGCTTGTTTCCATCGACAAATGCATGATTTGATATAAGAGAGTATCCGAGTCTTGCGCCCTTCTCCTGCTTTGTGGGATATAACTCTACTCCGCCAAAAGTTGCAAAAGCGGATTCCAAAGCACTGTTTAAGAGTGCCAAGTCACGAACATTAGGATCTCCGCCCGTCGCCTCCGTTATAAGTTTATGGAGAAGCAAAACCTTTTCATCACTGAACTTAATCATTTTGCAAGTTCCTCAAATGCAGGACGGTACAATCTTAGGATACGTGCCGCTACAAAGTCAATTTTTTCGTCATCGGTCATTTCAATAGTCGTATCGTTTTCTATGTCAACAAGCTTATATTTGGGCTTATTGTTTTTGAATATATAAAGTTCACCGTGCTTGTCAATCATTCTCGCCACCTTTGAGAAATTTTGATTTGCTTCCGAAATTGAAACTATCTGTTTTGTGTTAATATTCATATCTGCACACCTTCTTTCACTATAATATTATACACAGATTTTAGGATATTGTCAACCTATTATTTTTATGTGAATTTGTTATAATTATCCATATAGGTAGTTTGCGTAAAAAATTCAAAAAGGAGACGGAATTCCGTCTCCTTTAAGTTTTTCAATTATTCTTCCTCAAGCTCATCGGGATCGATGAGGGGTGCCTGGCAAGAGGGGCAGATTACTTCTTCGGGATCACATGTCTCGTCAAAGTAGATCTGTTCACCGCAAGCGGGACACATTGCACAGAGGAACTCTGTGTCATCATCATCGTCATCGCAGTCGCAGCAACAGCCGCAATCACAATCGTCATCATCGTCGCAATCGCAGTCACAGCAATCGCAATCGTCTTCGTCGATGTCGTAAACGATCTCTTCTACCTCGCCGAGATCCTGGTCGATCTCTTCGATGTAGTCGCCGAGAGTGTCGATCTCTTCCTTAAGATCCTCGATCTCAGCAGCCATGTCGTCAATAATGTCAACGAGCTTGGAAATGATCTTATACTCGGGCTTTGTCTCGTCAAGGCTGAGGCCTTCGAGAATACCGCAAAGGTATGCGCTCTTTTCTGTCATGCTCATGATAAATATTCCTTTCAGAATGGATTTTTTAGGCTAAAATCAGCCCTTGTCTCTTTCAAGATACTCGGATGTACGAGTGTCGATTTTGATTGTTTCGCCTTCGTTGATAAAGAGAGGAACGCGAACTACTGCGCCTGTCTCAACTGTAGCGTTCTTTGTTACGTTGGTAGCTGTATCACCGCGTACACCGGGCTCAGTGTCGATAACCTTGAGGGATACGAACATGGGAGGCTCTACAGAGAAGGGCTTACCCTGGTAAGAGTGAATCTTACACATCATCTCTTCCTTAACGAACTTGAAGTTGTCACCGATAAGGTCTCCGCCGATGGGAAGCTGCTCGAAAGACTCCATGTCCATGAAGTAGTAGAGGTCACCGTCGGTGTAGAGATACTGCATCTCACGACGCTCGATGATAGCGTTCTCGTACTTGTCTGTAGGGCTGAATGTCTTTTCAACAGTTGCACCGGTGATGATGTTCTTAAGCTTGGTTCTTACGAAAGCCGCGCCCTTACCGGGTTTAACGTGCTGGAACTCGATTACCTGCATAACCTGACCGTCCATGTCAAAGGTAATACCGTTTTTGAAATCGCCTGCTGTTACCATAATAAGTGTTTGCCGTCCTTTTATTTGAGGTCGGCATCTCCTTTCAAAGTATTCAAATAATATATTCACTTTATTATATAATAAATTCGAGATTTTTTCAAGTGGTTATAAGTAATTTTGTCTCTCAGATATAAAAAATATGCAATTTTTTTAGCTGTCAACCGCCCCTTTGAAAATAAGTTTTTTTGAAACGCATGATACTTGAAAAAAAACACACTTTATGATATACTTTATTACAGTAAAATTTGTTTTCAGGCGTAAGGAATCACTCATGGAGCAAATGAATAATAACGTAATAAAAACCAAAGAAACTGCGGGTGCCGACGAGAGAACTCCATCGAAATCCCAATATTTTTCATGGATAAACAGTACTAACGAGGGCTCTACCGAAGAGCAGACACTGAAAAATCTCGAGTATTTTAAGTGGATGCGTGACACGTTCGGTATGCAGCTTGATATATATGCTTGGGATGCGGGTAACCTTGACGGCTCCGACAGTACCTATGAGTCCCTTGATTCTCCCAAAATTAAAG
>JAZUBG010000054.1:0-10502 GCA_045638405.1 Eubacteriales bacterium | reverse complement strand
TCGTCGTTTCCAGAAGCGTTTGAATTGTATGACGCCTTGCGAGTATTTCTTCGCCACCGCCGCGTGACGAAAAATCTCTCCCTGCTGCGCAGCAGGGAGAGATGAAAGAATCTATTTGTTTAACATATTCTTTTTGTTTTTACGCTGTCTACTTGACAGGGGGCACATTATTAAAATCTGTCGGGATCTTATGTTTTTCTTATTACTTTGTTTCTACGGCATATTTTGCAGTGTATTCTTCATACATTTTGAGGAACTCGCCACCCTGGCTTCCGCGAACACTTCTGAGATATTCGTGAATATCCATTTCATCCTTAGCCATTTCAAGAACGCAACCCGCAATATTGGAACAGTGGTCAGCAACTCTTTCAAGGTTTGTAAGAAGGTCACCGAATACAAATCCAAGCTCAATGGTACATTCGCCTGCACTGAGTCGTTCAACATGGTTGAACTTCAACTGATCACGGAGCTGGTCTACTACCTGTTCGAGAGGCTCAACCTTAGATGCAAGTGCGAGATCGTTACCCTTGAATGCACCGAGGCTGAGTTCAAGGATCTCATCAACAGCACCGATCATTGTCTTAAGTTCAGTAGATGCCGCAGCTGAGAAAGCAAGCTTCTTATCATGGATCTCTTCCGCAGATTCAACGATATTAACAGCGTGGTCGGAAAGTCTTTCAATGTCTCCGATAACGTGAAGGAGCTTGTTTGCTTCGTTACTGTCTTCCTCAGTCATATCGTGAGTAGAAAGCTTAACAAGATAAGAACCGATCTTATCTTCAAATACGTCAACCTTTCCTTCTGCCTCACGTACCTTATCAGCTTCCTTTTCATTGTAAGAATCAAGAAGCTTGAGAGAATCTCTGATGGACATAACTGCGATCTCTGCCATGTTTACAGCTACAACGTGGCTACGCTCGATAGCAACGGAAGGAAGTGTGAAGAAACGCTCGTCGAGGAGCTTATTCTCTTCACTCTCTTCAGTATCGCGCACGATAAGGCAAGCGATCTTTTCAAGAAGCTTAGCCATGGGAGTGAGGAGTGCAAGAGCAACAAGCTTGAAGCTTGTATGAACGATAGCAATTGAAACGTATCCCATCTGCATATTCATAAACGGGAGCTCTACAATATAATTTACCAGATAGAACACAGGCAGAATTATAAGCGTTGCTATAATATTGAACAGGAGGTGGATAATTGCCGCACGGCGTGCATTCTTACCTGTACCGATTGAAGAAATCATCGCACTTACACAAGTACCGATGTTCTGACCCATGATGATGGGAAATGCGGTAGCAAACGTAACCGCACCCGTTTTGGTAAGAGCCTGAAGTACACCGACCGATGCAGAAGAAGACTGAATAATCGCGGTAAATACTGTTCCGACAATAACACCGAGAATGGGGTTAGAAAAGGAAACAAGAAGACTTTTGAAGGTTTCATTACCTTTAAGTCCCGCAACAGAGCCGGACATCATGTCCATACCGAACATAAGGATAGCAAATCCGAGAAGGATCATACCGATATCCTTACGCTTTGCATTCTTCTGGAACGCGAAAAGGATTACACCGATCATAGCTACGATCGGAACGAAAGTATCGGTTTTTAACAGATTAAGAATTGCAAGTCCCGTGTTGTTACCATCGATCGCCTGAAGTGACAGGATCCACGCGGTAACGCTGGTACCAAGGTTTGCACCAAAGATAACTCCGATAGACTGGCTAAGAGTCATAATACCTGAGTTAACAAAACCTACTACCATAACTGTAGTAGCGGAAGATGACTGAATTATCAGTGTAACTACAAGTCCGAGTAAAAATCCCTTGATGGGGTTGGACGTTGCTTTACTGAGGAATATTTTGAGTTTGTTTCCTGCGCTCTTTTCAAGTGCGGCACCCATTGCGTTCATACCAAAAAGGAACAGCGCAAGACCGCCTATAAGCTCGAGAACCTCTTTTAATCCCATAAGTTTCTCCGTTCTGCCGTTTTAAGGGCATTTTTTTATTCCGCGCATCTTTAATTAATTTAATACGCTGCTTACATTGTACCATATATTTACGTTTTTTTCAAGTAAAAACCGCGCTGATTTTACTTAATCACACGCGGTTTAAGCAGATTTTACATAGATTTAACTTAACTTTACTTAACGTATCTTTCAAACACGGAAGAAAATTTCATATTTCCGTCAATTTTTATCCAAAGCACGCCGACATCGTCTAAGTCTGATATAAGTTTTTCACCGTCTTCCACGCTCATGTTGAAGAGTGCGGTTGACAGCGCGTCACCAAGTCCCGCATCTGAGCAAACGACGGAAACAGATTTATATCTGTCCGACGGGAACAGTGTCTCGGGATCAATTATGTGGTGATAGTTTACACCGTCGGCAGTATAAAAGCGTCTGTAGCTACCGCTTGTAACGAGAGCTTCATTTTCAAGACTCAGGAGTGCAGGATAAGTTTCTCCTCCGTCAGGGTCTTCAACACCGACTTTCCACTTTGTACCGTTTGGAGAAGCACCAACCGCTCTTACGTTACCGCCAAGGCTAAGTACGTAACCCGATACGCCGTCTGCTTCAAGAAGCTCGGCGATCTTCTCCGTTGCAAAGCCCTTTGCCACAGCCCCTACATCGAGTTTAAGATACGGATCGTTGAAATATACTTTATTTTCACTTTTTACAACAACTACGTCATTAATGTCACAGTGATTTGCCGCAATTTGAAGTTCCGCTTCCGTCGGGACTTCCCCTTCACCGTCTTTCGCCGTTTCGCGGTAATTGTGCCACACGGAAGTCACACTGCCGAACGCAACGTTCACTTTACCGTCCGTCAGAGTGTACATTTCCTTTGAAAACTCAAGAAGCTCGATTATGCGGGAATCAACCTCCACCGCGTTTTCTTCGCCGTGTGCCTTGTCGTTCAGTGTTTTAATATTGTTTATACCTTTATATTCATTATAAATATCAAAAAGTCGGTGGTACTCTCCCATTTTGTCACTCAGCTTTTTGACAACTCCGTCGAATTCGTCCTTATTGTCCGCGTAACCCGTAACGGTGGTAACGGTATCAAAGTAGTCAAAGATGTATTCCGTGTACTTTTCCGCTTTCCCCTCAGCTCCGCAAGCACAAAGCGCAAGCATGGAAAAAATCAGGCTTACGGCAAGAATCGCCGATTTTATTTTTAAGTATAAATTCATAATACTCTATGTTTATCTCCGTTCTGAATTCAGTCAAATAATAACTATGGAACAAATCACGGGGCAAGACGGATCGCCTTGCCCCGTCACACATCAGTTTTTTGAGGCGTTAACTATTGCCTTTACGAAATCTTCAACAGATATAGTACAACCTGCTTTAATAACGTCGTCGGTCCCGTATCCGTCGTCGGCAACAAGAGCTTTTATTTCATCGGTGGTCTTCCCCTCGATCAGCTTTTCAAAAGTATTTGCCTGCTCGTACCACTCTGCTTTAGCTCCCGCCGCTTTCATCCCGTAGTTGTCACCAAGTTCTCGTTTAGTAGCAATTTTTTCCATAGGAACAGCCTTACCTTCCACAGTATAGGCAACCTCAATATCAGCCGCATCGAGACGGCAGGAAATAATCTTTCCTTCGTCGCCAAAGCTGACTGCCGCAGTTGTGAGTGCTATCTCACATTTTCCGTTACTGTTACCTGCGTCACTTTGGGAAACAGTTTTTACATACAGTCCGTTTTTTAAAGTATGGTTCTGCCCACCGTCCGTTCTTTCTCTGCTGCAACCGCTTAAAAAGAATGCCATAAGAATAAGGAAAGAAAAAAACTTTAGTATACTCCGATTCTTTTTTTGTTTCATTATACATACCTTCTTTGTCATATTGGCGTTGAAACTTTCAACACTAATATAATTTGACATTTTGAAGGGTTTTAAGCAACACACCACCAAGAATTCCAACGAAAATTCCGGCAATCGTTCCGCTGATTGCCAGTATCGGAAAATAATATGAAATCTCAGGGGTATTCATAAGTATAACGGCACCGAGAATCTGTCCCGCATTGTGCGAGACAGCTCCCGCCGTACTTACTCCCACGGGAGAAAATTTATCAGTTTTTCTAAGTAATGCCATTACGCAAAAACTGAGTACACCGCCAATCGAGCTGTAAATAAAGCTAACCACACTTCCCAAAAGAAGTGATGACAAGAGTATTCTCAAAGCAAGCACAGCCCCCGCAGGTCTGACACCTGCTCTGTACATAACGAAAACCGTCAAAACGTTGGCAAGTCCCATCTTGATTCCGGGTGCGGCGGCACTGATGGGAGGCAGTAAAAATTCCACGTATGAGAGGATAAGCGCACATGAAGTACACATTCCGAGGAAAGCCACTCGCGCGGCTGAACTTCGCAGTTTTCTGTTCATTATTCGCTCCCCTTTCTCGAAATAACGACGGAAAGCTTATGAGGAAGGCAAATTATGTTCTCACCGCTTTTTTTAATAGGACGGTGAGCACTGCATATCCCGTCAGGGCAATCGGCAAACTTAATCTCAGCATGACCGTTTTTGATTACGAGTACATTCTTACCGTATGGCGTCACAATTTCAGTTTCAAGCTCTTCTGAAAGAGGGTAGCTTCCCACTGTCTTACCTTCAACTGTTACGGTAACACTCATTCCGTCGTCCCCTGTAGCACTGACAATCACCAAAGCCGTAACTGCAACAAGAAGAAGGATGGATATTAATATTACATCCCGCTTGATTTTTGATCTGACGCTTTTTTCCATTTCTATCTCCATAGCCGGCGAAAAACAGTTTTTACCGCAAATAAATTATCTACAGTATTATTATACACTATTTTTCCGTCATGTGAAGAGATTTTCAAAAATTCCTTTGAATCCTTCTGCGGCAAAGCCGAGACTTGATGTCAGAATCATAATCTTCGGGTACATTTTATCACTTTTACCGTTTGTATCAGAAATTAATAATGCAGACACTCCGTAGAGTAATAATGCGAAAGAAATATAAATGATTAAGAGCAGTGCTGTGCCAGACAAAAATTCGCCTAAAGACTCTCCGTCAAAAGTCGAACCGAGAACAAGTGCCAACAGTGATGCAGTGAGCATCGTACCTTTTACGTTCCAACCGTCCATCGTTTTTTTAGCAAAAAACCACATCAAAAGTACAGTACCGAGTGCCGTACCGATAGAAACAAGCGGTGACAAAAAGCCGAGCGATGTAACGGTAAGCGTAAATACGGCTCCAAGCACACCGCAGACCAAGCCTATTACTCCCGAAAGTACGGCAGTGTAGAAATACATCCAAAAATCTTGCTTCAAAAACGGTATTTCCCTATTCGCTGTTTTACAATAAACAATACATGTTATACCGGCGAGGACCGTACTCACGCCAAGAATCAGATCAAGTTCCATTTTCCCCTCCGAGTTTTTCACAGACGAACACTGCCATTCCGATAACCGCCGAGATCAATAATAGTCCACCGCAATATCCCCCGAGTGAGTTAACCGTAAACTTTGAAAGGAAATTTACTTCTCTGCCGAAAACACTTCCCTCTCCGAACAGTTCACGAAGTACTCCCACACAAAACGAGAACGGTACAACAGGTAATACATTTTTTAATGTATCCGCCATATTTCCTCCGTTTTTACCGCAGGTAAAAAAACTTACAAGCGCACTGCCGCTTCCCGTTACTGCGAAGAAAAATCTGTCTGCTTCTCCGGAAAATGCACTGCCGACACTTCTGCTGAACGCAATACCAACGCACATGGAAAACACTGTCGCCGCAAACAAAAGGGTGCCCCCCTCGGCAAATTTATCTGAAATTCGAACATACATCTTCGTTAACACTGCGCTAAAAGCCACCGACAATCCGAAAAGAAGCCCGAGAGATGCCTCCGGTTTACAAAGTGACGATACAAGTAAAGCTGATGCCGATATGACTGTATCCATTCTATATTCTCCAAATCTCTGACAATGACAAAAAATTAACGTTTACCCGATACTTTTTCGCTTGCTTTCAATGCGTCAAGTACACCCTGTTTGTATGCACTTGTCGTTTTTGTCGCTCCGCTGACCGTATCCGTAAGACTTACTTGAGTTAAATCCTTTCCGCTGAATTTTTCACCGTAGTTTTTTTCGGCACCAAGAGTTTCGCGGCTTGAAACACATATTACCGAGGTAACCTTTCCGTCTTTTACTCCGCAAAGGAGTTCAAGCCCCGCGGCATATCCAACAACACTGAGCCGTACTGCCGTACCTTCGTTGCTTATATATAATTCTTTAACACTGTCGGGCATTCCTTCGTCAGGTTCAATAACGGAAAAATCCCCGATTTCCGGTATTACCCCACTGAGTTCTTCCCTGAGTGCGGTATCCTCTCTGGCAGATGTCAGCTTATCCCCCACTACGTCACCTGCAAACAAAATCCCTGCTGACAATGATATTGATACCACCGTAAATAGTGTACTTTTCATTTTCATAAGATTTTCTTTTTCACTCCAAACACTTTTATTCTCGTCAGTGAATCAATAATAGGTACTGCGAAGTTAGCGAGAAGTATGGCGAATGACACTCCTTCCGGGTACGAACCGTAAAATCTGATGAATACGGTTAAAAATCCGCAAAGTACACCGTACAGAGCCTGTCCGCGGCGTGTAGTTGGCGAACTGACGTAGTCGGTGACCATGTACACCGCACCGAAAAGCACACTTCCCGCAAGACACCATTCAAGAGCAAGGAAAAAGTCCAGATTCTCGTAAAACAGTGATGCCAGAAAAACTGTTCCCATATAACCTGCCGTAATGTGAGGCGAGATCACGCCGCATAAAAGTAAAATGACAAATCCTGCCAGGATTGCCATACTGCAGGTCTCACCGATACATCCTCCCCGCATTCCGAAAAACAGGTCACTGATACCGAAATACTCGCCTTCACGTAAAAAAGAAAGGGGAGTTGCACCCGAAACGGCGTCAAGCCCCCGCGGTGATGGATAAGATGCCATTTCCCCGAAGGAAAGAAGCATCACCACACGTGAAGCAATGGCAGGGTTCACGGGATTTTTGCCAATCCCGCCAAGTGCCTGTTTAAACAGACCCGTAGATAACGCGCCTCCAACTACTGCCTGCCATATCGGCAGAGTACTCGGCAAACTGAGACCGAGAAGAAGCCCTGTCACCACCGCACTGAGGTCCTTCTCCCCCGAATGCGAGAGAACCTTACACATTACTAACTCACTTACAACCGCACTGATAGTACACGCAAGGCAAAGTACAAGTGCCCGCAGACCAAAGTAATACGTTCCTGCCGCTAAACAAGGGATAAGAGAGAATACTACGACTCCCATTATCCGTTCTGTGCTTGTCCCCGCTCTTATGTGGGGAGATGATGAAACTTTTAACATCCGTGTCATTTTACAGCTCCATATATCCGAGTACTGCGTATTTCAGTCATGAATCGACAGTATCCTGTTACGCTTGAAAGTTTTTCATTGTCCGAAGCTCTCTTTTAATTCTTTTATTATTTTCCGTTAGTGATATCTTCGCGGGACATACGAATGAACAGCATCCGCACTCAATACAAGCTTCGATCCCAAGATAGCTTGCCGATGTCAAATCACCTTTATTAGCGGCTCTGCCCACAGCGGCAGAGTCAATGGCAACCGGACAGTTTCTGAGACATGAACCACATCTGATACACGAGGTCGGGTGGGGCAATTGTGCACTTTCCTTTGAAAAAACGGTAACGGCATTCACATTTTTCATAATCGGTACTTTCCAGTTTTCAAGAGACACTCCCATCATTGGCCCGCCAAAAAGGACTTTTCCCGCTTCTGCTTTAAATCCTCCGCACCACTCAAGAAGTTCCGAAACAGATGTGCCGATGGGCAGATCCGCAACTGTGGGGCAAAGCACAGCATCCCCGTCTACGGTAACAAGTCTCCTTACAAGCGGGACACCCGTTTTCAGATATTTGCCTATCTCTGCCACGGTGGATAGATTGCTTACAATACACCCCTCGTCAATGGGAAGTTTACCCATGTGGACAATTCTATTGACCGTATTGTATATCAGTACTTTTTCCGCACCCTGCGGGTATCGGTTATCAAGAACCTTCAGAGTACATGAAAGTTGTTCACTAAGCTCGCGGCACCATCTCTCAAGTATACTTTTTCTCTCGCAGGCAATTATAACGTTTATGTCTCCGTAAAGGTGTCGAACAGTTTCCACTGCGAATCGAATTTCACCTCTGTAGTCCATCATAGCATGAGAGTCTGAGGTGATATACGGCTCACATTCGGCACAGTTGACGATAAGCGTATCAAATTTTTTCTCACCGATATCAAATTTGATATGAGTTGGAAAGCCCGCACCGCCCAGTCCCACTATGCCTCCCGCAAGCAGTGCGTCGATAAACTCACCTCGGCTTGTTACCCTTGGAATTCTGATATTACGAGACAGTCTCTCCTCACCGTCGGATAGTATCTTTACTGTCGGACACCTGCTTCCGTCCGGTAGTCTTATTTCAAGAGTCTCTGTGACGCGGCCGGATATGCTTGCATGAATGTTTGCTGAAAAAACACCGTCCGCCGAGCCGACAAGGTCCCCCACCCCTACAACGTCACCCACGTTTACGGCTATTTTGGCCGCTTTTCCGATGTGCATTTTCATTGGGATAATCACTTCATCGGGAGTTGGGAATTTTTGAGGCATTATTTCCCCTGTTATTTTCAAATGCGGGAGCAACACTCCCCCAAGTTTTCTTTTTTTCAATCTGCTTCACCGTCCGTAATATCTTCTTCAGTAGATTATTGCCACAAACGAAGAATTATATCACATCCCCCGATATTTTTTATCAGTTAAGATATGCGATAGCAAAATTCAGATACCCTGCGAAGCTTACCCACAGAATGTACGGTATCATGAGATACCCAGCAATCGGAGAAAGGGCATAAAATTTTACTGCAGTTATCAGAATCAGCAGCCACAAAACCACAAGCCATATGAAAGCAAACCAAAGAAAACCAAAATTAAAGAAAAAGATAGACCACAGGAAATTAAATACAAGCTGAATGGCGTAAAACACCATAGCAGAGGTTATATCAGACTGTTTCCCGGTTGACATCAATGCAAAATAAGACGCTGTTCCCATAAGAATAAACAGTACTGTCCACACTACGGGAAAAAGCCACGAAGGAGGCGACAGCGATGGCTGCTCGAGAGAATTGAAGCTGTCCATTGCCCCGGAAGTAATAATTCCCGACAATGCCCCCACGATCAGCGGTACAGCGATACACACCGCAAGTATCTTAAGGTTTATTTTTATACTTTATCACCCCAATACTATATCTTTTCATAGTAATTATATTGAAAAATCAAGTAAGTTATGTATCAATCCATAAAAAATATTCCGAATACTTGACCTTACGTGTTTTTTGAATTATAATACTTTAAAAGGAGGGATCGTTATGATATACACACTGACACTAAACCCCGCTATTGATTACGTCATGGATATAAACAGATTATTAAAAAACGGAGAAGTAAACAGATCTGGCGGCGAAAGTATTTTTTTTGGAGGAAAAGGAATAAACGTATCCCTTGTTCTTGCAGAGCTTGGAATTCCCTCCTGTGCCCTTGGTTTTATAGGAGGATTTACCGGCAATGCAATCGAAGCAGGACTCAGGATGTCAGGAATAAAGACCGATTTTACGTTTTTACGCAAAGGCATTACGAGAATAAATGTAAAGCTTCGAGGTGACGAAGTTACCGAGATCAATGGCATGGGACCCAAAATAAGCGAAAACGACATGAACTCTCTCTATGAAAAGCTTGACTGTCTGTGTAAAGACGACATTCTTGTCATAGCGGGTTCAGTACCTTCCTCTCTCTCCAATGACACTTATGAAACAATCATGGAACGCCTTTCACCGAAAGGTGTAAAATTCGCTCTTGACGCATCGGGAAAACTTCTTACCAAATCGCTGAAACATAAGCCGTTTGTAATAAAGCCCAATATACATGAGCTTTCCGAAATTGCAGGAAGGACACTCGAAATTGTAGAAGAGATCACAGATTTCGCCCGGGAACTTCAGACGATGGGTGCCAAGAACGTCCTTGTATCAATGGGACACGAAGGTGCTTTGCTCCTTGATGAATTCGGCAATGTACATTTCCGCGAAGCCTACAAGGGAGACGCGGTAAATACAGTAGGTGCGGGAGACTCTATGCTCGCAGGTTTTTTAGCGGGAATCAGTAAAGGTTACTCCCATGCACTGTTTCTCGGTACTGCCGCAGGAAGTGCTACAGCATTTTCAGACGGTCTCGCAACAAGAGAAAAAATCGAAGAATTGCTGAATAAGTAAAAAAACTATCGGTCGTTATGAAGTGAACCCAAAAGTTTAGACAAAAATAAATATTAAATTGCTTGTGAATGAGCTCGGAACTGAACCGGGCTCATTCCTTTTAGCTTGAGAGAGATTCTCTCATTGTTGTAGTAATGAATGTATTCTTCCAACTTTTCA
>JAZUBG010000053.1:0-19052 GCA_045638405.1 Eubacteriales bacterium | reverse complement strand
TTCTGTATAATTGACTATAGGCATATCTGCTCCTCCGATAAAGTTTTGTCTCGTCAACTTTATTTTATCAGATTTCGGCAGATATGCCTATCCTTTTTTTCATATCTGTCAGGATACACCCCAACTTTTATTATAGAACCTAAAAATACCAAAACAAAAGGTAGATACACCTTTCGTGTATCTACCTTTAGCCACAATCTGATTATCAGTAATCAAATCCGTCTGTTGAGTCGTCCTCATGCTTTTCTTCGGATCCATTGACTTCAGTGTTCACATCAATCTGTGTGTTTTCGTTATCTACGGAAGTAGAGTTGTATTCTTCTTCAATGGCGTTTGCCAGTGCAGCTTTGGCAGCGGCAGTCTTTGATTCTTCACGTGCTTTGGCATTCTTTAGTTTAGCCTTCTTAATTTTACGTACGATGGCTCTGATAATGAGAACTATCAACACAATAAGAACTATTACGATTACGATCATAATATAAGTGAACTTATTTGCATTTCTGAACAGCTTTACAGGGTTAAGGCTGGAATATACTGTCTTTCTTCCGTCTGTTTCGGAGTACTTTTCATCCATTTCGCCGTCCATTTCCTTGAGATATGAGGCAATTGCAAACCATTCCTTAACGGGTTTACCATCTTCATCCTTAACAACGTAATTAACAAGTTTATCGGGGGCGATGGGATTGCCTTTTTCATCACGGGGAGTAATGGTAAGAAGTCCCATGGAAGTTGATTCAACAGAGCCGAGCATCTGTCCTGCGTACATGCCTGTTACAACAGAATACAGCTTGTCGGGATCGATCTTTTCGAGAGTTCCGTCATTTCTGCGGAGCATTGCGTAGTCAACCTTGTTGAAGATCATTCTGTAGGTGTTGAAGGAGTACTCAACACCGGAGAAATAAAGCTGTGCAGAAGGCATAAGAGGCTGAACGGAGGCATCCACCTCAAGTGCGTTCATAAGATCTTTACCGGTGATGTATACTCTGATAAGTTCACCTTCGGTGCCAACACCGAGGGAAGCTGCATTGAAAACATCTGAAACGGTAATGTTACCCGTGGGAAGGGAATCTCTGATAACGCCTGCTGCGGTGAGAGCTACGTCAACTTCTTCACCCACGGCTTCTTCTACAGCCCATTTGTATGCGTCGGAGAAGATATTACAAACGGGGGACTCGTGAGAAGTGGCCTTGATGTCACTTGCACTTTCGAAATCGTAGGGGTTGTTTACGAGAATTTCGTCGAAGGTTACACCGTAATTTGAGAGATAGTTCTTTTCAACGTCTTTTTTATACGTCTCAACAAGAGATGCTATTTCTTCATCCTCTTTAACAGTGTCATCAACAGGGATCAGCTCATAGTCTGTAAGAACGGCACCGTCTGCTGAGTGAGTGATATGAAGTGCACCGAGATACTGACCGTAATGACCGGCGGATACTATATAAGTACCGTTAACGTAAATAGCTTCATCGAGTGTAGTGTGTGTGTGTGCTGAGATAATAACGTCAATACCTACAACGTTCTTTGCAAGGTCATAGTCTTCACCTTTTCCGTCTTCTGTTCCGCTATGGGACAAACAAACGACAACGGGATCTTTGCCGTACTTATCCATGCACTCTTTTTTAGCTTTGTCAACAGTCATCTGAGCACTGTCGATAGGATCGGCAAATACCATACCGGAATTCGGTGCACAGGCGTGTGAATCCTCACCGAATATACCGAACACTACGAACTGAACATCGCCACGGTCAATGATTGTATAATCTTTGATACCATAGTTATCAAATGTAGTCCAGATGTCTTCGGTGTAACCGGTTTCACCTTTTTTCGGAGGGAGATAATTGGAGTTAACGATTTCAGGAAGCTTGTCACCGGAATCTGAAGCGGTAGCAAGCATTGACATAAGTCCTTCGGGAAGGTAATCGAATTCATGGTTACCGAGCGTTGTTACGTCGTAACCCATTGCACCCATAATGCGAAGTTCAAGTGCCGATGTAGTGTAAGCTGTTTGGAAAAGAGACCCCATAGAGAAGTCACCGCCGTCAACCAGTATTGCATCGGGATATTTTTTCTTCTGTTGATTTATAACGGTCATAAGTCTGGCGTAGCCTCCGACTTCGTTTCCGTTTTCGTCAGTGAAGGGAAGAAAATGCGAGTGAAGATCATGTGTGAATAGGATAGTTACATCTGACTTATCATCTCCTGCGTATACCGCTGAGATAAGCGGCAGGAGCATCAGAACTGAAAGAATTATTGCACAAAGGCGTTTTACATTGTTTTTCATAAACGTCTCATTCCTTAAAATATATAATCGTACCAGCGTACAGATATAGTATAACATATTTTTTTCACTTTAGCTACATTTTTTTGAAAAAATATTCCGAATAACTTTAGGAATTACTTGATAATACGCTGCTTTTGTTATATAATATATGACAATACAGTAAATAATATCAATAAATTGAATTTTACTGAAATGAAAGGGAGATTTATGAAGGTTTTAATGCTTAACGGCAGTCCGAGAGCGATGGGAAATACATACCTCGCGCTTTCTGAAATGAAGTCTGTTTTTGAAAAAAGAGGTATAGAATGTGAGCTTGTACAGGTCGGTGGAAGAAACATCCGTGGGTGTATCGGATGTGGGCATTGCAGAGGGACAGGTCTTTGCGTCTATGATGATATAGTTAACGAACTTATTCCCAAATTTGAGGCGTGTGACGGACTTGTTGTAGGAACACCCGTTTACTACGCTTCTGCAAACGGAACGGTGATTTCGCTTCTCGACAGACTTTTCTACGGTTCTACATTTGATAAGACCATGAAGGTTGGCGCATCAGTGGCGGTGGCACGCCGCGGTGGTTGTTCATCTACTTTTGATGAACTTAACAAATATTATGCGATTTCCGGAATGCCTATTGCAACCAGTTGCTACTGGAACAGTGTTCACGGTGGTAAAGAAGGCGATGCAGCTGGGGATGAAGAAGGTCTTCAGACTATGCGTTGCCTTGCTGAGAATATGACGTTCCTGATGAAGAGTATTGAACTCGGCAAAGAAAAGTTCGGACTTCCCGAAAAAGAAAATAGAAAGTTTACTAACTTTATAAGATAAGCTCATTAAAGCTTTTTAGAGGTTGATAATGGCTAAAAAGAAATGTATTGCTTATGAAAAGCTGATTGAAGACGGTTGGTTTACGTCAAAAAAAGAGATCGTTCCGTGGATTATGGCGCGTCGTGTGCTTGCTGACAATAAGCCTGTTCTCACGCCGTCAGAGAAGATTTCGGCAGATGCTGAGATAAGAATACGTGAATACTATAAGACACGTTACGTTGGAAAGGGTGGACTTAAGCTTGAACACGCTATTTCCGCGTTCGGTGTAGACGTTAAAGGAAAACCTGCCTTTGATTGCGGCGCATGTACAGGCGGTTTTACTGACTGTCTCAGAGTACACGGAGCATCGCTTGTATATGCAGTGGAAGTCGGTCACGGTCAGCTTGCAGGCAAACTGATGCAGGATCCGGCTATAATAAACCTTGAAAATACTAATCTTTCTGATGAAAAGCTAAAACACCTTGATCCTAAACCGTCTGTAGTGTCACTTGATGTTTCATATCTTTCTTTGGAAATTGCTCTTCGTGAAATTAAAGAGATTATTGCAGATGAAGGAGAAATAATAGCTCTTGTAAAACCGATTTTTGAAGTTGATTCTTCAGAGGTAAGACAGAATGGTAAGATTAACGATGCTGAATTGCACCGAGCCGTTATAAATAAGGTTAAATCTTATTCTGAAGCTATGGGTTTTTGTGCTGTTGACGTTACATACAGCCCTGTGCGTGGAAATAACGGCGCAGTAGAGTATTTTATGTATCTGACTCTTAAAAAAGGAACCGAATCCGTAATCAACGACGAGAGGATAGACTATGTAATAGAAAAAGGTCTTGCTCTTGAAGTTTTTAAAAAATAGGCAATAGCACAAAACACTGCTTTAGTCAACTGTAAATAATCAAAAGCGCAGCAACTGCTGCGCTTTTTTTGTTATTTACATCGTCAAAAGAATTCTGTTAAGACGTTTCTGTCACAGTCTCTTATGTAGTGTACCTCATCAAGATCACTATTTTCAAAAATACGAACCATATCCATAAATCTCGGCGCTAAGTTTGCTTTCTCAAGTTCTTGTCTTGGCATCCAGAAGATTTTTCCTTCTTCGGACGATTGAATCTCACCGGAAAAAGAATCTGTCCTGTAGAGAAATACTATATATCTCTCGTCTCCGTCACAGAATTGTTTTACGCCGCAAAGTTTCGGAGACGTGATCTCAAGCCCGGTTTCCTCGCGAACTTCTCTTATTACAGACGAGAAGAAACTTTCCCCTACTTCTACATGTCCTCCTGGAAAGCAAATTCCTCCCCAGCTTCTGCTTTTTTTATCCTGAACAAGTACGTTGCCTTTTCCGTCACAAATCATACACATGTTTGTGAGCGTTATTTTTTCGTATTTTCGCATTTTTAACCTCAAACACAGTTTACCATGCATTCCGCATGGCAAACTGTATTTATAATTTTACACTGAAAAGATTTTATACGTTAAGAGCTTCTGTGATTGCACGGGACAGCTGGTCTGCGCAGGAGGTTGCGCGGGGACCGCAGGTGTTACCTCTCAGTGTTTCAGCTACTTCAGCTGCATCTCTGCCTTCAACGAGCTTTGCGATAGCTTTAAGGTTACCGTTGCATCCGCCGGTGAAAACAACGTTTTTGATGATTCCGTCAACGATCTCAAAATTGATCTGCGAAGAACAAGTGCCTTTTGTTTTGTATGAATGTGTCATTTTGTTTTTCTCCTTAAACTTTGGTTATGTTTATTGGCTTACAACATCAGACGGAGTCTGAGTCGGAGTTTCGGGGACTGTTGCAACTTCATATGAGATGACAATCGAAGCATCTTCAGTAATTACTGAGAGGCTTGTTTCATAATTTTCCGGAGAAGAGAATATCTCATCGGTGTGCTTTTCGCCATTTACCGTAACTGCACCGGTTTCACTTGATATCTTAAAGAAACCGCCTGAGAGAACATCATCGGTAAGATATTCTACAGATCCGATTTTAACGTTGATCTCAGCATTTTTTGCAGAACTTTCAATTACACTGAGTTCAGCTTTGGTAGAATTACAGCGAATGGTTGTACCGTTGAACCCTTTGACGTCCGTCTTAATGTCGCTTCCGACGATTTCAAGAGTAGATGTAGTTGTAAGGTTTTCGACTGAAACACTTCCTGAGTCTACTTTTAATGAAATGTCACCATCAAGTTTTACATTTTTCAGAGTAACTTTGCTTTTTTCACCGGAAATATCCAATATTTTGATATCGGTATCATCGGCAAGACTTATTATAATGCTTTTGTTAAGATCATCATAGTTTTTGTTTTCAAAATCCAGGAGATACCTGAGGCCCTTGAAATTGATACCGTTTTCTCCGATGTCGACTATTGATGAAAGACTCGGCATTTCTTTTAGCGACAGAATACTGGGCACTTCCTCAAAAGAGAGGATATTCGGTGTGACGGATACGTTGTAGAGGTTGGGATTGAAATTCTTGAATTCGATCTGTGATTTTTCGGCACCGCCAATAACGGTGACGTCTGCATTTTTGAACTGTACCTTTACGCGGTTAGTACCTTTGGCAATTTTCTCGCAGTAATAAGTTCCGTCTTCGCTGCGCTGAGTGAACAGAAACTGCCCCGCTTCTTCGGCTTTGTTCGTACCCATAACGCACAGTACTATACCTGCAATTATCAACAGACATGAAAACGCAATTCCGACTATTGAACCAAGTTTCATTTTTTGTCAGTCCTTTCTCGGTAAATTTATATAATTACGCTGCTGCTTTATCTTTCATTTCGGCTCTGAATTCGCTGAAAGACTTTGTAAGCTTTCTCAGCTTTTTAATACCGAATTTGAGTGTAAACGGTAACAGTTTTGAAAGTGCATTGTAAAGAAGCACAATGAGTAACGACGATGCACCGCCAAGTATAAGGCCGAGACCGATCTCATAATAAGCCGCCGCAGGGAATACACTGATCTGTGATACTCCGTAGAGAAGGCCAACGATAAAAAGAATAATTCCGACGATAGTCATGGCTACCATTCCGAGTATACATCCCGCTATAAGACCAACGACCAATACTGTAAGCAATATCATGAAGAAATACATCAAACCCGGCAGGACCCAGGCAAGCGTGTTTCTGAGCCATGTTGGCAGACTCTCAAGCTTATCCCAGAATATGTTGTTCTTTTTAACTTGTTTTTCTTCTGCTTCATTGTCGTCATCTTTTTCAATTACAACGGTGTCCGAAGAATTGGTTGTGCTATGACTCTCGGTGACGGTGGTTGAAGGCTTTACGGGAGACGCCTGAGGTGAGGAAGCAGGTACTGTATCACCCTCAGAATGCCGTTTAATAAGAGATGACAGAGCCTTAGCGGTGACCATGATCTCATAATTATCGCGTTCTACGGTCTCGTCGTTCGATTCTCCCAGGAACTCTGCGTTTTTTGCAAAAACTGCCGCGATTTCAGGCGGAGTTCCGCATCGGAGCAACGCACCGTACAATTTGTTGGAAATCCTGTTTTTCAACGTATGATCCCTCCTTACAGTGAATACCAAAATCACAAATAGTTATGGACAAGTGTAATAATTTGTGATATACTAACTGTGATACAACAGTACACATATTTTGATAATCTAAAATATGTACTGCTTAATTATACCAAACATCGGAGAAATAATCAAGCATGAGAATGAGAAAAAAGAAGAACGGAGCCAAAAGAATTGAAAATCTTTCCGCTTTGTTCATAAATTGTACGGAAAATTCCGCTGAAATTGACGGAGTCTTCGCAGATGAACGTCCTTTGAGAATCGAAATCGGTTGTGGTAAGGGTGATTTCGTCCGCGGCATTTCCGAGTCCGAACCCGGATATAACTACATAGCTCTTGAAAGAGTTGGTGATGTTATAATGAGTGCTGTAGAAAAGTACGCTTCTTCAAAGGGGCTTGGAAAGTTAGATGATCACGGTGCGTGGCTTGCCCCCGACGGTACTCTTTATGACGGTGAAAAATATGATATTCCCAGGGAAAAGCGCGGCAACGTAAGATTCCTATGCGGAGAAGCCAAGAGTTTTCTTTCGCTTCTTCCCGACAATTCCGTTGAGTCTATCTATACAAATTTCAGTGATCCGTGGCCTAAAAAAGGGTACACCTCACGAAGACTTACCCATTCTGACTTTCTTAAAGAGTATGCGCGAGTGCTGATTCCCGGAGGAATGCTTAAACTTAAAACCGACAATGAAGGATTTTTTGATTTCTCCCTCGAAAGTATCGGCGAAAGTGACTTTGAACTTGTGTCGTATACCCGTGATCTTGATTCTTCTGCAGAATTTTCCGCAGGGAACATTGAGACTGAATACGAAAGAAACTTTAAGAGTCAGGGTATTAAAATTAAAGCTCTTAAAGCTCGTATAAATAAGTAATTATGAAAAATCACTCCGGATTTCCGGAGTGATTTTTTTGTGTCAATAATGTTTTCAGCGAATATTATGAAGATGTGATTGCTTTTTTTGAGGAGGTATTATTATTTGGAAACACTTGATTCAAAAGGCAGACTTTCTGTAAAAGTATCTACTGCACAAGGTGCAATTCCCATAAAAGACGCAGTGGTATTTGTTACTCCTTACGTACAGAACGGAAATTCCGTGAATGAGACGTATTCACTCAGGACCAACGCAGACGGACTCACCCGAATACTTGAACTTTCAGCACCTGCAAAGAGTCTTTCGCTTTCACCGGGAAGCATGACTATTCCGTACTCCGAATACGTGCTGACCGTAAAAAAGGAAGGTTATAAAAGTGCCGAACTTATAGGTATACCTATTTTTGACGGAATAACGTCCATTCAAAACATTTTTCTTGTTCCGCTGACTGAAGATGAATTACTTAATGGTGGAGGTAACGACGATATTTATTATGAAAACGACGGATATAGCAATTTACGTTCAGATGCCGCAGAGGTGAGAAGGGAGGGAAGTATATGAACGGTGGAGTAAGATTTCCATTTATACCTGAGGAGATTACAGTACATCTCGGACCACCTGATACTCCTACACAGAACGTTACACTTCCGTTTGCTGATTACATAAAAAACGTAGCATCAAGTGAAATCTACCCAACGTGGCCGGAAAGTGCGATAAGAGCTAATATTTTGGCACAAATCAGCTTTGCACTTAACAGAGTCTACAGTGAATATTACCGTAGTCGAGGTTATGATTTTGATATAACAAATTCTACAGCATACGATCAGTCATTTGTCAACGGGCGTGACGTATTTGAAAACATTTCGGTTATAGTAGACGATATTTTCAACGATTATATCGTGCGTGACGGAAGTGTTGAACCTTTATTTGCAACTTACTGTGACGGAGATAAGGTTTTATGTGACGGGCTGTCACAGTGGGGAAGCGTTACTCTCGCAAACAGTGGTCTCGGACCTTTTCAGATCCTTGAAAATTATTACGGTAACAATATTTCACTTGTAAATGATGCGCCAATCATGGGAAATATTGAGAGTTATCCAGGGAGACTTTTGTCTTTAGGTTCAGCCGGAAATGACGTAAGAGATGTACAGATCAGACTTAACCGAATATCGAGAAATTATCCTTCTATTCCGAGAATTCCCCGTGCTGACGGTATTTTCGGAAGCGAGACCGATAGTGCAGTCAGAGCTTTTCAACGTATATTCTCGCTTAAAGATGACGGCTTAGTCGGCAGAGGAACCTGGTACAGTATACAAAGGATTTATAATGCAGTAAAACGGATCAGTGACGTTCGTTCTGAAGGAATCTCTCCCGATGAAGTGGCAGATATATTTGAAAGCAGTCTTGGACCCGGTGACTTTGGAGTTGCAGTGAGAGAACTTCAATATTTGCTTGATTTTATAGCTATCTTTAATGATAACTTGCCATCTGTTACGATAGACGGTGTGTTCGGTAAGTCTACCGAGGAATCAGTAAGAAATTTCCAGAGGGCATACGGTATTGAAGTAACAGGAGAGGTTACACCTGCAGATTGGGATGTAATTAGTTCTGCTTATCGCGGAATTTTAAATGTAATTCCCGAAGGATTTCTCCCTCCAAGTGTAGCACTATATCCGGGTTTTCCGTTAAGAGTTGGTTCAGAAGGTGAAGACGTTCGGTATATTCAGGAGTATCTTAACTATATTTCCGAAACATATTCGGACATTCCACGTGTTGCACCTGATGGAGATTTCGGTTCTGAAACTGAAAATGCTGTAAGACGTTACCAGGAAATTTTCGGGCTGACTCCCAGCGGAATTGTAGGTTCAGTAACGTGGAACTCTATTGTTGACACGTTTTTAAGTTTATATGACGGACTGTAATTTTGGTGAGGTGACAGATTTGGACAGAGATAATCTTAAAACTATTGATATTTCACAGGCGAAAATTAGAAACGGTATCGTTCCGTACCCGTCTTCAAAAGATTATAAACTAACATTGGGTGAAATAAGCGAGCTTTCGCTTTTTATTCAAGTTATGTTAAATGCGATTTCACTTTATTATGACATTCCTCATGTTCCTCCGAGTGGAGAATATAACTATGAAACGTCCGATGCTGTCAAGCTGTTTCAAAAGTTCAATAACCTTGATGTAACAGGTGAAGTCGATTCGGTTACGTGGGATAGACTGGCTGAAGAATATAATCTCACAGTAAATGATAATCAATGAGTTAAGCTGTAAAATAACTGTTATGTTGTTTTACAGCTTAATTTTTTGTTAATTACGTGATAGTACTGTTAAATTGTCGTAAAATGTGATATAATCTTATATATTTGTTTAGGAGGTTGCGGATGGAATTTAACACTCAAAACGGAATTGTTACCGTTCATTCACACGAAATTGCTGCGTATGCCATTAAAAAACCAATAAATCCCACCGCATCTTCACAAGACGGAGGTTTTGTAAAAGTTGCTCCTTTCCCGATTTCGGGGCTTAGATATAAGGAATATCAGTCATATAATTATGTTCTCGAAAAAAAAGGACTGTCACTCAGATTAATTGCCGTGCCGTACAGAACTGTGTATACAGATAACGGTGTTACAGTTGAG
The DNA here is from genome assembly GCA_045638405.1 of Eubacteriales bacterium. Taxonomy (GTDB): domain Bacteria; phylum Bacillota; class Clostridia; order Oscillospirales; family CAG-272; genus RUG11130. Next base: position 8,890 of record JAZUBG010000053.1, on the reverse strand, counting down.
CTTACTGCAGTAACAAAGCATCTTCCGTCAAGATTCGTACCCTCGTACAATCACTTTTTTCTTGCAGAATCTACAGTGTGTGCACATGTCCTTTGTATGTCTCAGCAGTTGTCATTTGTAAATGTAAGGCTGACTTTCACAAGACGTGACTCTTCTGACTCTGTAAGCTTTGAGAGGAAATACGACGCAAATTCTCTTAAATACATGGCAGAAGCACTTCTTGACAGAATGATCCCGTTTATCAAAGTATTTCGGGAAAAGAAGCTGATTCTTCCTTCTCAGATAAAAAAACTTGGTTTCCCCTATAAAGACATACGTTCGGGGCAGCATGAACTTATGCTCGGTGTCATGAAAACTCTCCGAAGCGGAGGTAAACTTGTAGCCTCGGCACCTACGGGAACCGGAAAAACCATGGCCACTTTATATCCCGCAGTTAAGGCACTCGGTGCGGGTATTGTTGACCGTATTTTTTACCTTACGGGTAAAGGTGTCACAGGTAAAGCGGCATATGATGCCATGAAAATCCTCAGTGAGACTGTACCCGAACTCAGATGTATTACGGTACGCGCTAAGATGTCAGTGTGTGAAAATGCAGAAGATGTTGACAACTGCTTTGGATGTCCCAAGGTAAACGATGCTATAGAGGATGGAAAGTTCATCAGCTATAAACAAAGAATTTGTACGGCTCTTACTGAATTGCTTAATGGTCACCGAATGTATAATTCAAAACTGATTGCAGAGTACGCAAAAAAATATCATCTTTGCCCTTACGAGTTGACTCTTGATCTTAGTGAGTACTGTGAGGTTATTATTTGTGACTATAACTATGTTTTTGATTCAGCTGTAAGATTTAGACGGTATTTTGAAGAAGACAGAGGAGAGAAGTACGTTTTTCTTATAGACGAGGCACATAATCTGCCTGACAGAGTCCGTTCAATGTATACCGCTGAGTTTTCTCCCTGCCAGGTTGAAGAGATAGCATCAAAGTTGTCCGAAAAAATGATCTCTGATCCGGAAATGGGACAGATAATTAACCGATGCAGAGAAAATTTTGAGGAAATAAGGAATCTTTGCAGAGAAAATATCTCATTTTACAGTGACAAAAAAGGTGACCATGAATCCGGATATTATAAATCTTCCGTGCCACCGCCTTCACTTATTTCAGTTGTATCGTCGCTGAAAGCTCTTTGCAGGTCTCATGAGAGGAGAAGGGGAGAGACGAAAGAATATTTCGATGAACTTTATTCTTTGACTTCATCTTTTATTACCTCAGCGAACTATTCTGAACAAGGCTTTGCTTTCCTCGCCGAACTTCATGATGAAAAGCTGATATGTAAAAATTACTGTCTTGATCCGTCACACATTATCTCCGAAATGTCGAAGCAGGCACACGCCGTTGTAATGTTTTCCGCAACTCTTGATCCTATCGATTATTTTGCAGATATGCTCGGTTGCTCCGACGCTCCTGTAATCAAGGCTGAGGCCCCCTTTGATCCCAATAATATGTCTGTTACAGTTTTCGACGGAATCAGTACCCGTTTTTCCGACAGAAGCGACACAGCAAGTGACATTGCGGAGATAATAGCAAACGTGCTTGAAGCCAAGGAAGGACACTATTTTGTGTTCTTTCCCTCGTATAAGTACATGAAAACCGTGTGTCGTGAACTTCTCGGTATGTGTCCTCATATCAAAGCAGTAATGCAGAAGCCTGATATGACCTTTGCAGACAGAGAAAAGTTTATATCGGCATTCAAATCGTCAAAGTTCAAGAGTATCGTTGGATTTTGTGTACTTGGAGGAGTATTCTCCGAAGGAGTGGATCTTGCAGGAGACAGCCTTATAGGAACTGTCATTGTAGGTGCGGGACTTCCCGGTATTTCTTCAGAACTCAATCTTATGAGTGAGTATTATGAAAATAAATATGGTCTCGGACATCTGTATGCCTATGATTATCCTGCGATAAACAGAATAGAGCAGGCAGCGGGAAGAGTTATCAGAACAGTGGATGACAGAGGAGTCGTTGTACTTATTGACGACCGATTGTCCTCGCCTGAAATTGCTTCACGTTTTCCCGATTTTTGGCCTCAGGTCGCATGCACTTCAGATTCTCAGACTCTCTCCCTGGTTTTAGAGAAATTCTGGAAAAATAAGGATTGATTTGTTTGAATTCACTCCTTGAAAAATCACGTATATATGTTCTCTTTGCTATTGCGTTTTGACAAGAATAGTGGTAAAATAAAAGTGTGGACTGTACTTCTGTCAAAGTACCGTTTTGTCGAATGTTTAATATACTGAATATTTAATATTTACATAGATGCTTTATAACGGTATCAACGAATTAATTATCTTGAGGAGAAAACATGTTCAAAGAAAAAACAGTTATAATTATTCCTGCTTATAAACCTGATTTTAAGCTCCTCGACACAATTTCAGGGATCATAGACGAAGGCTTTAAAAAAATTCTCGTAGTAAACGACGGAAGCGGCGAAGCTTTTGAAGAAGTTTTTGATAAAGTCAGAGAAATTCCGGAATGTGAACTTTTGGTTCACCCCGTTAATCGCGGAAAAGGAGCTGCTCTTAAAACTGCGTTTACTTATTTTGCCGAAAATTATGAAAGCTACAGTTGCGCCGTAACTGCAGATGCCGACGGACAGCATCTGCCGTATGATATAAAGGCTGTTGCAGAGGAAACGGTATCTTCGGGAAGAGTAATTCTCGGCGTAAGAGATTTTTCCTCTCCCGGTGTTCCGGCAAGAAGCAAATCGGGTAACAGAATTACCTCAGCGGTATTTAAGATCTTTTTCGGAATGAATATCAGTGATACCCAGACGGGACTCCGTGGTTTTCCGTCAGAATATGTTGCCGAGCTTATAAAAGCAGACGGAGACAGATACGAGTATGAAACCAATATGCTGTTTCTTATGAATAAGAAGCGAATTCCTTACGGCGAAGTTAAAATTTCTACAGTATACATCGAGGAGAATAAATCATCTCATTTCCGTGTAGTCAGAGACAGTATCAGAATTTACGGTCTTATTATTAAGTATCTTCTCAGTGCAGTCGGTGCGTTACTGATCGACTGCGGAATGTTTAATATTCTTAACGTAACCGGTTGGTTTGCCAAAGTTAAAGTTCCGTGCACTTCATTTATTCTCCCGAATACGGTAATTCCCCATGTTTTGGCAAGAATTGTTTCATCAATATTCAATTATTTTGTTAACGCCAGAGTTGTTTTCAAAGATGAGGCAAATAAGTCGACTTTATTGAAGTATTATGCACTTGCCACAGTTCAACTGGCTGTCGGTATGGGCGGTGTTGCTTTGATCTGTCATCTTTCACCTATTGATCATTGGCTCTTTGACGGTGCAGTTCACTTGCTTGTACAAGCAATATTATATCCACTCAGTTTCAGAATTCAACATAAGTGGGTATTTAACAGCTTATCCGAAAGTAAAAAACAGATCAATAAAAAATAATAACACTCAGGAGGTTCATCATTTTGAATTTTCTTAACAGCTATGAGATTCCGATACTTGATTTTATCAGAGAGAATATCGGATGTAAATTTCTTGATACGGTAATGCCGATTATCACAAGTCTTGCTGATAAGGGACTTTTCTGGATCCTTATCGCAGTAGTAATGCTGTTCTTCCGCAAAACCCGAAAAATGGGTATCACAATGGGCGCAGCTCTTATTATCGGACTTGCTCTCGGAAACGGTGTTCTCAAGAATCTCTTCAACCGTACACGTCCCTTTGCTGAGGTTGAAGATATTAACCTCCTTATTGAGAAGCCTCACGATCCTTCATTCCCCTCAGGACACACTCTTGCTTCATTTGAAGCTGCGGTAGCTATGATGTTTTATAATAAGAAGTTTGGAATTCCCGCACTTGTACTCGCTTCTCTTATTGCTTTCTCAAGAATGTATCTTTACGTGCACTATCCTACTGATATACTCGGCGGAGTTGTATTTGGACTTCTTTTTGCATACCTCGGATACCTCATAGTTAAGTACGTTTACAAAAAGTTCGGTCTCGATTCCGAAGTGGAAAGAATTAAAGATTAAAGTTGGATTAGGTTTGAAAATAATAAGGGCCATTGATAAATGTTATTTTCAGACACGCTTGTTCTATTTCTGTAATTTATTAAAGCTAAAGAAAGGCATGGTAAAATAATGAAACGTTCATCCCGAAGTGCTTTTCCTTTCGTGTATTTTATTTATGTTTGTCTTTTAATCGTTGCAAGTATTGTTGCAATCATTTACGTTAAGTCATTGCTTGACGAATATGAAATGAGCCAGCCTGTACATAAGGTTGAAGAGGCAATCGAATTACTCAAAAAAGATGCGAAAGACGGAGTTATTTGGAAGAATATCAGTTTCCCCGATATTAAGACCGGTGAATTTGAAAAGGACATAAATCTGAAGAAGCAGTATGAACTTCTTCTTTCTTCTGATGAAATTGACTATAAACCTGTTAATAGTACAAAAATTCCTCCTAACGAAAAAGTTTACAGTATACATGTAAACGGACTTGAACTGGCAGAACTTGTTCTTGAAATCGACGGTGATGTGAAGTCCCGACTGTTGGTTTTTCACATTCAGCACTGGAAGATAAAAAGTGTCAGACCGATAATTACCGCACATAACTATACTTTGTCTGTACCTTCCGATTATATTGTTAAGATTAACGGTATCCGTCTTACTGAGTCAGACGGAGAAAAAGTTGGTGAGACAGGTATGGACTACAAGCTTTCAAGTATATATCTGCAGCCGAAGATAGAAATCTCCGATTCAAACGGAAATGTTGCCAACTACAAGATAAGAGGAAATCAGATTATTCCTGAACTTTATAACTACTCACTCACGTTGCCGGCGCAGCTCAGCGTTGAACTGAACGGTAAGATTCATGAGGGTGAAGTTCTTGAGGACGGAAGTATCCGTCACGATATTCGTTTGCTCACCAAGCCTACGGTGAAGATATCGGATAACTTTGGTAATAAAATTACCTACGAGGGTGGCAACAAACTTCCTTTAACCTATCTTACAATTCATGCAAACAGCGATTATACCGTAAAGGTTGACGGTGCAGACGTACCTCCGTCAGCGGTGACTGAAACAAAAAACGATGAGTATGAGGCTTATTATAAACTCGCTCAGCTTGATGACACGTCTCTGAATAACGTAATAGATGCCATACCTCTTAACAAAGTGTACAGTATTGCAATTCTTAAAGACAATGCTGATGTTGTGATCAAGACCAAGAACGGAGATTCAGTTGCTTTCGATAAAAATGAAAAGGTTGTGGATCTTACAAAGCATAATGTTTATGATGTGGTTCCCGAACGTATTTCTGCTGAAATTGATATTCTTGACGTAGCCAGAAAATATCATCTTCTTATGTCTAATGACCAAAAGATGAATGAAATTAAAGATTATCTGATTGTCGGAAGTTTTCAGTATGAGGAAGCAAGCAAGTATGCAAGCGGAGTAGATAGTTCATTTACCAGTCCACATACACTGAAAGACCCAATATTCACCAAGGAAGTTGTATCGTTCTATATTCAGATCTCTCCCGATTGCTTTGCAGTTGACGTTTACTTAGTAAAACCTATGGATCTTTTAAGTGGCGGAGTGTATTGGAAAACTGTTGAAGATATATTCAGTGAAAGACTATACTTTGTTAAGTATGATGATCCTAACGATAATCAGGATTCCTATGTATGGAAACTTGTGGGAATGAGGGCGCGTGGCGATGTTACAGAATAATCCAGGTATTAACAATATTTCAAACGATAATGTTGCAAGACAGCTTGACACAAGAACTCAAAAAAGGATTAACAGAGCCAAAAGACGTCGCATGATGCGTATTAAGCGAAGAAGCGAACCGGGATCTACTTGGAGTGCGGTTGGTTTGACCGCTTTGAAAGTTTTAGCTTTCGTGTTTACTTTTATTCTTGTTCTTGCGGCTACAATTCTTGTATGTCTGAATATGATTGCAAATTATCAACTTGATGAACCGGAAAACAATGATAAGGGAGGAAATAATATCTCTGCGGTTCAGCAGATATTTGTTCCTACGCTTCTTGAAACAGGTCAGCTGAAATTCCTTGCTTCATGGTTCCTCAGTGAAGAGGAGATTCAGGCTATTGTTGACAGTAACTCAATGAAAGAACTTAACGAAGAAGTTGACAACAGCTTAATTAATATCGGCGCTTCGGGAAGTGTTGACTTTGGTGGTAATCCTATTGATGTTAACACCGATCCTATTGAGATACACGAAGTTTCGGGCTCAACCTTTTACGGTACAATGATGATAGTAAAAGACCCATCACGAGTAAGTCTTGCTACTATATACCCATGGCGAACAGAAGGTGTTACTCTTGACGAGCTTGTAAAATCTGCAGGTGCTATAGGCGGTATCAACGGAGGTCTTTACAATTCCAATAATAACTCCGGCGGAAAACCTTACGGTGTTGTTGTTTCAAACGGTGAGATTCAGTTAAACGAACCTCAATCGTGGAATGGCCTTGTACTTATCGGATTTACAAACGAGAATATTTTGCAAATTATTGATATTTCCAAAATGAATTCCAATGATATTGTAAATCTTGTCGAGGAAAAGGGAATAAGAGATGCTGTAACCTTCCAGGAAGAGGCAAGTGATGCCAATAACCATTTTGTTCAGCTGATTATTAACGGGGAAGAGCGTGAAATGAATGGCATGGGAAGCGGTCTTAATCCAAGAACAGCGATAGGACAGAGAGCTGACGGCGCTATTTTGATGCTTGTTACTGACGGACGCGGAAAATCAGGACACCTTGGTGCTTCTGCAGCAGATCTCATAGGTGTTATGAAGGAATACGGCGCGGTCAATGCAGCAAATCTTGACGGAGGAAGCTCTTCTTGTATGTACTACGATAACGAGTACCTTATGACAAGCGTTACCTTCTACTATACCAACTCATCATGGAAACTTCCTTTCGGATTTGTAGTTAAATAAAGTTTAAGCCCACCGCATTTGCGGTGGGCTTTGTGTTATTATCAGAGATATTTGTCTTCTCCGTAGAGCATATCCATTTTTTTATTGTACTTATTCCATTCGTCAGCGATTCTTGCCCATTCTTCATTTGTGAGCTTGAGTTCAGGTAAGTCAGAAGCGTAGTAAAGATCGGGAATGCCGATAGTTGACTGACCGAGGAGGAATCTTAATACGTCACGGTTGGTAGTATGTGAGCCACTGTCGGTGTCGATAATAGAACTTGGAAGCGCGGTACCCCAAACTTTCGCTCTGTGAGTGAACTCTTCAAGATTTCTTCTGCGGGGGGATTCGTAATCGTGAAGTCTTGCGTGGTCAACGATAGAGTCGAAGATAGGATGGCAGGGACTTGCATTCATTACAGCGTACGGTTTAATTTCTTTCATGGTGTCATGGATAAGCTTGAGGTACTCGTACATAAGCTCCGCACCGTATTTTGCTTTGTTGTAGGGCAGAACTTTACGTCCGTGAGGCTGTAAAAATCCGAAATCGACCTTCAGACCGTCAGCATTGTAACATCCCTCATCAGAAGATAAAAGTCTGTAGAGAACATCGCGAAGCATTTTTCTGAACTCGGGATTTGTGGGGTCGTTGAGTCTGCACTTTTCCGCCGGGTCCCAAAGTGTAAATTCTTCAGGAGTTCCTTCACTGTCCCAAAGTTTGAACCAAAGGAATGTGTGTACACCTTTTTCGCGGTTATTGTCGATGTAACGTCTGAGATCGGGCCATTTATGTTCGTTAACGATCGCGGGACCGTATTCCTTCATCCACTTGTCGTCAATGATCAGGATCTTAGGATAAATATTACGTGAGTTATGCTTAGAAAGCATATTTGTATAAACTTCTTCGCAGCAACATTCAAAAAGACCGCGTTCTTTAGTCATACAAGCTATTTGTTCATGCCAACCGCATGCGATAGGACCATGCCAGAAACGGGGAAGCTCTTTCTTTGCGCTTCTTTTACAGATTCCGCTTTCAAAGTAGTAGTTACTGTACTTTTCGATAGCGTGGTAGTAGCTGTCCGCAACCTGAATAACAATCTTCGGAGTTGTCCACGTGCCGTCAACGTATACATGACCGTCCTGATTTGTCATAAAGTACATTTCGGGATAGTAGTTGAAACGATTGAAATTGTGTTCACCAAGCTCAGCTACAACACCGAATGAAAGTACCTTCGAAATATCCATTGTTTTATACGCATGAACGAACATTGGCGGTACGGAGAGAAGAGAAAGGGAAGTATAAGCATTATCCGTTGAATAAGTACCGTCGTTTCCGTTCTCAAAGATGTTCGGAAAGAAGCCTTCGTGGAATTCGTGTCGTCCGCTGATCTCATTGACTTTAAATCCGAGATCCTTATTGTACATAAAATATTTTACGGAATCAACTCGTCCCGTACCGTTTACCGTTACGGAATATTCAAGTCTGTCATTATAGCATAATACGGTGTAAACTTTTTCGTTCCAAAGAGAACTTTTCGTTTTCCACTCAAACGTTGCGGGGAAGTCGCAGGTCATCTCAAAGGTGATCTCTTCGGCATCAATATCAGTTTTCCACGTTTCATTGTCATCGTTTGTTACGTCAAGAGCGGTGTGTGGTACAAGTCGTGCTACGGATTCGCCGCAGATGAAGACGTTAATCATTTCCCGGGAAATCTCTGCAGAGTAATCGGTTGCGTCAACTCTGTAAATGTTGTCTTTTATAGTTAAAATCATGTCAAATTTCCTTTTCGATCTAATTACATATATTCAACGAGGCGTCTGCCGACTTTGGATGGTCCCTGAGGGAGTCTCTTATCCGCAGGAGGCATAGGATCATAGCTGAGGGGAGAATGGGGCTCCTGCTGATACCAG
>JAZUBG010000052.1:0-3880 GCA_045638405.1 Eubacteriales bacterium | reverse complement strand
GGTAGAATCTGAGTCCTTCAGCTTCATTAGAGCAGGTAATGTCGTAATAACCGTGCTGGTGCATCCAGAGAACAAGGTCATCGGCAGGTACAGTATGGATATGACCGTTTCTCGGCCATGAAACTCTCTTCGCGGGGGCTTCACAACTGCCGCGTGTTGCTTTGTTAAGGAATACAACGTCGACTCCCGCCTTGGAGATCTCTTTGATCTTGGATATGACCTTTTCGGGGAGATATTCCGCTGTCGGGACAATGAGGCAGGGGAACTTTTCAAGACTGAGAGCGAGTTTACCGTCAATTATATTTGCTTTTTCAAGATAATCAGCTGAAATAATATCGAAATCAATGTGACCGAGAGTCAAAAGTTTTGCCGGAGTGTAGAACTTCATATATTCGCCGCCAGACCACTCGGATTCGGCATGATAAAGGATCGCGCAGTCCGCACGGTGAACACCGTCGGAGGTGAGAGTGGTAACGCGGTTCATATATTCCATAATAAGACGGAAATTTTCGTACTGAGGATTATGTCCCGCACCGTTGAACTGAGGGGGAACTTCGTCAGGGAACATTGCTGAGAAAGCGTGAGGTACGAAATTGTTGATTCCGCGGACCAGCATATGGTCTGTAAGCCATTTCATCATCTTAAGACCCTCAGCCCAACCGTAAGCACCGTAGATCTCGCACATAGCTCTGCCTTTTTTCTCGGGCTGAATGTGTGCGTGGGAAGCGGCCATCTTAGCAAGGCTGAAGTGGAAAAGATCGGGATCAGCCACGTCGTACCAGCAGTTGCAGGCATTGGGATGATTTGTCATTCCGGGAACGATCTGATGAAGTACTACGTCACAGCCTGCCATGTCCTGACCGTCAAGAGCTCTGAAGAAGTGTCCACCGCTGTTCATGTTGGAGTGCTGATCATAGTCCTCAACAACGTGACCGATGTACATAATACCGTGATCACGGCACCAGTTGCCTACTCTGTCGCAGAAGCAGGTCTTGTAAAGGTCAGACACGGTATCCATATAGGCTACTCTGAATGAAGGCGATACACCGTTCATTACGAAGAACAGAGAGGGCAGATACAGCTTCCATGCGTCACCAAAGCGCTTTTTAAGACCGTCGAGAATATATTTATTCCAGGGGAGCTTTGCGTGGGACAGATTCTCACCGTGAACAGGAAGACGGGACTTGTCCATAATGAAAGGCTCGTCGCTGAAGAATCCTACGAAGGGATCACCGAAATATTCTTTGAGATTATCGTAGTGCGGCTCATAGATCTCGGAGAACATGAGATCCACGGACTCGGGATTTGTAAAGTCCACTCTTCCGTCGCGCTCGGGACGCTCGAAGATGAAGAATACTCTCCAGATACCTTCGGGAAGATCAACGGAAACGAGACCGTCATTGAGGTTTGCGGTAAGGTCGATGCACTCGCCTGTAAGGGACTGATCAAGTCCGTCCTCGCAGCGGCAGGCAATAATGGCAAGGAGCTCGTCCTCAGCCTTTTTGTCAGCCCAGCCGTCATCAGCGGCAGGACCGTCGAAAATGATCGCACCGTCTTTAATGGGACCGAAGATGTCCATGTGCTTTTCGGTGATGGCGCGCTTGCCGAGAGGATGAGTTTCGCCTCTCTTCATAAATCCGTTGCAGAAGCCTGTGGGGAAATACTTGTCATCAAGTACCCACGCTTCCATGCCAAGCTTGCGGCACTCGTCAAAGATAACCTTCAGGTCTTCAAACCAGGGGCCTTTCGCAAAGCCTTCGTGGGGACGGGATTCAACGCAAACTGCGCGGATACCCGAATCGTAAATATTATGTAGCTCACGGATGAGAGTTTCGTCGTCTTCACCGTGCTGCCAGAAGAAGGGGAGAATATGATTGTCAACGTCTCCTCTGAGAATTCTTGCTAATTTGTTTTTTAACGTCATGTCAGGACCAAACCTTTCTCAGCCCTCACCTGAGAGCGTGATTTATCAACACAATTATAACCGAAAAAGCTCTTATAGTCAATGAGTTTTTATAAGTTTTTAATAAAAATACCTAATAAGATAATCAGACTTTTATGTACTCCGAAACCGTAAGATCTACTGTTTCGGAGTTTAGTTCTAAAGGTGAATCACGTATAGAATTTGCTTTTGACCCACTCTGCTGCGGCTTCTCCGCAGACCAGTCCGTCTGCCATGCATCTGAGCAGTCCCGCTTCCCGCCGTGCGTTTCCGCAAAGCATGAGTCCGGGGAGGGAAACACGGCAGCTTTCGTCGATTTCCGGGTGACACTCTGAGTAAGGATAGAATATACCGTGATGTTTTCCGGCAGATATTATTACAGTATACGAGAAAAAATCACCGACGTCACACATTACTTTGAAAGAATCTTCACCTTTTGAAACAGAAACAGCTTTGGCAGATGTCAGTTCAATTCCGCATTTTTCGATGTCTTTGGCTAAAATTTCACATATACTCAGTGGAGTGAATCCGTTGAAAATCGGAATAGAGGAGAAACACGAGAAATCGTTTGCCGACACTGTAAAACCTGTTTTGTCAATAAGTCTCACAGACAGACCCACACCCGAGGAAACAATAGCGGCGGTCATGCCTGCGATACCCGCACCGATAATTATAACGTCCGTCATATTTTAATGCCATCCTTTTTATTTCCTTTCACTATATTTTATGTTGTTAAACGTAAAGTGCCAGAGGGGATTTTAACGGTGAACTTATAATATATGAAGATACAAAAAACAAAAATATTTTAAGAAAAATACTCGATTTCTATTGACAACACTGTCTGAATATGTTATAATGCGGTGTAAAGTGATTTGCTTTACAGAAGGCAGTGATCTCGTGTTTGAAAAAAATCTGCTCATTCCGTGTCTGCTTGACATATACGGAGAGCTTCTTACGGAAAGAAAGCGCGAGCTTCTCGACTACTATTACGAAGAGGATTACTCTCTGTCGGAAATATCAGAGCTTACGGGTATATCAAGGCAGGGTGTCAGAGATTCTTTGAGAAAAAGCGCGGCGGAGCTTGTTGAGTTTGAGTCAAAGCTTCGTCTCTACGAGAAGAAAACTTCTCTTGAACAGCTTATAGAGCAGACGAGAGAAACGCTCAGTCAGGTTTCCGAAACGGACGAAAACAAAGTGCTCGTCGCATCTGTGTCAACAAGACTTGATGCCATGGAAGAGCTTCTTTGACAGACTATAACAGATACACAGTAAGGAAAGGAGATGTAAAGCATGGCTTTTGCAAGTCTCACGGATAAACTTTCCGCAGCATTCAAAAAATTCAGAAACAAAGGTAAGCTGACCGAGGCGGACGTCAAGGAAGGTATGAGAGAGGTTAAACTCGCACTTCTCGAGGCGGACGTAAACTTCAAGGTCGTTAAAGAATTTGTTAAAAGAGTTACCGAGCGTGCAGTTGGAGCAGACGTGCTTGAAAGTCTTCTTCCGGCACAGCAGATCGTAAAGATCGTAAATGAGGAGCTGGTGCGCCTCATGGGTGGTGAGTGTTCAAAGCTTACTATTTCCCCCAAGCCTCCTACAGTTATAATGATGGTTGGTCTTCAGGGTTCCGGTAAGACAACTCACAGTGCAAAGCTTGCAGCACACTACAAGAAGCAGGGTAAGAATCCTCTCCTCGTAGCGTGTGACATATACAGACCCGCGGCGATTGATCAGCTTAAGGTCGTAGGCGGAAAGATAAACGTTCCCGTATTCGACAGAGGTACTCAGTCACCTACTATCACAGCTCCCGAGGCTGTGAAGTACGCGGAGAAGAACGGTTACGATATGGTGTTCATCGACACCGCAGGCCGTCTCCACGTTGACGAGGTGCTGATGAATGAGCTTTCTTCCATAAAGGAAAAGGTCTCCCCCACCGAGATC
>JAZUBG010000051.1:0-1613 GCA_045638405.1 Eubacteriales bacterium | reverse complement strand
GGTCAGGTCGAGAGCATGGGTACCGATGTCGATGAGGGGACCGCCGCCCTGTTCGTATTCATTGATGAAAACGCCCCAGGTCGGAACTGCACGGCGACGGAGAGCCGTTGCTCTTGCGAAGTAGATATCACCGAAGGTGCCCTGATCAGCTTCCTGCTTGAGGTACAGGGAGTCTGCTCTCTGACGGTTCTGATAACCGATGGTGAGCTTCTTGTTGTTAGCCTTTGCAGCGTTGATCATCTTCATTGCTTCTTCTGCGTTGATTGCCATGGGCTTTTCGCACATAACATGCTTGCCTGCGTTCAGAGCATCAACAGTGATGAAGCTGTGTGCGCGGTTGGGGGTCAGGACATGAACGACTTCGATGGTTTCGTCCTTGAGCAGTTCCTTGTAATCCTCGTAAACAGCCGCGCCGGGAATACCGAAATCCTTTGCAGCCTTCTCAGCTCTTTCTACGATAATATCGCAGAAAGCGACCATTTCACATTCCTTAACCTTCTTGAGAGAGGGCATATGCTTACCGTTCGCGATACCGCCGCAACCGATGATGCCTACTCTGAGCTTTCTTCCTTCGTACATTTTGTTTTTCTCCTTTTCCTTGAGTAAAAAATCCGAACGTATCCGTGGGAGTCTCTTTTAAAAGGCAAAAGTTACCCCATGGATAGCCATTATGTAACAACTCAATGATACCACAATATTACTTTGATTTCAAGGGGATTTTCAGAAGTTTTTCGTGTTATGCGGCGGTATTTTGGTGTGTTTTTCAGCAATTTTACTGAACCTTTTGCTGGAAAACAGAAAACTGCGGTACTTGCAAGCATAACGTGCAGTACCGCAGTTAAATTATTTCTTATTGACAAACAAATTTACTATTAGAATCTGTAAATGTCGCCGGTCTTAGCGGATGTGTAGATACCCTCGAGGATCTGAGTTACGCAGTAAGCCTGCTCGGGAAGAACGCAAGGCTCCTTGTCGTCAAGGATTGCGCGGATCCACTGTCTTGCTTCCTTAGTACCGTCACTGTCGTTACCGTCACCGTCGTAGAAAGCAACTCCGCCGGAGTTGAGGTTGGGAGAGTAGTCAAACTGACGACCCTGACGGATACCGTTGATACGGCAACCACCGATAAGGTCTCCACCACCCTTAGTACCGCAAACCATAGTGGTAGCTTCCATTGTACCGAGCATATTGAGAGCCCATGAGGATTCAACGGAGATAGTAGCACCGTTTTCCATTACTACAAAACCGAATGCACAGTCTTCAACTGTGAACTTCTCGGGATCCCAGTCACCGAATGCGTTAGCAGTCTGAGTCTGGTTGTTAAGTGCGTGGTATGTAGTACCTACACAGTACTTGGGCTTGTAGTTGTCCATAGTCCAGAGAGAGAGGTCGAGAGCGTGTGTACCGATATCGATGAGGGGACCGCCGCCCTGCTCGTACTCGTTGAGGAATACGCCCCATGTGGGAACTGCTCTTCTTCTGAGAGCGATAGCACGTGCGTAGTAGATGTCACCGAATGTACCATCCTCAGCTTCGCGCTTCAGGTACTTGGCATCATTGCCCTGACGGCTCTGGTAACCGATGGTGAGCTTCTTACCTGTTCTCTTTGCAGC
>JAZUBG010000050.1:0-4513 GCA_045638405.1 Eubacteriales bacterium | reverse complement strand
CCCTCGACAAGCTTCATGTCGTTATTTGGATCAAGCTTTGCTACGCGGATGGGGTGGTAACGGCTAAGACCCTCATATACATATACGTAACCGTCATCATCTGTAAAGAACGCGGGATCAAACCAGTCATAGGGCTTACCTATATCTACCCAGGAGGTGGGATCAAGGGGAGTGTCGGTCTTCAGTATTGATCCGCCCTGTGAATGAGTTATGTACATAGTCTTTCCGACAACACATACACCGGGGGCAAAGAGATTAAACTCCGGCTGCTTTTCGGGATCCACGTGGATAAACTCCCAATCCGCAAGATTTTCAGACACCCAATAACCCGAACCGTGGGATGCAAACAAAAAATACTTACCCTCGTAAACTACCACAGCCGGATCCGCAGACTCCCTTGAATAATAATCATACTGATACTGATAACTAATACTTACAGGATTGCATATCGTACGTTTTTTTTGTGACATATCGCAGGTCTCCTTTTCGTTTCTCTAATTATTATAGCATATTATTTCGTTAAAATCTACCGTAAATCATCGATTGATATATTTATGTATTGACACTGAACTTTAAAGCGTGGATTTCATCTGTACGGTTGAAAAAAAGTAATTTTATGCTATAATTGATGTGTAACCGAAAATCCCCCCCGATTTGGAGGTAACCGTGAAAAGATCACTTATTATTATATTAACCTCGGCACTCCTTTTGACAGCCTGTGCCGAAAATGTTCCCGAAACCGCCAGGAATTCCGCAAAAATGTCGAAAAACGCTCAACCGGCCGCGGACATCTCAGCCGACCGTGAAAGCACCGCGGTGCCACACACCGATGCGGATACTGTCACTGAGGCTGTTCCGTCCGTCCCGGTAAGCGGTAGCGAAGCTGAACCCATACCGACTGAATCCGAGAATACGTCGGGCACTGTGTCCGTTCCCGAAGAATCCGTGAGCGAATCCCGTACGGATCCCATACCCACCGAAACTGAGTCTATGCCTGTCGAATCCGCAAGCGGGACTGTCACAGAACCCACGGAAACGGAAACAGAACCCTCTTACACCGAGGCTCCCGCCCCGCCTCCAACAGCGGAAGGCGTC
Organism: Eubacteriales bacterium; assembly: GCA_045638405.1. Taxonomy (GTDB): domain Bacteria; phylum Bacillota; class Clostridia; order Oscillospirales; family CAG-272; genus RUG11130. Next base: position 3,418 of record JAZUBG010000050.1, on the reverse strand, counting down.
ACATACATAAACGGTATACTGGTAGTAAACAAAACATATTCCCTTCCTGCAGATTATAACCCCGGGGTGGATCCCGAAGCTCATGCAGCACTTTACACCATGTTTGCAGATGCCGCGAAAGAGGGACTTTCCCTTTGGGTAAAATCAGGTCTCAGAACCTACGCCGATCAAAAGTGGCAGTACAACGTGTACGTAGAGCGTGACGGAAAGGAACTTGCGGACACGTATTCCGCACGTCCCGGTCACTCCGAGCATCAGACGGGTCTGGCGTTTGACCTCAATTCCCTTTACAAATCCTTCGGAGACACTGCAGAGGGTATATGGCTTGCGGTAAACTGTCACAGATACGGTTTTATCATCCGCTATCCCGCAGGAAAAGAGCATATCACGGGATATATGTACGAGCCGTGGCACGTTCGCTACGTGGGTACGGAACACGCGACTGCAATGGCTGAAAGCGGACAGTGCCTGGAAGAATATTTGGGTATTACGTCGGTTTACAGCTATTAATAGGAATTATATTTCCTTCGAGACTGATATTCTCCGCTTGAAAAGCTACCCGCTATGTGATATAATGTATCTGACAACAAAACTACAACTCCAATGGAGGTAACAATATGTCAAGCTACAAGAGAAGACCCACACCGGGTAATACCGACTGGTTCGTACGTGACAGATTCGGTATGTTTATCCACTTCGGACTTTACTCCATGCTGGCGCGCCACGAATGGATTCGAAACTTTGAAAGAATTTCCAACGAGGACATGGAAAAGTACTTTAATCGCTTTGATCCCGACCTTTTCGACGCTAAAGAATGGGCGAAAAAGGCAAAGAAGGCGGGAATGAAGTACGCCATCCTCACGACAAAGCACCACGAGGGCTTCTGCCTCTTTGACAGTAAGCACACCGAGTACAAGATCACCAATACTCCCTTCGGACGCGACCTTGTTCGAGAGTTTGCGGACGCTTTCCGTGCCGAAGGCATCAAGGTAGGCTTCTACTACTCCCTTCTCGACTGGTATCACCCCGAGTTCACCATCGACTGTCACCATCCCCTCCGCGACAGACCCGATGCCGAGGAGCTGAGCCGTCCCCGTGACATGAAGAAGTATGCCGCTTACATGAGAGATCAGGTGCGTGAGCTTCTTACAAACTACGGTAAGATCGACATTCTGTGGTTTGACTTCTCCTATCCCGAAGGAGCAACACCTCCCGACAAGCCGTGGATGCAGGGCAAGGGCAAGAACGAATGGGAAAGCGAAAAGCTCATCGCTCTCGCACGTGAGCTTCAGCCCGGTATCATCATCGACAACCGTGCGGACATGGAACAGGACCTCTGGACTCCCGAACAGTTCCAGGTCGAAGAGTGGGTACGTCACCCCGAGACGGGCGAACTTGTAACGTGGGAAGCATGCCACACCTTCTCGGGAAGCTGGGGATACCACAGAGACGAACTCACCTGGAAGTCTCCCGAGCAGCTTATCGCCCTCCTTTCAAAGACGGTTTCATGCGGAGGCAACCTGCTGATGAACGTTGGTCCCACCGCCCGCGGAATCTTCGATTACAGAGCAGACGCCGCGCTTGACGTATACGCCGAGTGGATGAGACTCAATTCACGCTCCATTTACGGCTGTACCATGGCTGAGTCCGAGTTCAAGACTCCTAACGGCTGCCGCCTGACACAGAGCGAGGACGGAAAGAGACTGTACATACATATTCTCGAGTGGCCCTTCCAGACACTTCAGATGGACTGCCTGGCGGGAAAGATCGAGTACGCCCAGTTCCTCCACGATGCAAGTGAGGTCAAATTCATGGAAACTGCGCAGATCGTCGGAGACAGCGTAAAGAACACCTTTATGCTCCCCGTAAACAAGCCGAACGTTATCGTACCCGTTATTGAGGTGTTCTTAAAGTAAATATCAAATCCCTTCGGTACAGATCTTCTGACCGAAGGGATTTTTCTTTGTTAATATGCAGTTTTACTGTTCGACCGTCTCAACTTGCATTATACGTATAGTTTAGAGCATCTGCAACCTCATACAAGGCTACACCGCGAACAGTAATGAGAGTCATATCATTTAGTGCAATTATTACTCCGTTTCTGCACGTTTTCAATGACAACACACAGTCTTTGGGAATCACGCACATCAGATCGGGAAAGAAGATCGCACTGTTACTTGCCATGACAGGCACGCCGGGTACAGGAAAATGAAACACCTCCGCTTCGTTCAGATATCTGTATACGTAAATACCGTGTTTGATAAAGTACTTTTTACACTTTCTGAACGGTTTGACATATTTTTTACGCATATACGAAAACACGAACAGTCCCAAAATATCAAAAATCAAAAACAGTCCCCCCAGAGGAATAATTGAACCAGGAAACAGTAAAAAACATATAAGTATTACCCAATATATCACTACATTCCTGACAATCCACTTGTTCTGTTTTTCTCTAATTTTAACCCCTCTCATGCGGTCCGTCTTTTTCACCCGTTCAAATCGAAGAAACAGTAACCCGTTACCAAAAAACATAAAAGTTGTTGCAAAAAAAACAAAAGCAAAAAGCATAACCAGCGGCAAGATAAAAACTATGGCAAGCGCAGCAAGTACTTCAAACCCATTTTCCAACGAATCGCTTGAATCCTGATCATCGTCACTTGAATCCTGAACTCCCTCTTCCAACTCAACGACCAAATTCGAAAAACTCAATCCGATCGAAAACGTGATCACGGCTATAATCAGGAAAACCACACCAAGAATTTTAAACTTCATTTTGTTGTTCCTCGCACAAATTATAAATTATCTACTGTTTCACTTATACCATTTTTTTCGTTGTTTGTCAAGAAAATTTTATAGAACACTTGAATTTATGGAAAAATAGTTTGTTTTTGAATGGTTACACTCCTTCGCAAGTACTCTCTCAACCGCAGGAAGGATGGCGCAAAAACATTTAACTTTTTGGTTAAATATCTATTGACACCCCCGAAAAGCTGTGCTACAATATATTTAACCAAAAGGTTAAATGACACAAAGGAAGGTGGTTCCGTGGGAATACAAAACACCATCAAAGCCATGTCTGACCCGATCCGACGGGAAATTCTCGATATGCTGAAAGTCGGCAGACTTCCCGCAGGTGAAATATCGGAAAAGTTCCCCGTAAGTGCGGCGGCGATCTCAAAGCACCTTGCCGTTCTGAAGGATGCGGACCTTATCCGCGACACCCGCGAGGGAAAATTCATTTATTACGAGCTGAACACTTCCGTTTTGGAGGAAGTTATGCTGTGGATAAGCAGTCTGAAAGGAGATAACAATGATTAAGAAAAACATAAAACTTTTGATCATCACTTCACTCGTGATCCTTATACCCATTCTCGTGGGCGTTATCCTGTGGGATAAGCGCCCCTCAGAGGTCCCC
>JAZUBG010000049.1:0-7329 GCA_045638405.1 Eubacteriales bacterium | reverse complement strand
TGCTGACGCGGCATCTGCTGAGGAGCCTGCTGGTTAGCTGACTGCTGAGGCGCCTGCTGACGGGGCGCCTGTTGATTGGCTGCATTGTTGTTTGCGTTAGTTGTTACTTTTTCTCCACAAACGCTGCAAAATGAAGCGTTGGGAGCAAGCTTTGTACCACACTTTCTGCAAAACATAGTATCCACCTTGTATTTACGAACGGGTAAATACTCCTTTCTAATATTGTTATTCATATTATATCACAGCTCATCGGAATATGCAATAAATATTTAATATTTCGACAAAATCCAAAGGATGTTTCTCACCGTATTGACAAAAAAACACAGTTGTGTCATAATAAAAGCAGGAAGTCCTATGGAGAGATGAATCATGAATGAACAAGGTATTCACGAAAACAATTTTTCTGCCAAAAAACTGATATACTATGGCTTCAGACTGAAAAATGGAAAGTATGTACTGGTACGTGACATTCTTAACGGGCAGCTTACAGTAAACGTTACCGTTGAAAACGGCAAGCTCACATCACTCACAACCGATCCGTTTGACGGAAGCGAGTACACACTTCATCTGTCGGAAAACGCTGACGGACCTTTCGTAAACTCGGTAAGATACGAGCTTGACGGACTGATCCGTGACATTAAAATTAATTGCGCTTTCTCTGACTCTTCGTATGAAGATCAAAAAGATTTTGTGATAAAGTATTGTCTTTCCAAATACGGTGACACTTTTGAGTATCTTTGGGAAACTTCACCCGATGCCGCCGCCATCAGGCGTAAAGACAACAAAAAATGGTACGGAGTCTTGATGAAAATATCCACGGAAAAACTTGGAGTCACACCTGTACGTGACGTTAACGTACTTAACCTTCACGTAAACTCTGACGAGCTTGCGTCTCTCACGTTAAATGACGGGATTTTTCCCGCATATCACATGAGCAAAAAACATTGGGTAACGGTTGTACTTGACGGAAGTGTTCACACGGAAAAACTTAGTTCCCTGATTGACGACAGTTACGTTCTCGGCGCAAAAAAACAAAAAACAACAAAACGTTCCAAGTGACACTCTTAAAATGAAAGGCTGATATATATAATGAAGCTTTACGATATATCGCAGGAAGTATTTTCATGCTGTGTTTATCCGGGTGACCCTACCCCGAAGAAAAATACAGTTCTCTCCACTGACAAGGGAGACGTATGTAATCTCACTGAATTTTCCATGTGTGCTCACAACGGAACTCACGTGGATGCTCCGTATCACTTTTTTGGTGACGGAAATACTGTCGAGGAGATACCTCTTCATAAGACCTTCGGCTACGCTTACGTAACGCATACGTTCGGCGAACTCGGTGAAAAAGAAATAAGCGAAATTATAAAGAAAGCCGCATCGGCAAATGCCGAAAGTGCAAAACGCATCCTTGTGGGCGGCAAAGTAACCCTGAATATTGAAGGAGCGAAAGCAGTCTCATCGAATGGTGTTGTACTGTTCGGCAATGAATCGCAAAGTGTAGGTCCTGCAGATGCACCCATGGCTGTACATCTTGAGCTTCTCGGTGCAGGGGTAGTGCTTCTTGAAGGCATCAGACTTTCCTACATTCCCGAGGGAGTATATCTGCTGTCGGCAACTCCCATTAATCTCGGCGGGGGCGACGGTGCACCGTGCAGGGCCGTGCTTGCCGAAATCTGACATTCTTATTAAGTAATTGTGAGGTAACAAAAATGGATGCAATAGTATATACGTCAGAAACAGGGCATACGAAAGCGTATGCTGAGATTCTCGGAAGTAAAACCTCCCTTCCCGTATTTGAACTTAATGAAGCAAAAAAGAAACTTCCAAAGGGCTCAAAAATAATTTACATGGGCTGGCTTTTCGCCTCAAGTGTTAAGGGATATAAAAAAGCTGCAAAACTTTTCTCGGTATCTGCGGTAGTGGGAGTAGGTCTGTGTCCGACGGGCGAGATGCTTGATGAGGTCAGACATACTATCTCCCTTTCCGCCACTATCCCCCTATTCACCATGCAGGGCGGAATGGATCACTCACAGCTCCGGGGAATAAACCGTATGATGATAAATATGCTCGTAAAGATGCTGTCTAAAAAGGAAAGAACTCCCGAAGAAGACGCCATGCTCTCACTCATAAAACGCGGCGGATATTTCGTCTCCGAAAAGAACACGTCAGCCTTCACTGCATGGTATGAAGATGCCATGGCAAATATGAATTTATAATACGTGAGGTTACTATGGACTCTGTAACATACAAAACTTATCTTGATATTCTTCACTCCGAACTTATTCCCGCTATGGGATGTACGGAACCTATTGCCATAGCCCTTACTGCCGCCACCGCCAAAGCTCACTTCAAAGGTAAAAAGATCGAATCAGTTGATGTTGCTGTCAGCGGTAATATTATTAAAAACGTAAAAAGTGTTATGGTTCCCGGCACGGGAGGCCTCAGAGGAATCTCTGCGGCAACTGCGGCGGGTATCGTTGCGGGACACCCTGAACGCGAACTTGAGGTACTCAAGGGAATGATTGACGAAGAAAAAGCGGCAATCGCCGACTTTGTCAAAAATGTTCCCATCAACATAAGCGAGTCAGTCAGTGAATATATTCTCGATATTGGAATTACGGTCAAGGGGGACTCTCACACGTCTTTTGCCCGCACGGCACAACATCACACGGGACTTTGCGAAATCGTCGAAGACGGCACCACAGTATTCTCAAAGGAAATTGAAAAAAACGCAGGTGATATTGATCACTCGTCTCTCAGTATCAGAAAAATCATTGAGTTTGCAGACAGTGCAAACATTGACGACGTAAAAGCTCTTCTTGACAGGCAGATCTCCTATAATACGGCAATTGCCGAAGAAGGTCTGAAAGGGAATTACGGTGCCGCCATCGGAAGAACTCTTCTTATGTCCTACGGAGACACCGTACACAATAGAGCCAAAGCATGGTCTGCCGCAGGTTCGGATGCACGAATGAACGGATGCGAACTTCCCGTAATCATCAATTCGGGCAGCGGAAACCAGGGCATGACAGCATCTCTTCCCGTAATCGTTTACGCTAAGGAAATGCGTGTATCGGCAGACAAGCTGTACCGAGCATTACTTGTGTCAAATCTCACAACCATACATCTGAAAACGGGTATTGGCTGTCTTTCAGCTTACTGCGGTGCCATCAGCGCAGGATGCGGTGCGGCGGCGGGAGTTATGTATCTCCACGGCGGCGGATACGAAGAAATATCCCACACCGTAGTAAATGCTCTTGCCATCAACTCGGGAGTTGTCTGCGACGGTGCTAAAGCAAGCTGTGCGGCAAAGATCGCCTCAGCGGTTGAATCGGGACTTCTCGGTATGCAGATGTATATGCACGGTAAAGAGTTCTACAGCGGCGACGGAATCGTTGCAGGCAGTGTTGAGGCTACCATCAAAAATGTCGGTAAGCTTGCTCAGAACGGAATGGCTGAAACAGACCGTGAGATCATCAGAATCATGCTCAAAAACTGAATATGACGGATAAACAAAGGCTTTCACTCTCCGTTTGAGTGAAAGCCCCTTTTATCTGTTCTTTAAATCCTCGGCCCATTTAAGCGGGACCTTGAGGTTTCCTTTACCTGTGCCGAGAACTATGTCAGGTTTTCGCGTTCCGTGAAAATCACTTCCTCCACTCGGTAAAAGATCAAATTCATCGGCTAAAGCGTATGAAAGTTTCGTTGTTTCGGCATCATACTCTGAATACTCACATTCAATACCGCAAAGTCCGTACATTTTTCCTTCGGAGATAAAATCTCTCAGTTTTTCATATGTGAGGTTCAGAAAAGGATGTGCCAATATAGGTACTGCTCCGATTTCTGTGATAAAACCGATACATTCCATTGCCGAAAGACGCTTAGGCGGCACGTAATGACCTGCCTTGCGGGAAAGTATCCCTTTCATAGCTTCATTAACGGAAGACGTATATCCTTTCCCTGTGAGAATGGCGGCAATATGGGAGCGATTTATTATAGCATTCGGAAATTTTTCTTTGATCTCACTGTAGTCTACGTCATACCCGGCACAGGCTAAAGACTTTACAAGACGTCGATTACTTTCTTCTTTCGCACTTATCACGCCTTCAAGGAGAGTCTTTACCTTGCAGTGAGAGTCCCGCGGGAGAAACAAACCAAGGATGTGAACTTCAATTCCTTCGTAATCTGCGGAAAACTCAATCCCCGCTATAGCTTTGATGTCTTTACCTTCAGCGTGTTTTTCAAATTCATAAATACCGTCAACGGTATTATGGTCGCAAAGCGCTACGGCAGACAATCCTGCAAGGACAGCCGCATCTATTATTTCCGCAGGTGTATAAGTTCCGTCGGAATATGATGAATGAGTGTGTAAATCGCAATATTTTTCCATAATTACCGCACGTCTTTCGTTTTATTCTCATTTATTTTACCACGGAATCACGGATTTATCAATCATTCAGTAAAAAATATACTATAATCCTATTGAAGTATATTATTTTCTCCTGCGTAATATAATAAGCTATGCTTAATATTATCGGAGGGGTTATGCAGAGATCAACTAAGCTTTGGAGTCTGTGGGGATTTGCATCGGCATCTCTTGGCGGAACACTGTTACACTTTTTATATGACTTTTCGGGAAAGGCTGCTCTCATCGCACCGTTTTCGGGTGTAAACGAATCAACGTGGGAGCATATGAAACTTCTATTCTTTCCCATGTTTATTTTTGCAGTTATTCAAAGCTTGTTTTTTAAAGACAGAACGGATTTTTTCTGCGTAAAGCTTCGGAGTATCCTCCTCGGTCAGCTTCTCATACCTGTCATTTTCTACACATACAACGGAACTTTCGGCAAATCCCCCGATTTTGTAAATATAGCAATATTCTTTATTTCTGCTGCCGCGGCATATTTTTACGAAGCACGGAAATTTGAAAAAAACGATCTTGAAGGATGTTCACAGAAGCTTTCGCTCCTAATTATGATTTTTATCGCAGTATTTTTCGTGCTCTTCACTTTTTATCCTCCAAAGTTGCCGCTTTTTTGCGATCCCGTCACAGGTATGTACGGAATAGAGTAAAATACTCTGGGAAATATACTCTCCCGGAGTATTGTTTTATTTACTTACCTTCCGTACTATATTTCGCCCTGAAAGGTTGCAAAAAATCAGGTTCTGATGTAAAATATAGAAAAGAGTTATAAAACACTTAGCACTACCGTATGCAGGGAGAGAATAAAATGCCGTTAAAGATAGTCAGAAATGATATAACAAAAATGAAAGTGGATGCCATAGTAAACGCTGCAAATGAAACGTTACTTGGTGGAGGAGGAGTTGACGGTGCGATCCACCGTGCGGCAGGCCCGAATCTGCTCCGTGAGTGCCGTACTCTCGGCGGTTGCAAAACTGGCAAGGCTAAGATCACAAAAGGATATGACCTTCCCGCAAAATACGTAATACATACCGTCGGTCCCGTGTACATTGACGGGAAATACGGAGAAGAAGCACTTCTTGAATCATGCTACCGCGAATCACTGGAGCTTGCCAAAGTTTACGAATGTAAAAGTGTGGCTTTCCCGCTCATTTCCTCGGGCATCTACGGTTATCCCAAGGACAAGGCCATGCGCGTAGCCACAAAAACCATTTACGATTTTCTTCTTGAAAACGAGATGGATGTGTACATGGTGATCTTCGACCGCAAGGCGTTCACTATCGGAGAAAAGCTGTTTTCCGAGATAGAAGAGTTCATCGACGACGTATATGTTGACGCGCACCGCGATGATCGCCGTCGGAGAATGTTTGCGCTGTCATGCGAATTTGATGATGCGGAATGTATGTCGGAAATGCTTTGTAACGCTCCCGTACCTCCCCAGGCTGCCCCAAGCATGAAAGCCGTAACAGCACCTTTGACAGACCTTGACGCAAAGCTTAAGAGTCTCGACGAGAGTTTTTCGGAAATGCTGCTGAGACTGATCGACGAAAAAGGCATGACCGACGCGGAGTGTTATAAAAAGGCGAATATCGACCGCAAGCTGTTTTCAAAAATCAGAAGTAACGCTTCCTATAAACCGTCAAAGCAGACGGTTATCGCCTTTGCTATATCACTTGAATTGTCCCTTGACGAAACCGAAGATATGCTTCGCAAGGCGGGATTCGCTCTGTCACGCAGTAACAAGTTTGATATTATCATAGAGTATTTTATAAGCCGCGGCGTATATAACGTATTTGATATTAACGAAGCTTTGTTTGTTTTTGATCAGAGTTTACTCGGAGCTTGAACTTGAACTTTTATCAATTTATAATGGAGATAGATTAACAACATACGCTTTGTATTCTTTATAGATAGTTATTGTTGGAACCATCTCAAACGCCGAAGTTTCCCCTACTACGCTTTGCCAAGCAGGTCCTCCTTGGCTGATTCTTAACTTTTTTGCTTTGCAAAAAAGTTAAGATATAAAAAGTAATATTAAACAATATTGTAAACCCTAATTTTAAAAGTACATCATAAAATATTTAAGAAAATTCAGATAAAAGGAAACTACCATGTTAAAATTCATCTGTTACCCCAAATGTACTACCTGTAAAAAAGCCGAAAAGTGGCTTTACGATCATGAGATCAAGTATGAGATGAGAGATATTAAGGCAGACCGTCCCTCTCTTGAAGAGCTCACCGCGTGGTACGGTGTAAGCGGACTCCCTCTCCGAAAATTCTTCAATACAAGCGGACTTATGTATAAATCCCTTGACTTAAAGAACAAACTCCCCGAAATGACGGAAGATGAGATGCTTGAGCTTCTCTCAAGCGACGGAATGCTTGTAAAGAGACCTCTCCTTATCTCAGACGAATTTGTCCTCGTCGGTTTCAAGGAAGCAGAGTGGTCTGAAAAACTATAATAATTTGTCGCTTCGTAAGCGACCAAACCTCTCTTTAAATTTGGTATACTTAAGTCACCAAATGAAAGAGAGGTTTTAATTATGAAAAACAAAGAAAGAACAGTAAAAATGTGCGGAGGCATCAAGATGCCCGAACTTCTCCCCCGTCTCGACCTTACGGAGCTTGTATTTATCATCGACAGAAGCGGATCTATGGCAGGTCTTGAGAGCGATACCATTGGCGGATTTAATTCCATGATCGAAAAGCAGAAAAAAGAAGTGGGCGGGGCTGTGGTGTCTACGGTGCTCTTCGACAACGAGAGCGTGGTCATCCATGATCGCCTGCCGCTGGGCAAAGTTCCTCGCATGACCGAGGAGGAGTACTTCACCCGCGGATGCACCGCACTGCTGGATGCGGTGGGTGGCGCCATCCATCACATTGGAAATATCCATAAGTAC
>JAZUBG010000048.1:0-5268 GCA_045638405.1 Eubacteriales bacterium | reverse complement strand
CGTCACGAGAAAGCGGTAAAGGGAAGCGCATACAAGATCACAGGCGGCGCATACTTTGCGGAGGACGCTTCGCAGGATGCCTTTGTGTCCGCGTGGATAAATCTTGATTCCCTCCGTGACCGAACAAAATTCGGCCCGTGGGTATGTACCATAGCGAAAAACTGTGCTTCGCGCATTATGAACCACTATACGGCGACAATTCCGTCAATCAGTCTTGATCTTGCTGCTTGTTATGAGTCGGAGGACGGAGAAGTTTCAGACATTGTAAGTCTCAGAGAAACTGACAATGAGACAGAACTGCGCCTTGCCGTAGACTCCCTCAGTGAAAAGATCCGCGAGGCTGTTACACTGCACTATTTCCATGGCTTATCGGTCAGCGAGATCGCCGAAAAACTGTCCCTGCCGGCGGGTACGGTAAAATGGCGTCTTTCCGAGGGTAGAAAAAGACTCAGAAAGGAATTCGGTGTAATGGAAAAAACATATAATGAAAATGAAAATATCGTTACTCGCGTAATGAGACAGGTTGAAGAACTGAAGCTTTGGCAGCTTAAATACGACAAGACAGGCTTTGAGGCGGATTATAAGCGGGTTCTCGTGGCTGTCGAGTCTCTTGACGATTCGGTTGAAAAGAAGCACGCCATGGCAGACGTACTCCTTACGGGATATTGGTGGCTTCCGGGAGAACAGAACGATGAGTTGCTTGCCAAAATCAAACAAGCGGCACTTGAAAGTCATAACGAGGATGTGATGGCCTCGGTTATTGCTGATGAGGCACATAAGCGTGACGGTAAGGAAAGAATAGAGCATATGCGCGATGAATTGATCCCGTTTGTCAAAGAAAATGGATTCATAAAAGCGCTTGGATACCTGTATTTCTGGCTCGGCTTATATCTTACTGAGGAAGGAATGAAGGACGAAGGAATTGAGTCCTATAAAAAGGTTATTGACGTTCTCGAGCCGGGTGACGTTTACTATGCAAACGCCCTTGCCGTTCTTGAAATGTATAATAGAAAGGTTGCTTACGAGGGGGAAGCGGTGCAATTCGGTTATGAAGTCACAGGCGAAGAGCTTCGCTATATAGACGGCAAGCTATATTTCTGGTCACAGCCGGGATTTGGCAGAGGTTCAAGAGTTTGTGACCTTGATAGTATCTTCTGGTATTCCTCACGTGTTGACTCGCTGATCTTAGACCCCGAAATGAAACCGGGGGACGTAATTTCGTCAAGTGACAATAAATGTACGCTCACCTTTGCCGAATCGGGAGCTACGGTTACAACACCCGCAGGAACCTTTGAAAACTGCAGAGTATACGTATTCGACGGAGAGAGATACGGCACCTCCCACGTTGAGACTACCTTCTGTGAGGGCGTAGGTATAGTCCGTCAGGTTTCAACAAGAGATACTTTTACAGAGGATTGGCGTCTGTCCTCATATGAGATCAAGGGCGGAGAGGGAATGATCCCCTTTGCTGAGGGTAATATTTGGAGATATGACTGCGTTTCCGCAGAAGACTCGGTAATTGCCGATATCAATAATACCTTTAAGTGTACATATTTCGACGGAAGTAAGGTTGTGCTGACCCATTGCTCCACACAGGCGGTAACTGCATTTGCAGATACGTGGGATGGACAGATCCGTGCCGCACGCAAATGCTATTGCGATGATACAGACGGTGAAGAATACTTAGTTTCAGTTGACAAGTATCTTACAAGAGCTGCTGAGCTTGCGGTAACAAAGCGTCAAAAGGTTCATACAAAGATTGCAACAGACGTTATGAAGCGGATATTCGATACCGATCCCGTCTATAACCCCGAATACACTGAAAAGGGAATCTGGAACTTCTTCGACTTCAATAACGTAAAGACTATCGACGGCAAGACAGCGATTCCCGAGCACGGACGCATATATGCATTCGAGTGGAAGGATTTCTGCGGCGGCCTTGACGGTTATCACCTGCTTTATAACTTCCTTTACGATATACTTTATCAGGCAACGGGGTACGTTTGGAACGACGAATGGGTACCCGGATATACGCAGAATAAGAAGTTTAAGTACAGCTTTAACACAAATGTTGATCTCTCCCTGAAGGTTCTCCCCGAAGAAACCGTAGTAACACCTGCAGGAACGTTTGAAAACTGCCGCCATGTCTACTTTGAGCTTGACGGACTCGGTGGTGGTTGGGCATACCGCGGCGGTAAGATGAATTACTGGTTTGCACCCGGAGTGGGTATCGTCAAGTTCTCATCAATCTACGACAACGGCAAGGTAGAGGGCTTCTGGTCACTCACAGATTACCGCGGTACGGGAGAGGGATATTTCCCTGTCGCTGACGGACTTTTCCGCCGCTACGAGCCTGTAAACATCGGTAGCGGACTCATCGGAAGTGTAGAATACACCTTTGACGAGGACGAAACGGGAATGGTACTGTTCCGCAACGCTTACGGCACACAGAAAAGGGAAGATTATCTTAAGAGAATAAACGGATAATACGAGAAAAAGGACGGCACACCGTCCTTTTTTGATGAAAAATTTCTTCAATAAACATCGGTAGGGGTCGGCGCCCTCGACGACCCGTAAAAATACATTAAAATTAAACGGGCTGTTGAGAGGGTACCTGCCTCTACCTCAAACTATGTATCTTTTCCCCTCAAAACTCATTCATAACCACAACTTCACTCATATCGCGGTACTTGGAATGCAGATCAAGCGGCTCGGCATCGTCTGCAGGATAACCGAGTACAAGAAGCGCTACGGGACGAATATTTTCGGGAATGTTAAACTCATTCACCATCGCCGCGGGATCAAAATGCATTACCCACGTGCTTCCAACACCGATTTCCGCCGCTTCAAGCATCATGTGAGTAGCAACGATGGACGCATCAGCCACACCGCAGGTCTTGCCGTCGTATTTTCTTGTCCATACCTCGTCTCTGTTGTAGCAAACGAGAAGAGCAGCGGGCGCACCGAAATGACAACGGGTACATTTTCTGAGCTTTTCTATCGCCTCATCGCTTTCGATAACGAGAATTCTCTGAGGCTGGTTGTTGCACCCCGTAGGCGCGAGATGTCCCGCCTTAAGTATCTTTTCAAGGTCACCTTCCGAAACTTTTTCTTCCTTGAATTTTCTTACGGAATATCTTTTTTCTGCAAGTGTTAAAAAATCCATATTAACCTCCAAATTATATATCACGTATCCAGTTGAAGCGGTTTACCTTCACCGCCGCAACAGAACATTTAAGTATCTGGTCAGCCTTGAGGCAGCAGAACACGATAACGGGAGAGAGCTCAAGGACAAACGCCGCTATGAATGAAGAGGGAAGTACGATTCCCCACATGAAGATTAGGTCATTGTAGAAAACGAAGCTTGTCTCACCGCCCGCACGGATGATTCCAGTGAGACTTGGCATCTGATAAGACGTACCGATAACCGTAATGCAAAGCACCGTCATAAAGTTGTCGGCAAGTATCTTCGTCGACTCGGTAATGTCATAAAATCCGATTATCAAACCCTTGAGCGAGAACAGCGCAATTGACGTGAGAATACCAAGGCAGAGAAATATCATCTGCAGTTCACGAGCTTTCTTTTTGATCGCCTCACGGCTGTCTGCTGAGGTAAGTGAACCTTCTTCAATGGCTTTCTTGTGTTCACCGATCATTTTGCCGAGGGCAACACCTGCCGCTGTGGAAGAACCGTAGATAAATACCGTAACGATGGAAAATACCGTTGACGACATACTGTTGGCACCGATTGCACCGTCAAGTCTGCCGAGGATAGCGGTTTGCAGACCCATTGCTATTCCCCATGACGCGCTTGACAGAATAACGGGAACGGAGGTTTTTATAAATCTCTTCAGCATATCTCCGTTAGAGCACAGGTAATCTGTCAGCTTCAGACGGAGCTTTTTATCGAATCCCGATACGTAAATAATTACGATCACAAGCTCAAGTACACGTGCGATAAGCGTTGCTATCGCCGCACCGCGTATGCCCATAGACTCAAATCCAAGTTTTCCGAATATGAGTATGTAGTTAAGGGAAACGTTTGTGATAATCGTAGAGATGGAGATGTAAAAGCCTATCTTTGAGGTCTCCACGCTTCGCATGGTGGAGATGAGAATGTTTGTAATTGCGAAAACAGGGTAGGTGAACGCGATAATTCTGAGATATTTTGCGCTTTCTGCGATAAGAGCCTCGTCGTTGGTAAGAATGCTGAGAACTCCCTCGGGGAAGAACAACGCAAGGACGAACATAACTCCCGAGAAAATGAGAGCAAAGCGCATACCAACCGAAGAAACACGCTTGATTGACGCAGTGTCGCCCTCTCCCCAGTGCCTTGCGGCGATGACTATGATACCCTCGCCTGTACCGGTGATAAGCATCTGCAGAAGAAACTGTATTTGATTCACAAGTCCCGCACCCGACATGGAAACTTCGCTGAATCTGCCGAGCATTATATTGTCGGCAAGGTTTACTCCGTACACAAGCACGTTCTGAAGTGCAATGGTAAAGAGCATTATGAAAAAGCCACTGTAGAATTTTTTGTTTGTATTTTCCATTTTAGTCTCCGAGTGAAAATCTTAAAATATATGGACTCCGTCGGGAGTCCATAATTTTTAATATCTTGAAAGTCTCTGTCTTGAAACGTTGATGGTCCCTTCGGGAAGAGATGCGATGTGATCAAGCGCCATGCCCGTTCCCATGGCAACGCATGAGACCGCTTTGTCGGCAACTCTCGTTCTGATGCCCGTTACGTGCTCAATCAGTTTATCAAGCCCGTAGAGAAGACTTCCACCGCCCGTCATGACTATTCCGTTTGAGAGAACGTCTCCGATAAGCTCGGGAGGTGTCCTTTCAACAACGTAACATACAGCCTCAACAACAGCCTTGATCGGTTCTGCAAGGGCATTGGGGATCTCTTCAGAGCTGATACGCACTACGCGGGGAAGACCCTGAGTAAGACAGCGACCCTTGACTTCAATTACTCTCTGCTCCTCACGGGGCCAGACTGAGCCGACCTTGATCTTTATCTCCTCAGCGGTTCTTTCGCCGATAAGGATATTGTGCTTCTTTCTTACGTAACGGATGATAGCTTCGTCGAATCTGTCTCCCGCAACCTTGATAGACTCGGAAACGACTATACCTCCGAGGGAGGTCACCGCAATATCCGTAGTACCGCCGCCGATGTCAACGACCATGTGTCCGTTAGGCTGTGAGATGTCGATTCGCGCGCCGATAGCCGCCGCAAGAGGCTCCTCGATAAGATATGTC
>JAZUBG010000047.1:0-3830 GCA_045638405.1 Eubacteriales bacterium | reverse complement strand
ATACCCGTGTTGCCGCTTGTTGGTTCGATTATCATGCCGCCTTCACTGAGAAGTCCGCGTCGCTCTGCGTCGTCGATCATATTTTTAGCAACTCTGTCTTTAACGCTTCCTGCGGGATTCATAAATTCGAGCTTTACCGCTACTGTTGCGTTCAGACTGTGTGATTTTTCATAATTTTTAAGCTCCATCAGCGGTGTTCTGCCGATGAGTGATGAAATGTTTTCGTATATTTTCATTATTCTATTGACCTTTCGTGTATTACTGCTCGATAGATTATATCACCGCTGAAGTAAATTTGTCAATAGAATATATTTCCGCTATCGGATAGGGAGGATTTGGTGAAAAATAAAAAAATATCAAAAAAGCGTTGACAAAATGTAAAATGTGATGTATAATTTAACCGTAAACAAAATGTATTTGAAAATACAGAATAACAAAAGGAGAATATAATCATGGCAAGACAGAAAAAAGAAAAATTTGACAGACTGGCAGATGCGGAGCTTGATATTATGAATCTGCTCTGGAGCCGCGGTGAGCCTATGAAGGCATCTGAGATCGTAAAGGAGCTTTCAGACAAACGCGAATGGAAGCCGCAGACCGCACACGTACTTCTGCACAGGCTCGCTGACCGAGAATTCATTACTGTTGACAAGAGCGAGTATTCTCATAAGTTCGGCGCGGCAATCAGTGAAAAGGAATACCTTCTTCTCGAATCCAACACACTTCGCCGCCGTATCGGCGGAAACTTCAAGAGTCTTGTGGCTTCTCTTATTGAGGCTGAAAACGTGACCGAGGAGGATATTACCGAGATCGAAAATCTTCTTGCAAGCAAACGTGCACAGCTTGCCGAGAAGAATCAATAAGCCGCCTTTTGAAATTGAAAAAGATGATAAACATCGTGAAATTACAGATTGTGCCGCCGCAGGATGGAGGGATGTTATTATGACAGCACTGTTTTTGAAATTTCTCAGTATATCTGTGATCGTCTGTGTACTGTCGCTTCCGGTGCTTCTGTTTTTCGGAGTTTTCGGTAAGCGTTTCAGTGCAAAATGCCGCTACGTTGTGTGGTCAATCATTGTTCTGAGACTGCTTATTCCAGCCGGCGGTCCATGGACACCCATATTTAATCTTATTGTACCGTCGGAGAGACCTTCGGTAACTGAGAACGAGGTTCTTGCAGGGACTTCTGCATATGCAGAAAATGCGGAAACTCCGACTGAGAAAGTTACTGAGGTTGCACCTCAAGTTACAGAAAGTGTATCGGACAAGGAGTCTGTTTCTTCTCCTCAGGTTTCCGAGCCTGTTGAAACTTTGCCTTTGCAATCAGAGCAGACGGGAGAAAATGAGACGTTACCACCCCCTGTGCACATTCCCGAAGTACCCGAGTCAGGTCTCGCCCCCGATGTAATGGGAGACATAATACACAGTGAGAGTGCAGTGAGTCCCATACCTCAAAAATCCCCGATAACTATGCATAGTCCCGAGCCTCACGTTCATAACAGTGTCCCTGTTAATAATGATAACGGTAAAAACACCGTCACTCTGCGGGGAATACTTGATATTCTCGCGACAGTTTGGCTGATCGGTGCGGCAGTGTGTCTTACTGTGAAACTGGGAGCGTATATTTCGTACTCCTGCGTTCTCAGACGTCACGGCACACTCGCCGAACCGACTGATAATGTTCGGGAAATTTACTCTAAAGTAGTGTTTGACTCAGGCTTGAAACGTGTACCCAAGCTTCTTGTAAGCAGGGATGTGGACAGCCCGATGCTTGTGGGATTTTTTAACCCCACGATAATTCTCAGTGAAGTTTCCGCAACTGACGAGGGACTTTACAGAATCATAACCCATGAACTTACCCATTACCGCAGAGGAGATTTGTGGATCAAACTTTTATGTGCGGTAGCGGAATCACTCTACTGGTTTAATCCCTTTGTCCGTATTATTACCGCAAAATGTGCGGGTGAAATGGAGCTTTCCTGTGACGAAGCGACCCTCGCGGGACTTTGTGACGAGGAAAGAATATCATACGGCGAAGCTGTACTTGCGATCGTAAAAAACGGTAAAAAGAAAAACAGAAGTAGCCTTACCACAAGCTTTTCCGCAGGAGGGGGCTCCGTTAAGAAGCGTTTTGAAGGTATAATCGACGGAAGCCGAAAAAGAAAAGGCACGGCTGTTGTTGCTCTGGTTCTTGTGTTGAGTATCGTTTCGGGCAGTCTTTTTGCCTGCTCGGAGGAAAAGCCTGAGGAGACGGTAAAAAATTCGGAAACGACTGAACATGAGACAGAGAAAAATAAAGATACGGACACTTCCGTGGATACGGGTAAAAACGAGGATAATATTGATACGGACAACTCGATAAAAAACGAGGACAGCTTAGAAAATACCGACTCTGAAGACGGAAATCATTTCATCTCGATGGAGAATGTTAATTTACCGGTATTTGTAGTGAAAGCCTACAGTTGCCGTGACGCTTACTATGACAATCCGTACCTCAGCAGCTACAGTCACGAAGTAAATTACCGTGTTTCATTCAGTAATAACATCGAAGGATATGACGTGTCCGTATGCAAGATACGTGTTTGCGATGACGGGTGCAGTGACGGTGATATTGTAGGTGTTGCCCTCAGCGGTTACGCAAGAGCATATGACCTTGAATATCTATATGAGTTACCTGCAGAAAGTACGAACCATCCTGTAAAGGTATTTAAGTGGTCACTGCCTAAAGCTATGTATGAAGAGTATCCCGACGGAGAAAACGATCCGAGAATATCCGATGCTTTCAGAAGCACCATGTATCTTGTGAACGTTTCTGAAAACGTGCATCTTGTGTTGAGACTTGATCCTAAGGAAGACACACCGAGGGCAGAAAACGAGCGTGAGCTGATGGATAAGCTTGTCAGCGGAATTGATGTACGTGACACGGCTCATTCGGAGGGAAAGCACCACCGATATGAGGTATACGTTCATAAAAGATCTAACGTATATATCTATGATTCCGACGGTAACATCGTGTATGAGGAATATAACGATTTAAGTAATGTATCCGTTGAAGAGACGGACGGTTTAGTAGTAATAAAGAAGGGCCTTGGAAACGGTCCTTTGGAAACAAAATACTACAGTACCGAGAAGAATGTACTGAGTGACGACTACTACTACGACGTCGCAGCTTACGATGACGGTAAGATCATCTATGCCGACGGAAGCTCAGGAATCGTTATAAAGAGCATTTTTGATTCATCCGTATACCATTTTATACAGGACAGACTCGATATAAAATGGAGACTTTGGTGTATCAAAAATGCGTATTTCGAGGACGGCAAGGCTGTAGTAGAATATAGATACTTTGAAAATGAAGATTCCGAAGAATCTTCGGTAAAAACGGTAGTGGTGGATCTTGGTAAAGAGGACACAAACCCGAACTGTACTCACTCATATGTAAAGCAAAGAGTAACACCGGCTGCCTGCACGGAAGACGGAAGAATTTATTACGTTTGCGAGCATTGCGGTAATGAAGCGGCATATACGGAAATTCTGCCAAAAACGGGTCATACCGTAGTGGTGGCAACCTGCACGACTCTCTCAGTATGTACTGCCTGCGGAGAAGAATATAGTCACGCTGTGGGACACGACTTCGTTCCCGCGACTACCGAGGCACCAAAGACCTGCCGCGTTTGCGGTATAAGTGTCGGAGAACCCCTTCCTTTGCTTACTATTGATGTGGAAAGCTTCAAGGATATGTCAGGTTACATTCAGATTACGGAGATACCGAGGTGGTCAAATCTGTCCTTTTTCGTAAAGGATGCGTATTATGACCTTGAAAGAGACAT
>JAZUBG010000046.1:0-7595 GCA_045638405.1 Eubacteriales bacterium | reverse complement strand
ACTATGACCATGGCGGCGGACTCACGAAATTTTGCGAGTCAAACGGCAAAGCTGACGTTTACATGAGTATTCATGCATTCGAGTCTCACTATAACGGTGTCGGTAAATACATCGGACTTGACCAACGCTTTCCGTACCCGGACAGAATAAGATTCGTCAGTGAAACCGTTGATCTCGGTAACGGATTGACAATATACACGGACGTTGACTGCAGTAAACGGACAATAGAAAACGGCGGAATGACATATAGTGACGGATACGGTACTTATCCTGAGGATTTCAGACACGAAATTTACCTTATGGTACGTGAAAACGGTAAAAACGTGCTCTTCAGCGGTTGTTCTCACCGCGGAGTTATTGCCATTGCAGAGCATTTCACCCCGGACGTACTTGTGGGAGGCTTCCATTATTCAAAGCTCCCGCCGGACGAGGTTCTCACAGAAAAGGCGAAGATACTTGACTCCCTGCCCTGTGAATACTACACCTGTCACTGTACGGGAACGGAGCAGTACGGATTCATGAAAAAATACATAAAAAAGCTCGGCTATATTTCAGCCGGGCAGGTACTTGACATATAAGTGTTTTTAAATGATATTACATCGTGTCACATTCAATACATTCTTTTATTTTCAATTTGAAACCATCTCAAACGCCTGAAGTTTTCGCACTTCACAAAGTGAAGTGCTCTTCCATTGACTGATTATTATCTTTTGTTGCCTTCGGCAACAAAAGATATATAGTAGAAAACGTTTAATATATCCTTTTCGGTAACATATTATCAAACTTTATTAACTATAATTTCATTTCACTTTAACGCGAATTTCCTAAAGGAGAGCAACAAAAATGGCCTATTCAATGTTCTGCGAAGTTTACAGCGAGCTTTTTCCCTTCTGGAACGAAATATCAGATACAGAGAGACGTTTTATCTGCGATAATTCAATGGCGCTTACCTACAGAAAAGGTGCCAACATACATAACGGAGAGGAATGCTCCGGCGTTATATTCGTCAGAAGCGGATGCCTCAGGGTTTATATCCTCTCCGAAGAAGGCAAAGAGATCACTCTTTACCGTCTCCACAAAGGTGACCTTTGTATGCTGTCAGCTTCATGCGTACTTCAGAGCATTACTTTTGACGTTCACGTTGATGCGGAAGAAAACAGTGAATGCTACGTAATAAACGGCTGGTCGTATGCCAAGGTTTCCGAAGAAAACTCAAAGATAAAAATATTCACTCTTGAAACGGCGCTCAGCAGATTTTCCGACGTGATGTGGGTACTTCAGCAGATACTTTTTATGAGTATGGACAAACGTCTTGCCATATTTCTGCTTGACGAATCCTCACGGCTCGGCAGTGACACCATAGAATTAACACACGAGCAGATCGCCAAATACATGGGATCTGCCCGTGAAGTAGTATCGAGAATGCTTAAATATTTCTCATCCGAAGGTATGGTCGAGGTATCCCGTAAGGGAGTTCGCATCACGGATAAGAAGAGTCTGCGCGCTTTAGCCCTCTAACATTGCGAGGATCTGAGCCTTGGGACGTGCGCCGGTAGACTGATTTGCGATCTCACCGTTCTTCAGTACCACAAGAGTGGGAATGCTCATTACACCGAATGCTGCGGCAAGCTCGGGGTTGTCGTCTACGTTGATCTTACCGATAACGTATTCGGGATGCTCAGCCGCGATCTCCTCAAGGATAGGAGCTACCATACGGCAGGGACCGCACCAGTCTGCGTAGAAATCAAGGAGTACGGGCTTATCGGATGCTTTTACTTCATCGAAATTTAAAGATGTGATTTTGATTGTTGACATATTATTTATCCTTTCTTTAGTAGGTTAATTTCTTTTTACGTCTTTATTATACCCTGTTTTTAAGTAGATTTCTGTGACGAAGTCACAAAAAAGGAGAAAAACGAATGAGAACAAAAACAATTAGAATCAAATGGAGTGAGCCACTTTTAATCGACGATGTCATAGGCTCTCTATCAAACGACACCATAGGTCTATATTATATCACCAGAAAGTATAACGGAAAAGAAAGAAGCTTATACATCGGTGAAAGCACGAACTCTGTCAAATCAAGATTGAAAGATCATAAGGGTTGGGTGCACAATTACAGTCATAGCAAAATATATGTACGCATCGGTGAAATTGCATATCCAAAGGATAATATTGAAACTGCTATTAAACACGCAGAAAAAGCTCTGATTTTTGAACATGGTCAGTGTGGAAAAAAGGTTTTATTTGAAAATACTGTCTCAACAAAATCATATACGTATGATGACGTATATATAATCATCAACGAAGGCAATAGATTCGAATTGAATTATGAAGTCAATATGAATGACCACGAAGACATTTAGAAAACACAAAAAAAAACATTGTATTTACGTCTCAACGAAAATACAATGTCTTTTTTTATCCTAAAATACCAGTAAGGAAAATTTCAATTCCAATAAAGATAAGGATGGATCCACCGAGAATACCCGCTTTACCGGCAAGGCGTGTTCCGACCTTCTTTCCGATGGCAAGACCGCCAAGGCAGATGAAGAAAGTCACAACACCGATGATAAGACATGAAAGAAGTGCTTCCGCCATGCTGTACTCGGAAATTGTAAATCCTACCGACAACGCATCTATCGACGTTGCCACACCCTGTACCATAACTGCCGCAAGGCAAGCCGCACCCATTGCTTCTTCACATTCGCCTTTGTTTTTTATGCCTTCATAAAGCATCTTTCCGCCAATAAACGAAAGAAGAATAAGCGCTATGTAAGGAATACACTTTTCAAATGCCGCAAAATACTGTGCCACGGTATGAACGCACACCCAGCCGATCATGGGCATCGCAAACTGAAATGCCGCAAATACACCCGCAATACCGAGCATCTTGCTTTTTTTCATGCACTGCTCGTTAAGTCCGTTGGCAAGAGACACGGAAAACGCATCCATGGCAAGTCCAACACCGAGCATTACACTGTTGAAAAACAGTGAAAAATCTAAATTCATCAAATTCTCCGTTCCGTGTAACAGGCACCGATAAAATTATCTACCGGTGCCTGAACCTACGTGTCGATTTTAATTAAAGAATAGCTTCTCCGTCGGGAGTGAAAAGAGGAAGAACTTCAAGATAGATAATATCGTCTCTCTTTGCAGCGTCACCCTCGGCAAGTACGGTAAGCTTACCTACAACGTTTCCGCCGACTGCTTCAGCTAACTTTTCAAGTGCTGCAAGGCTCTCTCCTGTGGAGATAACGTCATCAACGATAAGGATACGTGCACCCTTCATAAGAGCCGCATCCGCACCGTCAAGAATGAGCTTCTGCTCGCCCTCTGTTGTAATGCTTCTCACGTTAACCTCAACGGGATCGGTCATATAAAGCTTTGCTTTCTTTCTTGCAAGGCAATATCGGCGGTTACCGTCAAGACGGGACATCTCGTGTGCAAGGGGAATACCCTTAGCCTCTGCTGTAAGGATGTAATCGTATTCGGGAGCCTTTTTGAGAAGTGCCTCAGCACAAGCCGTGGTCAGCTCAGTGTCACCGAACATGATAAATCCCGCGATGGAAAGGTTTTCGTTTAAGGGACAGAGCATGAGCTCGCGCTCAAGTCCCGCGATGTTCATTTTATATGATCTCTTACTCATGTCAGATTCCTTTCGTTTACGCTCTGAGAGTGATACCGAGTTTCTCCTCAAGGGCCTTGAGGATCTTAGCGGCTACCTTATCTGCTTCCTCAACGGTGAGAGTCTTTTCTCTGTCGCGGAGCATTACTGCGAAGGATACGCTCTTCATGTTCTCACCGATCTGAGCACCGCGGTAGATGTCGAAGAGTTCAACGGACTCAAGCGTCTTACCGCCTGCGTTCTTAATTACCTCAGCGATGGTGCCAACCTCAAGTGCTTCCTCACAAACGAAGGAGAAGTCTCTCTCAACTGCGGGGAACTTGGGAACGGGCTTATAATCCATCATCTTACGTCTCTCATCAAAGAGAGTAGCGAAGTCAAGCTCACAAACGTAAACCTGCTCGGCAATGTCGTAATTTTCAGCAACTACGGGGTGAATCTGACCAAGGATACCCAGTTCCTTGCCGTTTACAAGCACTTTAGCGCATCTTCCGGGATGGAAAGCGTTCTCGTCGGAGCAGGAAACGTACTTAACGTCGGTAATGTCTGCGATACCGATAACAGCGTCTACGTAACCCTTAAGTCTGTAGAAGCCGTCAGCGCCCTTAGCACCGTTCTCGTAGAAGCCGAGAGTGATCTTCTTTCTCTCGTCGGGAAGCTTGCCTGCCTCAGCAGAGGGGAGGTAAACGTTTCCTGCCTCAAAGAGAGCAACGTCGCGGTTCTTTACGGATGCGTTAGCGGAAAGAACGTTCAGCATGGAAGGAATAACGGTAGTTCTCATAACGGAGGTATCTTCTCCGAGGGGGTTCATGATAACAACGGAATTACGGCGGGAGTCGTCCTCTGCCATTCTGATCTTATCGTAGAACTTGGGGCTGATGAAGGAGAATGTCTGAACCTCATCGATACCCATACCGAGAAGCATATCACGTACCTTTACGTCAAACGCCTGAGCGGGTGTACGCATACCTGTACCGAACACGCTGTCAACGGTGGACTCGATATCATTGTAACCGTAGATACGGATAACCTCTTCGGCAATGTCGTTCATGCTCTCAATGTCAATTCTCCATGTGGGAGCGGTGATAGTACCGTCACCGTTTACGGTGAAGCCGAGGGAGGATACGATCTCTTCCATTGTCTCGAGAGGAATGGATGTACCGAGGAAAGCGTTGATCTTGTCTGCCTCAAGAGGAAGTGTTACAGCTTCCTTCTTTACGGGATATACGTCAATAAGACCGTCAACCACCTCACCTGCACCAAGAAGACGAACAAGCTCGCAAGCTCTCATAAGTGCGGGAATGGTGTTTTCGGAGTCAAGTCCCTTCTCGAAACGTGAAGATGACTCTGTTCTCATGCCGAGAGCCTTAGCCGTACGGCGAACGCTGCCGGGATGGAACATAGCGGACTCGAATACAACGGTAACCGTATCGTCGGAGATACCGCTGTTAGCGCCGCCCATGACACCTGCAAGCGCAACGGGCTTCTTCTCGTCAGCAATAACGAGCATATCGCTCTTAAGGTTATGTGTAATGTTGTCGAGAGTTACGTACTCTTCACCCTCAGCAGCACTTCTTACTACGATCTTCTTTCCGTCAAGGCACTTATAGTCAAAGGCGTGCATGGGCTGACCGTACTCAAGCATTACGTAGTTTGTAATATCAACGATGTTATTGATGGGACGTACGCCTGCGGCGCGGAGTCTCATTCTGAGCCAGAGGGGAGAGGGAGCGATTTTAACGTTCTTAACTACCTTTGCGGAGTAGCGGAAGCACTTCTCGGTGTTTGCAACCTCAACGCCGATGTAGTTTGCGATGTCATCACCGTCGCCTGCATCCTCACCGAACGAAAGCTCGGGAAGCTTCAGCTCCTTGCCGAAGGAAACCGCGCTCTCTCTTGCGAGACCGATCATGGAAAGACAGTCGGGGCGGTTGGAGGTGATCTCAAACTCAACGGCAACGTCGGAAAGCTCAAGAACGTCGTGAATGTCAGCGCCAAGAGGTGCGTCTCCGAGACCTACGTGGTTGAGGATAAGGATACCGTCCTCAACTGCACCGGGCATATCGTGTGTTGTAAGATTAAGCTCTCCGATGGAACAAAGCATACCCTCGGAAACCTCGCCACGGAGCTTACCCTTCTTGATTTTGATGCCGCCGGGGAGACGGGAGCCGTCAGTCGCTACGGGAACGACTGCACCCTCGAACACGTTATTTGCACCTGTCACGATCTGGAGAGGTGCCTCTCTGCCCACGTCAACGGAGCAGATTACAAGGTGGTCGGAGTTGGAATGGGGTGTTACGCTGAGAATCTTTCCTGCAACAACGCCGGAAATATCTTCGCCAAGTGTCTCGTATCCCTCAACCTTGGAACCGGTAAGGGTGAGCTTATCTGAGTATTCTTTTATGGAAACGTCCGACATATCGGTAAAATCGGACAGCCACTTCATTGATAAAATCATAAATGATTTCCTTTCTGTAGTTCAGAATTATTTATATTCTTAATCGATAATTTTTCTAACGTAAGTTTCAATTATATCTACTGGAAGGTCACTTGCGTTTCCGTTGACCACCATATCAGCGTGCCATCTTGAAGGCTCAACAAACTCTGCGTGGCGGAACTTGACTGTGTCAATGTATCGATCCGTTATCTCGTCAAAACTCTGACCGAATTCACTGAACCGGCGGATACGTCTTACAAGTCTTTCGTCGCTGTCAAGATCAACGAATATTTTAAAGTCACACAAATCTCTCAGTCTTTCCTGCTCAAGAGCGAAGAGACCTTCAACCATAACAACGTCAACATCGCTTTTCACAGCCGATTCAACGTCATCGTACATTCTGTCAAGTTCAAGAACTGACGGATGATTGTGTTCAACATAGACCTTGCCGCTGACAGGGGCTACCGTTGTACTGAAAGGATGGCGGTAATATGAATCCATGTGGATAAGAGTACAACGCTCACCGAATCTATCCTTAAGTTTCTCGGCAAGAGTACTTTTACCACTGCATGTGCCACCCGCGATACCTATAACGTACATATCGAAGCTCCTTTTCTGCCGCTAAATTGGAGATTACAAACAGGGATGAAACGCACGTCTGCGAAGCATACATCGTCGACATACGCACAGCCTTAGACATACGTAAGCAAGGCACCATCTCAAACGCCGAAGTTGCCTCGCTTCGCTCACCTCCTTGGCTTCTTTTATACTTTTATATTGCTTTGCAACATAAAAGTATAAGGAAAACGTATCCTCAACCACAGCCTCGCCCTACGGGAGAGGTGGGATTGGCAAAGCCAATGACGGAGAGGGCACACCGTACCAGGGAAGATTGGCAATTTCCACGCACCTATCAGAACTGGTGGAGGAATCTTACGTCGTTCTCGTAGAGGTGACGCATATCGTCGATGTGGTACTTGAGCATTACGATTCTCTCAACTCCGAGACCGAATGCAAAGCCACTGTATACCTCGGGGTCGATTCCGCAGTTACGGAGAACCTGAGGATGTACCATACCACCGCCGAGGATCTCGATCCAGCCCTCGCCCTTGCAGAGTCTGCATCCTTCACCTCCGCAAGCGAAGCAGGAAACGTCGATCTCAGCAGAAGGCTCTGTGAAGGGGAAATGGTGGGGACGGAAACGGATTCTTGTTTCCTCACCGAACATGGTCTTAGCAAAGGACTCAAGAGTACCCTTAAGGTCACCCATTGTAACGCCCTTGTCAACTACAAGTCCCTCCACCTGATGGAAGAGAGGAGAGTGTGTTGCGTCAACGGCATCGGAACGGTAAACACGTCCGGGAGAGATGATCTTGATGGGGGGCTGAGTCTTCTCCATTACTCTCGCCTGAACGGGAGACGTCTGTGAACGGAGAAGGATATTGTCTGTGATGTAGAATGTATCCTGAGTGTCACGTGCGGGGTGATCCTCGGGAATGTTAAGTGCCTGGAAGTTGTAGTAATCGTACT
>JAZUBG010000045.1:0-3135 GCA_045638405.1 Eubacteriales bacterium | reverse complement strand
TGCGGCGGCGACGGTACTCTTAACGAAGTGGTCAGTGCCGCTGTAGGCCACCCCAACGTGTCCGTTTGTCCCGTTCCCGTGGGAAGCGGAAACGATTTCGTCAGATGCTTTGAAAATATCCCCAAGAAAAAGTTTCTCGACATCAACGCCTGTCTCAGAGGAAAGGCTGTTCCCTGCGACGTATTAAAGGTTGACGACCGCTACAGCGTAAACATTATCTCAGTGGGACTTGATGCCGTAACCGGACTGAGACAGAAAAAATTCAAAAAGCTCCCTCTCATTTCCGCAGGCGCGGCATACAAGGTGGCTCTCGGACTTTCCTTCCTCACGAACATGAAAAACAAGATCAGCTTTGAGGTTGACGGTGTGCCCTTTGACGCAGGCAGCGAATACGTCACTCTCGGAGTTGTGGGCAACGGACGCTGGTACGGCGGCGGTTTCAAGGCTACGCCTTACGCAGAGATCGGCGACGGTCTTATTGATTTCGTAACGGTCAGAACAATCTCCCGCCTTGAATTTCTCAAGTACGTAAGCATCTACAAGAGAGGCGAACATATCGAAAAAATGCCCTTTGTAAAGTACGTAAGATGTAAAAAGATCAAAATGATCGCGGACAAGCCCCTCACTCTTCAGCTTGACGGCGAGATACATACTTCAAAAACTCCCGTAGTGGAAATACTCCCTGCCGCAACAAAAATTATTTTACCCGAATAACAACAAAATCGCGCTCAAAGCAAAGCTTTTGGCGCGATTTATTGTTTATTCAGCTTCAGAAGTGTATTTCTCGGAATATCTCATAAGGATCGTTGCTATCTGTGCTCTTGTTGCAAGTCCCGTGGGATCCAAGGTGATTTTTCCGTAATTACTTACACCAGTGATAATCCCTTCTGCATTTGCCCATGAAAGCGCATCGTATGCAAAATCCATTACGTTATCACTATCGGGAAACTCCGTCAGCTCTACACGGCCTTCGGTGTCATATCCCTTATATTCGGAATATCTGAAAAGAAGTGCAGCCGCTTCCTGACGGGTAATATCTCTGTCGGGAGTAAACGTTGTCTCGGAGGTTCCCATGACTATACCGTTCTCAGAAGCCCATTTAACTGCTTCTGCGTACCAATCGTCCGTGAGATCTTCAAACTTAGTTTCTGAGTTTGAAGCGGGACTTCCCTCAAGTCTCCAAAGTAGTGTTACAAGCTGTGCTCTTGAAGTTATACCGTCAGGAGAAATATGGTAGCTTGACGTTCCGTTCATAAGTCCGTTCAAAAGACAGTATTTAAGTCCGTTGAAGGACCACTCGTACATAAACGGCATATCTACGTACTTATAGAAAACTTTGTTCGTGTTATAGTAAGCCGTAGCATTTGTCAGAGCTTCATTCCCCTCACCTATATCTAAAAAACGTTCAGTCAGCTCGGCGTCCATGGCGTAGTAAACATTTGACAGATTCTCAGATGTTACAGCATTTTTACCAACGTACGTTAACGTCTCGGGAAGTATGATGTCGGTGTATCCGTTACAGTCAAAGGCCCTCTCTCCAATGGTACTGACACCGTTAGAAATAAATATTCCTTTGATACTGTTACATCCAACAAACAACTCCTCAGGAACATTATATACAGAACCGTTCACATATACGGACTCTATCGTACTTCCCACAAAAACGTCTTTTCCGTAATCACCGGCGGTTACTTTAACTTTTTTAAGTGACGTACAGTCCTTGTAAGCTTCGTCTCCTACATCATATCCAATAGAGAATTCAATGGCAGTGCCCATAAAAGCTCTTGCGCCTACAGTAGAAGCACCTCCCGAAACTCTTTTAAGATTCGTACAGTTTGCAAATGCCTCCTCCCCGATGCTGCTAAAGCCATCAGGCAGTATCACCTCGGTGAGAGTAGTGCAGTTTTTGAATACTCCCGGGTTAATAGCCATAGTGTCTGTCTTGATCACGACCGTACCGTTGATCTTTGAGTGATCAGCGGCAACAAGTCTGTGACCGTCGTAAATAAGGCCGTCTTTTGAAGTAGGCTTGATCGTATTTTCAACGGGAGTTCCCTTGAAAGCATCCCCTGCAATATTTTCGATCCCTGCGGGGATAGAAACATTTTTTAGAGAAGAACAGCCGTTGAAAGCACATGATTCTATTGTTTTTACGGTGCTTGGAAGTACAATGCTCTTAAGTGACGTACACTCAGAAAACATATATTGAGGAATTGTGGTGATTCCCTCAGGCAGTATTACCGTCTCAAGTCTATTACAATTTGCAAATGCACGTCTACCGATAGATTTTACGTTTCCGGAGATCACGACTTCTTCAAGGGATTTAATATTGAAAAAAGCATATTCTCCGATAGAAAGTCCGTCTGCTATGATATTTAGTTTTTTATACTTGGTATTTATACGTCTATACGTATTGTCGCCTATTATCCGTTTTATGTGAGGACCAATAGTAACTTCCTCACACAACAGATAACGTGAATCCATCACCTCTGCAACTGTCGTAACAGGTATACCTTCAATGGTTTCGGGAATGGAAATTTTTTCTTTGGGACCTGCATATCCCGTAACTGCACAGGTACCATCACTGACCATGATGTAGAGGAAAGAGCCTTCAGCAGTGGCTGACGGACCGCTGACGATTATACTGTCCTGTATACTACCTGCAAAAGCTACGGTCATACCGCACGTCATAATGACCGCTACCGTAAGTATCAGGCTTACTGTCTTTTTGCCAATAGTCTTAAGATTAAAATTCATATAGCATATCCCTTCCTTTCAGCAACATATCAGTTGTAAAGCAATTCACTGACGTTACCGTTTCTGAAAAACACTCGGTAATCTCCGCTGTCAAGATTGACGGCGACTTTTCCTTGCACAATCGAACCGAGAGAAAAATCACTGTACGGTATCTTACGCACTATACTCTCATAAGTCTGTACATTTTCAAGTACAAAGAATACGTATGACGTATCGTCCGTATCATCAAAAATGACCTCACCGCTGAAATCAAATGTAACGATATATTTACCGTCTTCACTCATGCCGTCAACGGAATACGTAACACTGTCAAGCTCCACCGCAGACAGTATCTTCTGCTTTACAACCATGTCTCTTTCAAGGTCATAATAAGTCGGA
>JAZUBG010000044.1:0-10169 GCA_045638405.1 Eubacteriales bacterium | reverse complement strand
GTGTAGGAATCCTTAATCTCTATAAACAAAAAAAGCTGTGCGGCACGCCGCACAGCTTTTGCTTTTTTACAGAATTTCAGAAAGATATGTCTTAACTTTATTCTTAGATGCAATGGGAACGTACTTTTCAACGCTTCCCAGCATGATGAACTCGCCGTTTTCATCCGTTTCAACGGGATAGATGGAATATACCACCTGATCGTCGGGAACGACGGTAGCTTCAAGACTGCTGCTCTTGTTCACTCTTGTGAACTTCTTTGAGAAGTACTCATACGCTACGTAGTCACGGTCCTCGATACCGGGAATGGTATCGATCTTGAGAGAATCCGTGATCTCACCCTCGCCAACGTTGAAGAGTGCTGCCGCAAAAGCATCACCGCTTCTGTTCCATATCTTCATAAGTGTGCCGGAGGTACGGCAGTCGGTGTATACACAGTCAAGGGTGGGGCACGCTGCAGTGTCGCAGAGCATTACAGTTCCGTCGTTCTCGATAGTGGGCATGATACGCTCACTGTCGGATTCGCCAACTTTGTCGCTGACGTAAATGGGAGAACCGCTGATGGCGCGGAGTACGCCGCTCTGTACAGCGGATTCGTGACGTGACCACCACATATCGTAGTCGCAGTGGTACATCTGTGAGTGCCAGATAGCGTTGTATGCGTTCTGAAGGAGGTGAGAAACGAAGCCTCTTTCTCTTTCGGGGAAGAAGTCGTCGCTGTTACGGGAGAGGGCAGTGGTGGGACGTGCGAACACATTTTCCATATCCATTCCCATACAGTTGATTACCTTACCGCCGAAGTTCTTTACGATACTTCTTTCAATGGCGCGGTGAGCGATTCTTGCCGCTTCAGCCGTAGGCATGATTCCCGCGAGAAGATGTGAAGTACAGCTCTGGTTGTCGATCTTGAGGAAGTCAACACCGTTTTCCGCAAGGTAGCTGTGCCAAGCATCCCAGAACTTGAACGCCTTTTCCTCGTCAACTGCGGGGAGATAATAGCCGCAGGGAGCGAGAGTAAGGTTTTCTGCCTGTGCTTTGTGGAGAGGACTGTCCTTTTTTACGCCCATCCAGTAACCGTTGAATGCGTGCCATACGCCCACGTATTCAACGCCGTATTCTTCCTTCATTCTCTTGATGCACGCACCGAGACCGTCGGGGAATTTTACGGGATCGACAGCAAAGTCGCAGAGATACCAGCCGTCAAGTGAGCTCCAGCCGTCGTCGATCATTACCCATTTTACGGGGATACCCTTCGCCTTGAACTCTTCAAGCTTTTCGAAGATTCCTGCGGCGTTTACTTTGTGATAGAAGGTGTTCCATGTACACCAGCCAAATCCCGAGAACATATCGGGAAGCTGTCTTTCACCCTTGAGAGGTACGGAGATCGCTCCGTCGGCACGAGCCGCCTTGTAGTTTTCCGCAACTGCTGTGAAGGGGGCGTTCGCTACGGAAACAGCGAGGAAGTCGCCCTTGAGCTGACGCTTACCTGCCTGACCTGAGGTGATGTGAAGTCCGTCGGAATCAAACTCCGCTCTGAAGTCTCCGTTACAGAGAGGCATCATGTGGATGTGAGAGTCTCCGCACTTCATGATGAGGCACTGAGTCTCAATGTCAAGCTCACCCATAGTTTTCGTGAAGGTGGGGAACGTCCACCATGCGCTGAGGTAGGGGTGCATGCTTCCGAGAATCATGTCGGCTTCAATATTTCTGCCGAGGTTCATAGTGATCGCCTTTTCTGCGTTAAATGACCATACTGAAAGAATCTCGTTTTCAACCGCCGCATCAAGAGAGAAGATAACGCTCTCGCCCGCTTTTCTTGCGGTAACGGTAACGTGGTCAAGGTGATCCTTGTCGATGAAGGAGAAGTTTAAAATTACATTTTCTCCCTTTTCTTCTGCAGTGTACTCTTTGAGATTCAGCACACGGCCTTTTGTAAGGTTCAGTGTGAGAGTCAGGTCGCGCAGAAGGTGGCTATTCATAAGTTCTGTCGCTGTATTCATAGGAAAAATCCTCCGTTTCAAGTATTTTACTGTTACGGATATTTTACCATGAAAGACGCCGGCTGTCAACCGATTTTGAAGAAGTGTGGAAGCTCGGTAAATATTGATGTGAGTGAAAAAATGCAATTACGGCATAAAAATTCAAAAGCTGACGGGAACGTCTTGACTTGAACGTGCTAATATGATATACTGAAATGTGTATGAAATATGTATAATACAGCACTTTTGTGACGAATATGATTTTTAGGCAGGCATTATTATGATTGTTATGAAAAATGTAATTTACCCTGTGATTTTGTGTGTACTCATAATAGCTGTTCTCGCCCTTGTTGCTTTTGTTAAACGAGGCAGATCCAAAAAGTCTGCAGAGCGCGATCGATCCGCCCAAACGTCCGTAACTTACGAGATAAAAAGCACCTTTGCAAAGACTGAGTTATATAACGAAGACACGGACGGGAGTGCACTCAGATGCGCAGTATGCGATACTATCATTCCGGACGGTTCTGCCGAATGTCCCAACTGTGGTACCACTGTTCAGATGCGTGATGCGGGCCGTAAGAATATTACTGTCGAAAACCGTAAAATTGAACTGGACATTATCTCTGATGCACCCGCACACGAAAAAACGAAAACCGAAGGGGTGTCCTCCTCTTCTTCAAAGAAATCAGGCGGCCCCGTGATGATCGGTTCACTTAAATCGACTATGGGTGGCAGTAAGTCAAAATCTGCGGACAATGATTAAGAAAGAACCGTGGAAGTTTTTATGACAGGGAATAATAAAATCAGCGGAAAGGAGACAGCAAATGGAATTTGACGTTTTTATATCGTTCAAAAATTCAGACAGTAACGGAGCCAGAACTCAGGATTCCGTTATGGCTGAGGAGCTTTACTTTGCCCTGAAAAAGAAGGGTGTAAACGCTTTTTACAGTAATATATCCATCACCGAAAAGGGCGAACACCGATTCGGAAATATGATAAACAATGCACTTGAACAGAGCGACATTTTCGTTGCTGTGGGTACGAGTAACGCAAACCTTAACTCAGACTGGGTAAAGTATGAGATAGAGTGCTTTAACGGAGAACTACTCAACGGAAATAAAACGAGAGGAAAAAGTGCAATGTTCAGCTTCATTACAAAGGACGTTGCAACAAATAAGATGCCCATGGAGCTGAGACGCTGTCAAGCGTTTACCTCTCTTGATGCTGTGGTAAGTTCCATTTGTATCAGACTCGGTAAGAACGAACCTGCTCCCGAAGATACACCAAAGAACGACAGTGTTCCAAAGACGTATAAGCACTACCGTCTCTTAAATAAGATTGAGCACGACGGTATGAAGGATCATTATCTGGCGATGGATACGGTTAAAAATGAGCTGAGAACCATAAAGTTCGTGCAGAGACGTACCGTTGAAGGAAATCTTACCATTCACCGTAGCCTTTCAGTTAAAGATACGGTAATCAAAATGCTTTCGCATCCCGCACTGCCTCATGTTACGGACGTGACGGAAACGGACGACGGGTTCGTTGTAGTCAGAGACTACGTTGAGGGGACGACTCTCGAAGAATACGTGAGAAAAAAAGGCGTTCTTCCTGAAAAATCCGTAATAAATCTTGCTATCCAGCTTTGCGAAGTACTTATATATCTTCACAACATAAACCCGTCAATCGTTCAGCGTTTTTTGAAGCCTTCCAACGTAATAATTAAGCCTGACGGAAAAATTGCTCTCATATCTTACGATATAGCCGTGAAATATGAGAGTGAGGATAATACTCCGCCACCGGATTTCGGATACGTGGCGCCTGAGGCAAGGACGGCTGACTCTACTCCCGACGTAAGGTCGGACGTATATGCGGTCGGTGCGATAGTTTACTATCTTGCAACTGCAAAGATCCCCGACGGTCTGTCTGCCGATACGGCTGAGGCACGTCAGATCAATGGAAAACTGTCTGAGGGACTTGAATATATAATACGTAAATGTACACTGTCAGGTGCGGATTACAGATATTGCAGTGTGGTTGACGTAAGGGATGATTTGTACCGAGTGACCGAGATTACCGCTGATCTGACACTTCCGGACTACGGATCGGATTCAGACGAAACTGAGGATGTTTCGGGTACAACCGGGCCGATCTCCGTACACGTTCCCGAGCCGATTCCGGAATCCGCCCGGGACACAGTTCCCGTGACGAAAAAGAAAAAATATTTTTCAAAAGCTTCGGATCTTGATTGATGCGAAGTGCCGAGGCAGGTGTTTGACTCGGCAAATATAAAGTTCACAAGGAGAAAACAGTTATGGCGAGTAATTTTAAGATTACATACAACGTAGACATGGTGTTCTGTATCGATGCTACCGGAAGTATGGATGGCATTATAAACATGGTTAAGAAAAACGCGCTGAATCTCTATTCCGATGTTATGGGACACATGGCGAGAAAGGGAAAGACAATCGATAAGCTTCGTGTAAGAATCGTAGCGTTCAGAGATTATCTTGCAGACAGAGACGATGCTATGCTTGTTACGGATTTCTTCAGTCTTCCCGAAGAGTCTGAGGATTTCGAAGAGTGCGTAAACAGTATTGAAGCTTTCGGCGGCGGAGACGATCCTGAGGACGGTCTTGAGGCACTTGGTTATGCCATTAAGTCAAAGTGGAATCCCGAAGGCATGAAGAAACGTCAGGTAATAGTTGTATGGAGCGATGCTGCAACTCACAGACTGGGTTACGGAGCTTCCGCTGACGGCTATCCCAAGAATATGGCGAAGGATTTCAATGAGCTCACCGCTTGGTGGGGAGATAAGCAGAATCCCGGCTTTGTAAACCAGAACGCAAAGCGCCTGCTCCTCTTTACACCCAACGACAATTACTGGAGCACGATTTCCGATACATGGGATAACGTTATTCATTTCCCGTCTTCTGCCGGTGAAGGTCTCGCTGAGTTTGAGTATTCTCAGATCATCGATACCATTTCCAACACGATCTGATTATGGATAATAAGAATATAAGAATTAACAGAGTGGCCGCAAATCTCGAAAAGGCAGTGGATTCCTTTTTCGTGCTTTACGGTGAGATGATTGAAGATAACGGTGAGGACAGTTATGCCGTCTGTATCAACGGAGACGTTGGAGTTATCAGCGCTTTTGACGGCTGCGGAGGAATAGGTTCGAGAAAATATCCCGAGTACGGCGGCAAAACAGGTGCATACGTTGCGTCCCGAGTTTGTTCAGAAGCACTCCTTGACTGGTTTGGCGAGATTCCCAATGCAAGACCCATGATCAAGCCGACGAACCTTCAGGATTCGTGTATTTCTCTTGCATCTCTTTATCTCGAAAGATTGGTGGCGGCAAACTCATCAGTTGCAAAAACCATGATGAAGGGTGCGCTTTCAAAGAGTTTTCCCACTACTGTGTCAAGCGTGTTTTTTAGATGCGCAAGGTCTTCTAACGTTGCCATGTTCACTTGGGCAGGGGACTCGAGAGGATACTTGCTTAC
This sequence comes from Eubacteriales bacterium, assembly GCA_045638405.1. Classification (GTDB taxonomy): domain Bacteria; phylum Bacillota; class Clostridia; order Oscillospirales; family CAG-272; genus RUG11130. The sequence goes on along the minus strand of JAZUBG010000044.1, from coordinate 4,683 downwards.
GCCCGACGGACTGATTCAGGTTACTGTAGACGATGTTCTCGGAGACGAGAATGCACTCAGCAACCTTAAAAGTGACGGTAACCTTAAGAATTACCTTTGTGCAGAAGGCGGATTCAGCCTCAACTACCGTTCCGTGGAGTTTGACAAAGAGGTTATTCTTATAGTGTCAACCGACGGATGCTTTGGGTATTTTTCCACACCGATGGAATTCGAGTACATGCTTCTCGATACCATGTCAAGCGTCTCTGACGAGGAGGAGTGGAAGGAAGCTCTCGGAAAATATATACTGAAATATACGGGAGACGACTACACTCTCGGCGTTGTGAGTTGCGGATTCGGCGGATTTGAAAAAATGAAGGCTAAATTTGCTCCGCGTAAAAAAGAACTTTATGAAAAATACATTTCCCGTATCCCCGGAGCAAGCGAAAGCGAGCTTGAGGATATGTGGAACGAATACCGGACATATTATTACGGAAAGCAGAGTTAAACATGAAGATTGGTGACTATACTCTTGTCGATGAACTGAAGAACGACGACAGCGGATTCTCAAAATGGGGGTTTGCGACCAAGGGGAAGAATGTATATTTTATCAAGGAATTTCTCTCTCCCGTATATCCGACTGACACATCGCTTCTCAGCCCTGAGGTAATTGCAAGTAAAAAGAACGTATGCGACGAATTTGAAAGACGTAAGCTTGAGCTTTATAACCGCCTTTATTCGTGTAATACGGGAAATATTATTGTTGTTGAACGTTTTTTCAGAGATAAAGGTAAATATTACGTGGTAACGGAGAAGGTAGATTCAGATAAGCTCGGAGTAGACTATATTTCTGAGTATTTTACTCTTGAACAGAAGATTCTTCTTGTAAAGGTACTTACGTACAATGTGGCTCGGCTTCATGAAAAGGGGATAGTTCATGGGGATATCAAGCCTTCAAACGTGCTTATTAAGAAGACTGAAGGAGGTTATACGGCAAAGCTCATTGACTTTGACAGCAGCTTCCTTGAGGATGCTCCGCCCACATTTGACGAGTTCCAGGGTGACATGGTTTATTTCGCCCCCGAATCATTTATGCTTCTTGCCACTGAAGAGGGTGATATAGACAGAAAGATCGATGTTTTTGCGCTCGGCCTTATGTTCCATCAGTATTTTACAGGCGGACTTCCCGGGTACGATGTGAATAAATATGCATATCCCTTTGAATCTGTTGTGGATGGAGAGAGACTTGTTGTGTCCCCGAATATTCCGGAACCTCTCCGTGGAATTATTGAGTCTATGCTGAATGCAGACCCTGCTGAGAGAATTGAGCTTCAGGATGCTTTTGATATTTTGGTGGGAAGGGTGAAGAAAGAAGAACCCGCATTTGAAGTACTTCCCGAACCCGAACCCGAGCCCGAACCAGCTCCCGATCCTGTACCTCCAAAGAAGTCCGGCGGCTTCTTCAAACGCGCAGGAGACGATGATCTGCTCTGAGAGTCTGATCTGTAATAAATACAAATTCAATTTAATTGCCTGCACTGCGGCATTTCCGTTCTTCGGATCTGACGCAGTGCTTTTTTTTGTTATTGTTTTCTTTATTTATCGAATATCGAAAAATATCGCGAAAATTCAGTTTTTCTTCACTTTACGTACATTCGGTAATTTTGTCATACTACTCAAATTCAAATACTAAATCGGGGGGTTATTGAGGGCTATTATGTGTGTTTTGACCAAGATATACAAAAGTATTATTATATATTGTGTGATTTTACGACTTGAAAAAAAGAGAAATATTTGATATAATGTTGTAAGGTGTGATAAGTGTGTGTATATGACTTTGGTCGGCGAAAGCTGACACGTGCGAAGGGTACATTTTATCCCCTGTGCGGATGTCCGCGTCGGCGCGGAAATCATGCAGAATATTGAATAGTTAAATATGAGACGCGAGAGCGATCTTGAGAAAAAAGAGAGGAAAAAAACATGAACAAAATTACCGTAATCGGAACCGGAAGCGTAGGTTCCACCATCGCCTATACTCTTACGATCAACGGACTTGCATCTGAGATCGTCATGATCGACATCAACGGAGAGAAGGCTCTTGGAGAAGCGCTTGATATCCGTCAGGGCACTCCTTTCTGCAATCCTTGCACTGTTTACGCAGGCTCCTATCCCGATGCTGCGGGAAGTGACATCGTAGTTATCACATCCGGTGTAGCAAGAAAACCCGGTCAGACCAGACTCGACCTCGCTCAGACCAACGTAAATATCCTCAAGTCAATCACTCCCGAGATCACCAAGTACGCTCCCGACGCAACCTACGTTATCGTAAGTAACCCCGTTGACGTACTCACATACGTATTCACAAAGATCTCCGGTATTCCCGAAGAGAGAGTAATCGGTTCAGGTACAATCCTTGATACAGCTCGTCTCCGTTCCAGACTTTCTGAGTACTACAAGGTAAGCCAGCACAACGTACACGCTTACGTTCTCGGCGAGCACGGCGAATCTCAGTTTGTTCCGTGGTCTATCGCAAACATTTCCAACGTTCCCGTTCAGAACTTCCGCGACTCTCTCCTCACAAAGACAAGCAAGATCTACCCCGATTTCGAGGAAGACGTTGTTGAAGAGTACGTAAGAAAGTCAGGTGCAAGCGTTATCCAGAGAAAGGGTGCTACCTTCTATGCGGTATCCATGTCTGTGTGCCACATCTGTAAGTGCCTCCTCTCCGGTATCGACACAACTCTTACAGTATCCAATATGCTCCACGGTGAGTACGGCATTGACGACGTATGTCTCAGCCTTCTCAACATCGTTGGTAAGAACGGTGCGCACAGCAAGGTAATGCTCCCCCTCAATGACGAAGAGGTAGAGGAACTTCGCCACAGCGCTGAGTGCCTCAAGAATATCATCAGAGAAATCAAGTTCTGATAAATCCACAATTCACTATATCAAACCGAAAGGATACACATTCATATGGAATTCCGCATTGAACACGACTCCATGGGAGAAGTTAAGGTTCCTGCTGATAAACTCTGGGCTGCACAGACACAGAGAAGCTCTATGAACTTCCCCATCGGCGTAGGCATTGAAACAATGCCCCGTGAAATCGTACACGCCTTCGGCATTCTCAAGAAGGCTGCCGCTATGGCAAACAATCTTCTCAAGCCCGAGAAGATGACAGATGAGAAGCTTGGTGCTATCGCACAGGCTTGCGACGAGGTTTCCTCCGGCGCTCTCATGGACAACTTCCCCCTTGTTGTATGGCAGACAGGTTCCGGTACACAGTCCAACATGAACTCCAACGAGGTTATCGCTAACCGCGGAAATCAGATCCTCGGCAAGAAGCTCCTTCATCCCAACGATGACGTAAACATGAGCCAGTCCTCCTACGACACCTTCCCCACAGCAATGCACATCGCTGCTGTAATCGCTCTTGAAGATAAGCTTATCCCCGCTGCAGAGGAACTTATCGCAACATTCAAGAGACTCGAAGAGGAAAATGAGGGTATCGTTAAGAGTGGACGTACTCACCTTCAGGATGCTACTCCCATCAAGTTCAGCCAGGAGATCAGCGGCTGGAGAAGTTCTCTCGAGAGAGACGTTGAACTCCTCCGCCTCGCAGTTAAGCCCCTTTTCGAGCTTGCTCTCGGCGGTACCGCAGTAGGTACCGGTCTTAACGCTCCCGCAGGCTTTGATACTACAGTTGCCGCTAAGGTTGCTGAGATCACAGGTAAGCCCTTCATCACTGCAGGCAACAAATTCCACGCTCTCACATCCAAGGATGAGCTTGTATTCGCTCATGGCGCGATCAAGGCTCTCGCGGCTGATATGATGAAGATCGCTAACGACGTTCGTTGGCTTGCTTCCGGTCCCCGCGACGGTCTCGGCGAGATCTTCATTCCCGAGAACGAGCCCGGTTCCTCCATCATGCCCGGTAAGGTTAACCCCACTCAGTGCGAGGCTGTAACAATGGTTGCAGTTCAGGTAATGGGTAACGACGTGGCAGTGACAATGGCGGCATCCCAGGGTAACTTTGAACTTAACGTGTTCATGCCCGTGTGCATCTACAACTTCCTGCAGTCCGCCAGACTGATGGCCGAAGCAATCGTTTCCTTCAATAAGAACTGCGCCGTCGGCATCACCGCCAACAAGGAAAAGATGCACCACAACCTGCACAACTCCCTGATGCTGGTTACCGCCCTGAACCCCTACATCGGCTATGAAAACGCCGCCAAGACCGCCAAGAAGGCATATAAGGACAACATTTCCCTGAAAGAAGCCTGCGTAGAACTGGGATTTTTGACCGCAGAAAAATTTGACGAAGTACTCCATCCCGAACAGATGGCGTAAATGACAGATCAGAAATAAGAAAGCAGAAATAAGAGATAGGAGGCTATCGCACGGGAGATTGGAACGCGGTATGTACCCGTATCTCTTATTTCATAATGCGTATTCTGGAGGTTTTATGAACGTAAGCTACTTCCCCGGGTGTACCCTGAAGACGAAGGCGAAGGATCTGGACAAGTACGCCAGAGTCTGCGCCGAAGCGCTGGGCATCACCATGGAGGAGATTGAAAACTGGCAGTGCTGCGGCGGCGTGTTCTCCACGGCCAAGGACGAAATTGCCAGCAAGCTCTCCTCCGTACGGGCGCTGACGGAAGCCAGAGACAAGAACCAGCCCCTGGTAACCGTGTGCTCCGCCTG
>JAZUBG010000043.1:0-2315 GCA_045638405.1 Eubacteriales bacterium | reverse complement strand
CTTCGGGACTGTCTGACTCCATGATGATACAGCCATGGTTCTCGTAGGGATTGAGAGTTTCCTTGGGAGAATACGTGGTGAACATATAGTATTTGCCGTTGTACTTGTGTACCTCGGGAGCCCAAGAATTTGCTTTGTAATCGTCGGGCTTTACTACCGCATTCGGAACCTGTGTCCAAGGACCGTCAAGAGACGTGCTCTTATATACGTGCCATCCCGTGAAGTATACGTAGTAGGTTCCGTTTTCGTAAATGACAAAGGGGTCGCGGCAGTTTCTGCCAATGGTATCGTCCACCTTGATGAATTCCATGGGATCTGCTTCACCCTTAAAGTCGAAGTCGCTGGGGAGCGCAAGAACTCCGTCCTTCACGTGTTCTGAGAGTATATATTCAATGGCATAGCTTCTTGCAAATTCCGATGTATACGCAAAGAGAACCTTGGTATATTCTCCATCAAGCTTTACTTTAACGTGGTAAGAGTTCTCACCGAGAGACTCCTTCATTTCCGCTATGTCCGGGTCAGTAGGAACGTCGAACACGATCTGGAGGTTCTCTCCCTTGGCCTTGTTGTAAGGTTGATTTTCAAAGGTAATATCAAGTTCTTGAGTGATTCGTCTGAAGGTGAAATCCTGTGCGTCAGCATTTCCGTTTGTGCCGAATACGTACAGAATGGTAAAAGGAGATTCCTCGCCCTCACGTCCGATAACAACACCTTCTGTAGCGAGAAGTTCACCTACGGACTTTGTAAGGCGGAGCGCAATAGTCGCGCCCTCGGCGCGTGTCGCTTCATTGGTAGGATTGAACCTACCCGCCTCGTCGCCCGCGAAGATTCCCGTGCGGCGGCATGCTTCAATATCAGCGGCACACCAGTCGAGGATCTTGTCACTGTCAGTGAACTTTCCGTCTTCCGCTGTCACGGGGAGAGTATAACCCATGTAGTTGAGGTAACGGTTAATAAGTACCGCAAGTTCGGCACGGGTAATAGTCTGCATGGGGCGGACAGTGTTATCGTCAAAGCCAGTTACGAGTCCTCTTTCAACTCCCCAGCCCATAGCACCTGCATACCATGCGGCGGTGTCACCGTCGTCAAACTTTGCGATATTCTTTGCAAATCCCTCTGTATCTGCTCCCGCAAGACGGGAAAGAAGTGTGATAAATTCGCTTCGTGTCATAGTCTTTACAGGTGCAAAAAGTGTGTCGGACTGACCTTTCATGATTCCCGTCTCGTATGCTTCCGCAACGGTACCGTAGTACCATGCGTCCTCCGGCACATCGGTAAAGGGAAGCTTCTCCGATGCTGCGCTGACAACACCTGCGACAACACACACAAGTGTAATGATACAAGCTATTGTTTTAATAATTTTTTTCATAGATTATCCTCAATCTGCGGCAAATTCCGCATTTTTTAAGTAAAAAGGGGGAAATGCACGCAAATCCCCCTAAAATAAGTTGATTAGAATCTGTAGATGTCGCCGGTCTTGGAAGACTCGTAAATACCCTCGAGGATTCTTGTTACAACGAGTGCCTGCTCGGGAAGTACACAAGGATCTGTATCGTTAAGGATAGCGTCGATCCACTGTCTTGCCTCTACCTGACCCTCAATTTCGTTGTCCTCTTCATCGTCAGCAGCAACAACGCTCGACATAAGCGCGGGCTTATATGCGTCGTGAGCAAACTCTTCGTAGTATCTCTCACCGTCGCGTGTACCGTTGAAACGGATACCGCCGAAGAGGTCAACACCACCCTTAGTACCTGCGAGAACCATCATAGCCTCGTTAGCCTCGTGGAGGTTGATTGCCCATGCAGCCTCAATAGAGATAACTGCACCGTTTTCCATTACTACGAAACCGAACGCACTGTCTTCAACAGTCATTTCGGGATCCCAGTCACAATTCTCAACGAGAGGAAGCTTACCGAGCTTCTTGAACGCCTTACCTACACAGTAGAGAGGCTTGTAGTTACCCATGAGCCAGAGAGAAAGGTCAAGGGAGTGTGTACCGATATCGATGAGGGGACCGCCACCCTGCTCATACTCGTTGGTGAATACACCCCAGTTCGGAACACCGCGGCGACGGATAGCGATAGCACGCGCGTAGTAAACCTCACCGAGAATGTCCTCTTTGTCGATTCTGTCACGGATCATCTGAATATCAGCTCTCTGACGGTTCTGGTAACCGATAGTAAGCTTCTTACCAGTACGCTTTGCAGCGTCGATCATCTTCATAGCCTCTACGGAGTTGATAGCCATGGGCTTTTCACACATTACGTGCTTACCTGCCTCAAGAGCATCAACTGTGATGAAGCTGTGGCTTCTGT
>JAZUBG010000042.1:0-14253 GCA_045638405.1 Eubacteriales bacterium | reverse complement strand
TGAGCTTTTGCTTCTGAAACAGATCGAAAACGACCGTTGGGAGGCTCTCGCGGGTCCCGGCAAACGTGCAAAGATCGGTGACGTTATTGAGTTCGGTGACGGTAAGCTTTCAGCCTACATCGAAGACGTAGTCGAGGGCGGATGCAGAGTGGTAAGATTCGTTCCCGCAGATTGCTACACAAGCCTTTTCGATGCACTCGACGACCTCGGAACTATGCCTCTTCCCCCGTATATCACAGAAAAGCTCGAAGATCAGGACAGATACCAGACTGTTTACTCAAAGACTCAAGGCTCAGCGGCGGCACCTACGGCGGGACTTCACTTCACCGAAGAGCTTATGGCAAAGATCGAAGAAAAGGGATGTAGGATCGCGCGGGTCCTTCTCCACGTGGGTCTCGGAACATTCCGTCCCGTTAAGGAGGAGAAGATTGCGGATCACGAGATGCACTCAGAGTTCATCATGGTGGACACCGATACTGCAGAGCTTATCAACTCACGCCGTGCGGCAGGCGGTCGTACCATTGCTGTGGGAACTACCTCCTGCAGGGTTCTTGAAAGCGTTTCCATGGATGACGGCAAGGTTCAGCCCTATGCGGGTGACACGGGGATATTTATCTATCCCGGATACCGTTTCAAGGCGGTAGATGCGCTTATCACAAACTTCCACCTTCCCGAAAGCACACTTCTTATGCTCGTTTCCGCATTTGCCTCCCGCGAGAGAATGCTTGCAGCATACAAAGAGGCTGTAAATGACAAGTACAGATTCTTCTCCTTCGGAGACGCAATGATCATTCTATGAGAAGAATGATCATGTGACAGGCAAGAGTGAATATTGAAATGGTATTGAAATCAAGTAAAAGACCAATGAATAAAGATAACAGTGGAAAAATAAGAATAATTGCAGTGGGAGGTCCTACCGCATCGGGTAAATCCGCGCTTGCTATTGAGCTTGCGAAACGACTCAGCGGTGAGATAGTGTCCTACGACTCCATGCAGATATACCTCGGTATGAATATCGGCACGGCAAAGCCTACTGCAGATGAAATGGAAGGAATTCCCCACCACATGATCGACGTGTGCGAGCCTGACGTTGACTATTCGGCAGCCGATTTTGCCGCAGGAGCGGCAAAAGCCATTGAGGACATTACGTCACGCGGTAAACTGCCAATTATATGCGGCGGTACGGGAATGTACCTTGACGCACTTCTCCGTCCCACTTCATTTTCGGAAGCAGAAGGCGGAAGTGACACATCCGACGAGATCCGTCGCGAGCTTGCGAAATTTGCCGAGCTTCACGGCAACGAAGCACTTCACGCAAGACTTCGGGAGGTCGATCCCGAATCGGCTGACAGTATCCACCCGAATAACGTTAAGCGTGTCATTCGTGCACTTGAAATATATCTCGTAACTGGGGTCACTAAAACCGAATCTGACAAAAAGACCGTTGTCGGTGAGTCGCCTTACGACTACACGGTAGTCACCCTTGATTATGAAGACAGAAATATTCTCTACGACAGAATAAACCGCAGAGTTGATATAATGCTTAATGACGGTCTTCTTGTTGAAGCTGACGAGCTGTACAGATCGGGAAAACTGAAAGACGGCTCCACCGCTTCACAGGCAATAGGCTATAAGGAGCTTCTGTTACATCTCAGAGACGGGTTACCGCTTGAGTTTGCAGTTGAAACTCTAAAAAAGAACACGAGAAATTACGCCAAACGACAGATCACCTGGTTTAAGAGATATGACGGTATCAGCGTTATCCCGGACAAGGATGGCAAGATTCGAACTGCAGGTGAGCTAGCCGATGAGGTTATAGTCAAACTCCATGATTTGAATTAACAAAGAATTACCGAAATGTCGGCATAACGTTTTCGTTTTGCTTGACTTTTCGGTAATTTCATTTTATAATAATATTATCTTAGATGTTCTACGCGAACTAAAAAGGAGAAAGACATGAAAAATCTCAAAAAACTTCTTGTAGTTGTAAGTTGTCTCGCAGTTCTTTTCTGCATGGCAATTTACGTTTCCGCTACAAAATGGACAGACGTGCCCGATGACGCTTGGTACACATCTGCTGTTGTCAAGGCTAACGAGCTCGGTATTATGAACGGTACGTCAGACACCACATTCGCACCTCTCAAGAATCTCTCAAGAGCTGAGTACGTTGCGATCCTCTTCCGTCTCAGCGGCGGTGAAGCTAACCTTGACTTCAGCTTCACAGACGTACCTGCTGACGCTTGGTACAAGCAGTACGTAGGCTGGGCTGAACAGAGCGGTGTTATCACCGGTTACGGTAACGCTCAGACATTCGGCGGCAACGAGCTTATCACACGTGAACAGCTCATGCTCATGACCTCACGCTTTATGGATTACGAAGGTATCGGCTTTGAAAACTCTGAAAACGCAGTTGAGTTCAAGGATGCTGATAAGATCTCATCCTGGGCTGCTGTAGGCGTTGAAGCAACTCGTAAGGCTGCGCTTATTACAGGTGACGCTAACGGTAACTTCAATCCTCAGAATCCTGCAACAAGAGCTGAGATCGCGACTATCGTTGTACGTTACACAGATAAGCTTCCCGAGGCAGTTGACGCGATGTTCGTTAAGTACGAAAATATGCTTGACTACCTTGCATGCGACGAAAATGGCAAGCCCACCCTCCATTTTGGAAAATGGATTCCCTTCAGAGAGAACAGACCTGACGTTATCGGCGAGCAGATCCTTCCTCAGCTTGGTCTTTCCGAAGAAAAGTACCAGATCACAATGACAGACACACAGTTTGTGGCTTTCAGAGATACTCATAACCAGAACTGCTATCAGGGCAGAACTCTGGTAGGTGAAGCAAGTTCTATTCCGATCAATTTTGCCATCAAGAACCTTGAGACCGGTGAAACAACCAAGTCTAAAGGTCGTGTATTCAACGTATATTACGACAACCTCGTTATCGATCACGCAAATTACGATCTCGGCATTTCCGACGAGCTTTATAATACTCTTGTCTCTAACACGATTCACTCCACAGGAAACGTTGCAAGAATTGCAAAAGCGTTTGAGAAAGCTGAACGCGGTGAAAAGCTCAGTATCGGATACATCGGCGGCTCCCTCACTGCAGGTGCAGGTGCTGACACTAACGGTAACTGGCCCGCTTCCGTTACCGACTGGTTCAGAACACAATATCCCGAAACTGAGGTTATCGGTACTAATGCAGGTTGGGGCGGATCTAACTCCGATTACGGAAACACCCGTCTTCAGAACCACATTCTCAATTATGACCCCGATATCGTATTCATCGAGTATGCAACTAATGACGGCCATGATGACTACAACCGCAGAAGCTACGAGTGTCTTGTAAAAAGATGTCTCGAATACAGCGAAGACACCGCTGTAATCTTAGTTCTCTGTTACACTGAGAGCAGCAAGTGTCTCGAAGTAAGTGCATCTCATGCCGCTATCGCTGAATACTACGATCTTCCCGTAATCGACATGCACACAGGATTTGTTGCAGGTCTCAACACCGGTAAGATCGATGTTTTAGACTTCACACACGACCGTGACCATCCTACAACATGGGGTCATCAGATGAAGGCTCACATGACAGAGTATTTCCTGAATGCTCTCCGTGATAAGATCGAGGATTCCTCCGCTGACGATCTTAAAGTCAAGCCCATTCCCGAAACTATGCTCCATGGCGACATGTTCCTGGGTATTCAGACCATCGACCATTTGAACAACACCGATAAGATCGTGTCTTTCGGAAGCTGGGAAATGACTGTTAACACGAATTTCACTAATGACAATCAGTATTCCTCTCCTATTACCCATAAGGGTGGAAACGATCCTCTCGTATTTAAGACTGAGGGCAAAGAGCTCTATATCCACTCATACGGTGCAGGCCTTGACAAGGACGGTAACGGTGAAGCTGTTATCATTGAGATCACAGTTGACGGCAAGTACAAGTTTGAATCTAACGGAGGAGACAAGCCCTACTCAATAACAAAAGATCTTCCCGATGGTGAGCATACCGTTTCCGTAACGGTAAAGAATCCGAATCCCGACGATCCTTTTGAGATCCTTCTTATTAACTATCGATAAAAATCATCTGAACGCGGCTGTTTCAAAATGGACAGCCGCGTTTTTAATACTTCACAAAAGATAAAAATCAACTCTACGCTTGACTTTTCGGTAATTTCATTTTATAATAATATTATCTTAATTGTTCTACGCGAACTAAAAAGGAGAAAGACATGAAAAATCTCAAAAAACTTCTTGTAGTTGTAAGTTGTCTCGCAGTTCTTTTCTGCATGGCTGTTTGCGTTTCAGCTACAAAATGGACAGACGTACCGGATGATGCATGGTACACATCTGCTGTTGTCAAGGCTAATGAGCTTGGTATCATGAACGGTACATCCGACACTACCTTTGCTCCTCTCAAGAATCTTTCAAGAGCTGAGTACGTTGCCATCCTCTTCCGTCTCAGCGGCGGTGAGCCTAATATGGAATTCACCTTCACAGACGTGCCTGCAGACGCTTGGTACAAGCAGTACGTAGGCTGGGCTGAGAAGGCAGGCGTAATTACCGGTTACGGTAATGCTCAGACTTTCGGCGGTAACCACCCCATCACACGTGAACAGCTTATGCTTATGACTTCACGTTTCATGGATTACGAGGGTATCGGCTTTAAGAACTCTGCTGATGCTGTTGAATTCAAGGATGCCGACAAGATCTCTTCATGGGCTGCAGTAGGCGTTGAGGCAACACGTAAGGCTGCTCTTATCACAGGTGACGCTAACGGTAACTTCAATCCTCAGGCTCCCGCAACAAGAGCTGAGATCGCAACTATCATCGTTCGCTACACAAACAAGCTTCCCGAAGCAGTTGATGCAATGTACGTCAAGTATGAAAACATTCTTGACTACCTTGCATGTGACGAAAAGGGCAAGCCCACACTCCACTATGGAACATGGCTCCCCTTCAGAGAAAACAGACCTGACGTTATCGGCGAGCAGATCCTTCCCCAGCTTGGTCTGTCCGAGGAAAAGTATCAGCTTACTATGACCGATACTCAGTTCAATTCCTTTAGAGATACTCACAACCAGAACTGCTATATGGGCAGAACAGAGGTCGGTGAGGCAAGTACTATTCCGATCAGCTTCGCCATCAAGAATCTTGAAACAGGTGAAAGCACAACATCCAAGGGTCGTGTATTCAGCGTAATCCGTGATGACTACGTTGTTGATCACGCAAATTATGACATCGGTATTTCTGACGAGCTTTATAAGGTTATTACCGAAACCGCAGTTCACTCCACAGGTAATGTTGCAAGAATTGCAAAGGCATTTGCTAAGGCAGAAGCAGGAGAGAAGATCAGCATCGGTTATATCGGCGGATCTCTCACCGCAGGTGCAGGCGCTGACAAGAACGGTAACTGGCCCTCTTCCGTTACTGACTGGTTCAGACTTCAGTATCCCAATGCTGAAGTAATCGGTACCAACGCTGGTTGGGGTGGTACAGGTTCCGACTTCGGTAACAAACGTCTTCAGAACCACGTTCTCAATTATGATCCCGATATCGTATTTATCGAGTTCTCTGTAAATGACGGTGGCAACTCTGACTTCAACCGCAGAAGCTTTGAATCTCTCGCAAGAAGATGCCTTGAATACGGTGAAAATACTGCAGTAATCGTTGTACTTTGTAACAGCGGTACCGGTAAGGGTCCCGAGGTACGCGAAGCACACTTTGAAATTGCTAAGTACTACGGTCTTCCCGTAATCGATATGCACTCCGGTTTCGTTGCAGGTGTAAACACCGGTAAGATGCTTGTTACCGACTATACTCACGACGGTCTCCATCCTACAACTTGGGGTCATCAGATGAAGGCTCATATGGTTGAAGCTTCACTTAATGCGATTCGCGAAGAAATCAAGAATGCATCTGCTGATGAGCTTAAAGTAAAGCCTCTTCCCGCTGATATGCTCTACGGTGATCAGTTCATGAATCTTCAGACCATCGACCATATGAACAATACCGATAAGATCGTGTCCTACGGTAGCTGGGAAATGGTGATCAATGGTGAGGAGGTTGATGACCAGTACACTTCCCGTATCGTACACAATGGTGGTTCTGAGCCTCTCGTATTCAAGACCGTGGGTAAGGAGCTTTACATCCACTCCTACGGCGCAGGTATTGATGAAGAAGGCAACGGTGAGGCTGTTATCATTGAGATCACAATTGACGGTACAACAAAAATTGAGACTGCATGTGATGATAACCCCAATCTCATTTCCGATACTCTCTCTGCAGGAGAACACACAGTTTCCATCACTGTAAAGAATCCGAATCCCGATAGTCCCTTTGAAATCCGTCTTATCAACTATCAGTAATAATTAAAAACGAAAAAGGAAAAGCTGCCCCAAGGCAGGTTGGCTTTTTGAATTGTTAGTACTATGTTTAGGTGTTGTAAAACCCATCAATAAAACAATTTCCTAATAGAAATACTAATTTGTTAAACCAAATCTATCCAATATCTTTGCTGTATCTTCCCATCCTTATCTGCAAATTCATTTTCTAAAACTCCACCGTTTTTTATAATGCTCTTTGCAGAACCAACATTTGTTTTATCGCAAACCATCAACACTCTGCCAATCCCTAATTTCTTACATTCAATTAAGGACAAACGAATCATTTCTGTAGCAAACCCTTTTCTTCTTTCACTTGGTCTGATACCATCTCCAATATGTCCACCAAACTGTAACAAATAATCGTTTAAATAATGCCTGATGTTCACAGCACCTAATAATATGTCTCTTTCTTCATCTAACAAAAAATAAACAGAGTCGGGTACTTTTGAGTCTGTTGGTTCATTGATTTCCAAATTATCCAAATAGTAATCAAAGTCATGATAATCGTTTTTGAAAATTGCCCACGGAGAACGATTGCCCCCATTCACTTCGTGGTCTAATTTCCATTCGTCAATCATCTCAGATAGTTGAATATAGTATTCTTTTGATAATTTTATCAACCTTACATTCATTTTTCTCACCTACAAATTAGGTTAACCAAACTACTTATTTCAAAGCCTTTTCTCTGAGATCAAGTGCTTCTTCGTGATATTCGCGGTAGCTGACGAGGTTCATGTCCTCTTTAATCTTTTCTACCGTAATTCCGCCTTTTAAAGAAGCTACGCTGAAGATATTGTCTTCCGACAGTGTTTCCACTTTCACGTCACTTCCGTAATTCCGTCTTATCTCCGCGATTTTCGGAATCTGATCGTCGATATGGAACAGCTCCATATTAAGATCAATGTCGCATAGGCAAACGTTGTCCCATCTTGCGCTCTCCGCAACGCTTCGTCCCGCAGGGTCGATAACTCTTGAACGGAAGGTACGAACTGAGGAGATCACCCAATAACCGTGGTAAACTGCGTAAGCATCAAGAAGCTTACCGCCATCATATGCCGAAGTCCAGATAACCGCCTGCGCCCCAAGGTCACGGAGCTTCTGCCAGAAAGGTCTGAAGCCGATGTCAAAGCAGGTAGCGATACCGATCTTACCGAATTCGGTGTCAACAACGGTGTGCTCGTTCCCCGGCACGACTCCGCTTGCCATCTCGCCCTTTGTGGGATACATCTTTCTGTATTTTCCTGCGATCTCGCCGTTTTTGTTAATTACGAAATTACTGATATATCTTTCGTTGTCGTCTGCAGGCTCGTAAATATTGAAAACAACGTAGGAATTAACTTCACGGGCTACGTTCTTCATTCCCTCAAGCGCAAGAGGAAAAAACTCCGCGTAGCTGAGAGGTTCATTCTGAGGATACATGATGAACACTATCTCAGGGAAAATTATCATATCGGGAGACTGACTCTTCAGCTCTCTGCACTTTTCCGTACACCAGGCAAGCATCTCGCTCTGGGTACGGCCGATAAATCCTCTTTCGTTTATACCGATTGTAGCAATTCTCATTCTGTAAACCCCGTTTTCTTAAGAATTTCTTTATATTTTTCGAGAAGTTCAAAATTGTCTGCATAAACTTCCTCAAGGCTCGGATGCCATTTTGATTCCCATTCCAGTGACAGATATGCGTCATATCCGTGCTTTTTCAGCAGTGCGGCAAGCTCACAGAAAGGAAATCTTCCCTCTCCGAGAGCACAAAGCTTATATTCGGTGTGTCCTTCAACGTAGTATCCGTCCTTCAAATGAACGTGAGCGACAAAATCCGCGATATAAGACAGAGTTTCCTCCAAAGCTTCTCCGTATTCAATACTGTGAAGCACGTCCCATAGGATCATAAGGTTAGGTCTGTCAACCATATCAAGTATCTGTCTGCAGGTTGCCCCAAGTGAAAGTTCGCTGTGGTTTTCGAGCCATATCTCAACTCCAACCTCAGCAGCGATGTCGCAGAGTGACATCAGGTCTGCCGCAATAGCATCAAGATCAACTTTACCGTCGCCTTTACATGATGCAAACACTCTGACGGCAGGACTTCCCAGTTTATGCGCAAGCTGAACGTATGAATTCCACGAAGAAATCGCGCCCTCGCCTCTTACAAAAATGCTTGAGGCCACATCGCATACGGGTATTCCTGCTTTACGAAAAGAGTTCAAGTCGTCTTCGCTATTAAGTAATTTTTCAAGAAGGACGTCGTCCACGCGAAGCTCTACGCCATCGATTTTTGATCTTTGCGCAAGATCTGTTATTTCATGTACGGACTTATCCGTACAGAAAAGTGTGGAAAATGCAGTTTTCATCATATCTTACCCATGTCTAGTCATTCTTTCTGCACTGAATCTGTCAATTTCATATTTAAGAGTCTCACCTTTGATAAAGCGCACAGCGTCTTCAGTAAGGCAGTGTCCGATATACCCTCTGAGGTCAAAAGTTGGTCCTGCCTTATGAGGTATAAGATACACGTTATCCATTTTTCTGAAAGGACTGTCGGGTGAAAGAGGTTCGTGATGGAACACGTCGAGTACAGCACGGAATCGTCCCGTAGAAAGCTCTTCTGTAAGAGCGGTCTCGTCGATTATCGGACCTCTCGAGGTATTCACAAGCAGCGCGCCGTCGCGGATCATTAAAAGCTCACGACGACCTATCATTCCTCTTGTTTTTTCGTTAAGTGCAGCGTGGAGAGACACTACTGTACTCTCGGATAGAACTTCTTCGAGAGTGGTCTGTACTGCGTTTACAGATTCAAGATACTCGTTATCGATCTCGTAAGTATCGTACACGCGGATACGGGCGCCGAAAGGCTTCAGAAATTCAATGAGGCTTCGCGCAACCGCACCGAGTCCAATAATACCGACGTCTCTGCCGAAAAGTCCTTCGCTTCTTCTGGGACTGTCCCAGTAAGACGGCTCTTTCATGGCTGAAACCTCATGGGGAATCTGTCTTAGTCCCGTAAGGATATATGCGAAAGCTCCCTCTGCGGTTGAACGGGCGTATATACTGTTACCGCTGATAACGGTAAGTCCGTTATCGTACGCCGTCGTATCGATAAGGTCACCGACGCTTCCTCCCGTATGGACGAGAAGCTTAAGTCTTGTACCCTTGTCTGTAAGTCCTGCTTTTTTGAGGTTAGCAGTTCCCCAGCCTGTTACAAGCACGTCATAATCTCTTGCGACAACGGCAAGTTCTTCTTCGGTAAGATTTCTGTCGCTTTCGTTTTTGACAACGTCGAAATTCTCTTCAAGAGTTTTCATTGACGTGCTGTCAAGAAAGCTTTCTCTGATTTCACCCTCAGGTATTGTAATATAAAGTTTCATAATATTTTACTCAAGTACGATTTCTTTGACTGTATGCTTATGTTTTACGGTAAGCTTGTTACCTTCAAGAGTGATTTCAGGCTCAACGCCAAACTCTCCATCCGTCGTAAATCCGAATACAGAGGCAAAATAATATTCGCCTGCCTCAAGAACGGCGGTTGTGTAGACCGGATAAGCACTTACCGGAGCAAGAATATGACACGCGGGCATATGGTAATCGATTCTGTAACTTGTTGGTACTGAACCGACGGTCTTGATCTTACTGATCTTACCCTTGCAATCAGAGAAGGTCACAAACTCTTCGTTTACCGTGATAACTGAACCGTCGTCGAAGGTTCCAACGGAGAATCCGCCTTCGATAACCTTGTAGGGCTGAGAAAGCGTTACCTTATGTGCTCTCACATGGAAACCGTCACCGAGAGGGAGCATCCACGTAGTGATATTTGAGGTATCGTTGGAAAAAGGCTTGTGACTTGAGCGCATAACACCGTCAGAAACTCCCTCGTTAATGAAACCGTTACGGCGGGAGGTCATCACTGCATCCCACGTTTCAAGTCCAATCATGTTATCAAGAGAGATCATGTCAAGAGACGAGATTCCAAATCCCGCACGGGAGTTGTATACGAATTTACTGTAACAAGAAGGCATATCACCGAAGCGTCCGCCACAGCCATACTCAAAGGTGTAGCACATGGATGAGTTGTTGTAAAGGGTGACGCCTGCCTTACGCGAACCTTCGAGGAGAAGGTCGATCTTTTCGGGAGCAGAATTGATAAGATACTCTCCGTTCTCAATGGGAAGCAGCTTCTCTTCATCAGTCCAGAAAGGATGACCGTCGGGCAGAGAAAGAACAAGGAAGGTCTTCGCACACCAATAAGCTCCGCCGGATGATGTATAGTTTTCAGCAAGAGGAGTCGCCTCGTACATATATCCCACGGGGAGAACGCCGTCTTCGGGAAGGATCATGTTGTCCATAAAATACGACACATTCTTGACGATTGCACGTCTTGCAAGACCAAGGTCAATATCAAGTCCGGCAAATGCAACTGCCGCAAAATATGCACTTTCGGCAAAACGGTAAGAGAGGGATCTGCCGAAAGCAGGGACCGCACCGTCGAAGTCAAACATATGTGTATAGTAATCGAAGAATTTAACGGAACGCTCTCTGAATCTTGCCGTTCTTTCAGCATCAAAGAAGCGTGTGTTTTCCGAAAGATATGACCAAAGAAGAGGATAAACATGATGTGACCACGAAACGTAGAAATCGAATCTGCCGAAGGCACCGTCCTTATACCAGCCGTCAGAGAGGTACATTCCGTCGATGAGGTCAAGTCCCTTTTTCATATGATCTTCAACGTCACCGCAATCAATACCCAGCTTTTCAATGGCGGTAATCGCCAGCATGGGGAACCAGTAGTGGTTATTCTGCCATGAGTTAACGAGAGCACATACTGCCCAATCTCTTACCCATGCGGCAATCTTTGCTCGTTCAGTATCGGAGAAAGGCTCCCAAAGCACCTCAGGTGCCTGACACATTGCAATACAAAGAGGAGCAAATTCGGTTATCATCTGGTTTGCGAAATTATTTACGTCTCTGTTTGCGGCAAAACGAGAGAAGCACTTGTCACTCGTTTCGTCACTACCTACGAGAATAACGCTGCGAAGAGCTTCAGCAAGATCGCGCTTCTCTCCGCAAACGGTAACGGTGTAACTTTTTTCACGAAGAAGAGGTGTGATGCCCCAAAGGGGACGGAAAAGCTCTTCCATTTTTGAGCATTCGTAGCTTATGTGATCGGCAATAAGGATCTGTTCATTTTTATAGAATTT
This sequence comes from Eubacteriales bacterium, assembly GCA_045638405.1. Lineage (GTDB taxonomy): Bacteria > Bacillota > Clostridia > Oscillospirales > CAG-272 > RUG11130. Next base: position 2,666 of record JAZUBG010000042.1, on the reverse strand, counting down.
ATTTATTGCTTTTTCAAGCGCGGGAATACATAGCTTCTCCGCAACGGAAACAAGGTACTGTTTATCTTGAGTCATGATGACACCTTCCAAATAGTGTTTTTTATATTATAAATCATGCAGAAGGATTCGTCAAGGGAAATTTAGTGTACTGCGGAAATTGGGGGAGAATGGCTGGAAGAAAACGAGTATAGGGTGACCGTTTGGTCACCCTATGTTGTTGCTTGTGAGGCAAATACATATACTATACTTTCCCCATCATCTCGTCGATGGAGATACCGAGTATATCCGATATATCGGACAGAAGAAATATATCGGGATAACATATCTCTCTCTCCCATTTTGAAACAGCAAATGCACTTACACCGAGAAGTTCTCCGAACTCCCCCTGAGAAAGGCCGTGCTCTTTTCGGTATTTTACAATCATTTCTGCTATACGGATCTTATTTTTCATTTTATTCTTTTATAAATTTCATATTCACGGCTCATGATACCGAAAGCTATCATCTCACGGCGTATGAGACAGTAATCCTCGTGGAAGCGCATGATTATTTCGTTTACTTCACGTTCTCCGTACTCTCGCTCAAGCTGAAATTCCTTTGCGATTTCTGCAAGGACTATCTCGCGCTTTTTTCTCTGTGTAGGAATATGTGTCAGTTTACCGTACTTAAAGAAATTCGAGAGGATTTCATTTTTGTATTTCTCCTCTTTATCTACCACAGGAGCATCTTTCTTAATAAGCTCATAGAGAGGTTTATTGAAGACATCGCGATTGAGTGAGTAGATAATATAGAACTGTGAACGTGAGCAGTTGACGACACCTGCCGCCTCCATCTTTTTTAGGTGGTAACAAATAGTTGCGGGGGTGAGTGACAACTCGCAGGCGATCTTTTCAACGTAAGAATCCTCTCTTATAAGGATGTTGAGTATTTCAAGGCGCGTTTCGTCTGCGAGGATCTTAAGAAGTTCAAGTTTTTCTTTCACGCTCTCACATCCTTCCGTCTCTGCCATGCTTCGTCAAGGCACACTTTGGAAAATTCAAGTCCGCCGACCCGTTTTTCAAGTTCTATTCTTTCAAAATCGTTAGCGTTTTGCAGTTTTTCTTTGATGACGGAGAGTTCCCTTTCTATAAAAGCAAGTGTTCCGTAAAAAAGGCTGAAATCAGGCTTCTCGTTCTCAGGTGCGGCTTCATAGAGGTGAAAATACTCCGCGTTAGCAGTGAGTATCTCACAGAAATTCTCCATAAGGTAATAAGTCTTTTTCGTGTCCCGAAGCTTTCTCAGGCGATCATTATTGTATAACAAGCTATGAATAAGAGAAACGGCAGCATAGCGGTACTTGGCACATTTGTAGTCCATTATGTTTTCTTTTTTCCGTGACGTATCTTTATCAAGAGCATCGGTAAGCTTGCAAAGTCTTTTGCATTCTCTGTCAAGCATACTGCTTGATAACAGGTAAAAAGTCGAGTCTCCGACGACTTTTCCGTTTTCTATATGAATTGAATAATTGTTCACGACTTCATCTCTTCCTTCCTTTTGATCTGCGTATACCGATGGACAATGTCGATGGTTTCCTCTTCACTTAAAAATCTTTCAGGGGTACAATCATCACACCTAAACATTTCACTTGTTCCAAAGATACGGCATACAAACGGTCTGTTTTCGTAGATGGAGCACTTCCCGTCTTTAACATGAGAACAGAAGCCGTTATATTCATATCCTCCCATGGCAGTACACTCGCTTGGCGTAAACTGAATCATATTGGAACAACACTTTATGCAGTCCTTTTTGCACATTGAGCGCGGGATTTCTTTGTATAATTCCGAGATTTTACCGTAATCGGAGTTCGCTGAAAATTGATTCATTTTCTTACTCCTCGAACATCCCGGAGAAAACACTGTTTTCTCGTCTCCAGTTTTCCCAAGCGGTGAACATATTCTCAGCAGATCCGATCTTGATTCTGAATTCAAACGCCTTTTTAGCGTCACCCGAAGCCTCTGCCGCGGCAAGTTCCGCTTTTTGTGTGCCAAGCCACTGATCTCTTATGTAAAGTTCTGCCTGTAGCGCAGCGATAAAGCAAAGCTTTTCGTCCTCATCAATCTTACTGTAAACTTCATTGAGTCTCGGGTATTTGTATATCACTCCGTTAAGAAAACGATGTCTGATCTCTAAAACTTTGCGTCTGTCACATCCGTTAAACATAGCTCCTGCATTACCGCAGAAGGTGTACATACCATATTCAAGCTGAAGTGCTTTTCTTTCAGTTGGATTATCCTTTGACACACTGTCAAGTCTGGCTTTGCATTCGGAACATTTTTCTCTTACAATTTCAACTATTGCTTTATCAATATCAATGTATGTCACAGTTATCTCTCCTTAGATAGTAGTATACGTTACGTGATCACACTGATATTATACTCATCTAATCACTTTCCTGTCAATAGTGTTTCGATAAGTTTCTAATCAGTTAAACCAATGGTTTAATATGAGTTACAATAATTACAAGAAAGTCTCTGCACGGTGCATTCGTGCTGTACGAACACACCTTCTCCCCACGGGGAAAACACTGCGTGTTTTGCCGCACGTACCGTATGCGGCAGACCCCTTTCGAATCCCGTTTCAATAGGATGGGAAAATATAAAGGGACACCTCAAGGTGACTTGTCGTAAT
>JAZUBG010000041.1:0-18625 GCA_045638405.1 Eubacteriales bacterium | reverse complement strand
TGCTGGATTGTTGGTAAATATTCATAGATGTATGAAGATGCGCTTTCGCCTTCAATAACCCATGTGCATCCGCAGAAGAGAAGGATCGCAGCTACGAGGTACCAGAGAGCACCTACGAAGATAGCGATGTTTGTGAGGATCTTAAACCAGTCAAAGGTAAAAGATGTTGTGGCAGTACCTGCTGTAGGATTTACAGGTCTGTTCACGGGTGTTCCGGGCTGGCCTGCACCTGTAGGTGTACCGCAAGCGTCACAGAACTTGATGGTGTCGGGAAGTTGCTTTCCGCATTTTTTGCAAAACATAATTTTTTCTCCTTTTTATATATAAAATTTTTGCAAGCTAAGTAAATTAAATTTATATAGTCCACGTTTCACCGTTCCAGATCACCTCAACGGTCACGGGAACGGGGGATTTTACCGTAACGACGGGACGCTCGTCATCAGATTCACGGGATTCGCACATAAGGTCAACGGTGAAGTCGCCCATGGGATACTTTTCGATGCCGTGACGTTCGGTGCAGCCTACGCGCCACGTGATCTTTCTGTCCTTTGCGCTGCTCTTAATACCGAATACGTACTCAAAGAGCACAGCAACGGGCGCGATACCGCCCCAACCGACGAAATCAGGCTTACCGCTGTTATTGTAAGGAAGCTCGGGTGAGTAGTACTCGTATACAGTACCCTTCTTCTCGAACACCTTAACGGCATAATTATGATAATCCACCGCCATCTCACGTGCGACGTCATAGTATCCGTACTTTTCAAGTCCGTTTAATATCATATAGTTGGCAGGAGCCCATACTCCGCCGCACCAGTAACCAAACAGAGCAAGATATCCGGGATGATCCGCAGAAAGTGCGGGTACCTTGTTGGGACGCCAGAACTCGTTTTCGTTGGTGAGATGCTCCGTTACCATACGGTGAGCTCTCTCCTTTGTTGCGATTCCTGATATCATAGTCCAGAAGGGTGCCACAGTCTTAACGGGACTGAGAATTCCGTCACGGAGCTTGTCATAATAGAAGCCCGACTTCTCGTCCCACATCTGTTCGTTGATAATTCGGTAGAGATTCTCTTTTTCAGGCTTCAGGAAGTCTGCTTCGTCCTCACGTCCGAGAACTTCACTCATCTTAATGAGAATATCCGCACTGAGATACTGCTGAGCACAGGTGTCTATCCAGCTCATGAAGCTGTGATGACTTTCGGGATCGTATCCGTACTGGGTTCGGGGAAGATTATCCATTCCGCAGGCGTTTCCGCAGCTCCAGTAGGTGCCGTCCTGCCACGTGCGGTTATCCATCAGCCACTTGTGATATGCAAGAAGGGGATCAAACACCTTGGAAAGGCGATCCAAGTCTCCCGTCTGTGTGTAATACTCCCACTCAGCCCAGGGAAGCACGTTGGGACCTGTTGAGCACGGGTCGTCACGTGACCAGTTGTCAAGTGCGTCTGTCTCAAGCATCTCGCGGCAGATAAACCCGTCACGGTGCTGACGTGAGTAAAAGTTATCAAGAGTTTTCTGAAAATTAAACACACGGGAGCCGTAGCGTGCAAACATCATAATAAACGCTGAGTCCCACATGAAAAGGAATCCGTTAAAGGCGGTGTCAATGAAGCTTGAAACGAACTTCGCTTCTTTTTTAGGAAGGCGGAGATTAGAAAAACCTATTTCCCACACCTTGTTATAGCACTCAATGGCGCTGTCGTGACCGTCCCAGAAGGGACGGGGAAGCTGATCCTTTATGTCTTCGTAAAGAGGCAGGGGATCGGTATCGGGTTCCTTAGTGATGAACACGTTTTTTTCTACGTGAGGATTATCCGTATAACAATGATTTCCGTTAATTTCAAAAAGCTTTACCATGTATGACCTCTCCACAGAAACAAGTATAATACTAAGTTATTTATACCATAATATGACTGCTTTGTCAAGAATAATTGTTATTTTTATCTATCAAAACAGAATATATATGACGAAAAATCTCCCGCCGTACTGAGCAAATCGGAAACGGCGGGGAATAGTTATAATTTTGCAAATCGATCAATCAAGGATAGTTTTGAGAATACTCTGAATCCTACTATTATAAATTTTCGTCTGTAACATGTACATTGCTGCAAGGTTGGCGCTTGATTCCTGAACTGCCGACCTCATACATGTTGAAAAACTCAAGTCATTCGCTTCTTCCAAAACGCTTGTAAGATCATTAACCGTAGTTTCAAAGATTATGTCGAGCATTTCGCGGGACTCATTGTCGTAGGTAGAACGTCCTCTGAGAAGAGTGTCGTAATACGCACTTCTGAGGTAAATACGGCTGAGAGCCGCCATGGCTTCAAGGATAACACCTGTTACAGTAGCGTCCTTTGTAGTCTTGGGTACAAACACGTTGAAAGCAAGCCACGGGTCAGCGTAGGAAACGTAGTTTTCCTGAGACTTTGTGCCCTTGGGAAGAGGAAGAATGCCGAACTCCACGTCTTTCGTATGAAGGTCAATGGCGGTACCCGTTGTGGTGAAATAGAAAAGTACTTCACCGTTTGCGAACATTTCGCCGGCGTTGTCGTAACCGTACTTTTCTTCAAAATCTTCAAGTGTTCCGCTCCGTAAGCCCTTGAGATGAACCGTTTGCGCTTCATCGCTGAACACTACGGAAAACTTGTCGGCAATATCGGAAAGCTCCTTAGGTAATGTTGAGGGTGCATAGGGCAGTCCCTTGGAGTCAAGCTGTGTTACGACATAACCGTTTGCGTAGATAACTGCCATTCCGTTGGGTGTCGCATATCTGTATACACCTGTACCGTTAACGTTTTCGGGAACAAGCTCAGCGGCTTCAAACATCTCGTCAAAAGTCCATTCTCCGTTTTGCACAAGAGAATAAATGTCGTAAATTCCGGCCTCCTCCGCTACGTTCTTATTAAAGAGGATCGCGTGAGCAGCGGTGTAGTTTGAGGTTACGATGTCTCCGTTCAGGAAATAGATCCTTCCTCCGATGCTGTAGGTATCCGTAAGTGACGCTGTCCACCACTCGCGGCTGAGGTCGATTCCTGCAAAGTCATTCACGTCGGTCAGCGCACCGTTGTTCAGCAGAGGCTGACATATAGCGGGAGCAGTACCGTAACCGGCATCATAATCTCCGGTGCCTGCCATAACGTCTTTACGGATTTCCGTAACTACGGGATGATACGCTTCCCCGTCCACACTTTCGGGAATATGATTGTTAAACGCTACGTGGAACTTCTTTTCAATGTCTCTCTGACGGAAGTAGAGCGCATCGTTTACAATATCTCCCGTTTCCTCAAGGTACTCGGGCGCCTGTGAACCGCTGCCGATCCATGTGAACGTCTGTCCCGAGAAATCATACTTTGCGGCAAGATCGTCTACATAATCCATGATCTCCTGTGATTCGGGATCAAGCTGAGGCTCGTCGGGTATCTGTTCCGCATTTCCGGACTGAACGGGAACTGTTTCTTTGAGTTCGGACTGCTCGGGTTCTTTGCCGCCGCCGAAAATGCCGTCAAGAAAGCCTCCGGCATTACCTGTCTTGTCTTCGTCGCGGTCTTCGTTTTCTTCGCGCTCTTCACGGTCCTTGCGGTCGGACTTTTCTTCGTCACCGCAGGCAGCCAGCATGGGCACAAGCATAAAGAGTGCGAGGATAAGTGCTAAAATTTTCTTTGCCATGGTATCTTCTCCTTTATGTTGTTTTTTAAAATAGGATATTCAAAAAATTGTGCTGATCAATAAGAAATTTGCTTAATCACATTCGAAGTCTTGCCGTTCATGATCCTCCCCTGCAGCTTTACATATGTTTCATCGGGTCGGAGTATGTTGATAAGGTCGATATTCCCTTGACCGTACTTGAATGAATACTTAAAAACGGACAATGTCTCAAAGTCAAAGATATTACGCTTTGATTACCTCTCTTTTGCCGTTCCAGATAACCTCAACGGTTACGGGTTTTTCTGCCTTAACGGTAACAACGGGTTTCTCGTCGGCAGAGGATCTTTCCTCACAGATAAGATCAAGCACGTTGTCGCCGAGTCTGTATCCCTCAATACCGTGACGCTCGCAGAGGTTTACGTGCCAGGTTATTTTCTGATCCTGCGCATGAGCCTTGATACCGAACACGTATTCAAACATAATCGATATGGGGGCAAGACCCGTCCAACCTACAAAGTCAGCCTTGGCTTCGCCTTTGGAGGCTCTTTCGGGACTGTAGTTTTCATAAACGGTACCCGACTCGTTAAATACCTGAACTACGTTTCTGAGATAGTCACTTGCTATTTCGTAAGCAAGCTTGTCGTAGCCGTACTTTTCAAGTCCCTTGAGCACCATATAGTTTGTGGGAGCCCACACTCCGCCTCTCCAGTATCCACCATTTACCTTTTCGTAATCGGGGTGATCAGCTGAAAGAGATGGTACTCTGCAGGGACGCTTGAACTCAGCCTCGCAGTCAAGATGAGCTACAAAATCATCACGTCTGTCCTCGGGAACAAGCTCTGAGATGAGCGTCCAATACGCGCCGACTGTCTTGACGTCACTGAGACTACCGTCGCGCTTCTTGTCAAAGTAGAACTTGACATCGTCGTTCCACATCGTGTCGTTTACCGTTTTTGAAAGCATTGCTGCTTCCTCAAGAAGCGATGCGGTCTCATCGCTTCTTCCGAGTACCTCGGCCATCTTCATAAGCACGGTACAGCTAAGATACATCTGCGCACATGCGTCGATCCATGACATGAATCCGTGGTCGGATAGTCTGTCATATTCGGGGGCAAGTCTAGGCTGATTGTCCATGCCACAGGCAAAGCCCGTTGACCAGTAGCTTCCGTCAGGCCATGAGCGGTGAAGTCTCAGCCACTTATGGTATCCCATGAGGGGATCGAATACTCTTGCGAGTCTTTCACGGTCACCTGTGATGAGGTAGTACTCCCACTCAGCCCAGGGAAGAATGTTGGGACCTGTAGAGGACGGGTCATCACGAGACCACATCTCACCCTCGTCCTTTTCGCAGATCTCACGGCAGATAAAGCCGTCGCAGTGCTGATGCGAGTACATATTGTCAAGGGTACGTTGGAAATTGAAGATATGACTTGCATATTTTCCGAACATCACGATGAATGAGGAGTCCCACATAAAGAGGAATCCGTTGAATGCTGTGTCGATGAAATTTGATACAAAGCCCGTCTTTCCGTTCGCGGGACGAAGATTGCGGAATGCGATCTCCCAAGCCTTATAGTAGCAGGCAACAGCATCATCATGACCTGCCCAAAGGGGTCGGGGGAGCTGATCCTTAACCTCGTCGTATACGGGCAGGGGATCTGTCTGCACAGACTGAGTCAGAAACGTGTTCTTCTCTGCGTATGCGCTTAAACTATAATATAAGTTTCCGTTTACCTTGAATAACTGTGACATATCATTCTCCTAAACTGTTTTATCTATGTAGTAAGGCTATATCTTAATATGTATCAGGTTAAAGTATTACTTTGACTGATTAATCCTTTACAAGTGTGCACTTGAAGATGCGGCAGTCACGTCCGGGAACCTTAATTTCGGGGAAATCGCCCTGTACCAATTCCTCTCCGCTGAGGAGGTCTCTCATGTGAATCTTGTAGCCGGAACCTACGGTATAACCGATATCGTGAGTAATGCAGGAAAGTGTCTTCTCCTGCTCGTCTCCGTTTACGAAAAGGAGAGCAAAGCTGCCGTCGGAAAGAAGCTTGCAGAAAACAAGTCTGTCGTCACCCGATACGGGGAATGCGGGACGGCACTCGAGATCCTGGTTGATTGCGATAAGCTCACGGTTGCAAAGGAGGTCGCGGTACTTGTCAGACACGTTTCTTACGTCACATCCCATGATAAGAGGAGTCTGGAACATACACCAGATGCAGAACTGAATGCGGTAAGTACCCTCGGTACCGAATGCACCGCCTGAACCGCCCTCAAACAGTGCAGAATTACTGCCCTGCCCTTCCATACCGACGGTCATCATGTCCATATCGTTGAAGCAGCCGGGAGCGCTTGAACCGAGCTTCATTACCTGAGACTGGAAGATTCCTCTGAAAGAGTTAAAATTGTCGCAGATGTCACCTGTTGAACGGTAGGTGTCAACGCCTGCGCTTCTTGCCCATGACCATACGTTGTCCCAACCCCAGTTACAAGCGTTAAATACGATGTCGCGTCCGCAGTGACGGAGCGCATGGCTCATTCTGCGGTAAAGAGTCTCGCCGTCGCCAAGCTCGGGATGGAGGCAGTAGTCGTACTTGAGGTAGTCTACACCCCACTCTGCGAAGGTCTCGGCATCAAGAAATTCATAGTCGAAGCTTCCCATCTTGCAAGCGCAGGTACGCACACCCGCACATGAATACACGCCCACTTTAAGTCCTCTCTTGTGAATATGACGGAACGTGGGAAGAATATCGCTGTTCGGGAACTTGCCGGGACGGGGGATCATACGCTTTGTCTCGGGGTCGCGCCACTCTAAGTTCCAGTTATCATCGAGGATAAGATACTCGTAACCTGCATCAAGAAAACCGCGGTCTGCCATTGCGTCGGCAGTTTCGATAAGCACTTCTTCGTTGAACACTTCACCGAAGGTGTTCCATGTATTAAAGCCCATAGGCGGTGTTTTAAGTTTCATTTTTTATACCCCCAAATTATCTCACGAATCTCAGCTTGTAAACAGCCGCGTCGCCCGCAGCAACATCAGTGGTGAAAAACTGATCGAACTCTGTCTTGCCCTCCGCACCGAAAACGCCTTCCGCTTCGAGTGCGTAACCTGCGTTCCATGTCATACCGAAGTCATAAGCATAGAATTCCATTCTGCGGGGATCGTCATCCGCCATAACAAACGGAGAGTCAGTAAAGTTTTCTCTGATGAAAGCAAGAGCGTATTCTCTGCCACTCAGGTACTTGACATAAACCCCTTCGCTGAATTTACGTGCGGGTCTGCCTTCCTCGTCGGTTGCGATGGAGATAATCTCTCTGTTACGAAGAAGTTCGGAAACAGAGTCGGACAAAGCAGTTACGTCGCAGTCGACTATAATAGGCGAGGACATCATGGCACAAAGAGCAAGCTTAGCTCTCATCACGTTAAGATTATCTTCCTCTACGGTGATCTCACCGCAGTTGTGCCAGCAGTAGTCCGCGCTGTAACCCGCAATCTCGTCTCTCGGAGACATAACTTCACCTGCATCGGCAAAGCTTCTGTCGCAATACGTGTTAGCGCCCGCACTTCTCGCCCATACGTGAAGTTTCTCGTCAGTTGAAAATACGGAGTAAAGAATATCGCGTCCGCAGTTTCTGAGAGCAAGTCCCATACGGCGAATAACAGTCTGAACGTTTGCTTTCGGCGGCATGAAAGATGTGTCGTGGGCGATATAGTCAATTCCCCACTCCGCAAAAGTCTCGGCATCAACGTATTCTTTGTCAACGCTTCCCGGGGCATAGTTCAAGGTAGCGGCACCGGCAGATGTCATAATACCCAGCTTCAAACCCATTTCGTGAAGCTTATCTGCAAGTGCTTTCATTCCACCGGGGAATTTTTCGGTATTTTCCACAAGTTTTCCCGTCTCTCGGTCACGTCGGGGCATAGCGTAGCCGTCACCGATGATCAGGTATTCGTAGCCTGCAGAAACAAATCCGCCCTTTACCATAGCTTCAGCAGTACAGAGCACAGTCTCCTCATTTATGTTTTTTCCGAAGGTCCGTACAAGGCTTATTCCGATCGGAGGTTTAAGTGCTGTCATATTAAACACCGTCCTTTATTATATTTCTCTTTTTAAGCTCCATAACCAAACACGTGAGCTTTCTGTTGAGTACATTATATCGCAAACCACAGTAAAATTCAAGCATGACGGGAATTTTTATGAAAAGAAAGGGCAAACTCAAATGTAAAAAAATATCTAACTCTCCTTTCCCTATTGTAAAATCGTCGAAAAACATATATAATAATGGTAAGCACGTCCCATGTTTCTTACGGGAACGTACACACACGTGTTTTTCAGCTTAAATTCGTATTCTCCCCATTGTATATGAACGGAAAAATCCTGAAAAACGAGAACTAGAGAATTATGTACAGCTTTTTCAGACCTGTTTGTTCCATGAAGCCGAAATAACTGCAAGTGGAAGCAAAACAGAGAAAGGCGAGATTACAGATATGAAAAAGAAAAAAAAGAAAATCACAGAAAATCATCCCGATACTGAAGTTGCCGAAAAGCTGTCTCCTTCGGAACTTGAGGATTTTGAAAATATCCTTTCAGCTTACGCGGATGACGAAACCCACGAAGAAGGCTCCAATGTAAATCCTGCTGATGCCGAGGCTTCGGACGGTGCCATGTCAGAGGATGACACGGAAAAGGAAGCCGATGAAGACGCGGACAGCGACGATGATGAACAGGAAACTGCCGACAGCGGTGAAAAAGAAACATCGAAAAGAAAAAAACGTAAAAAGGAAGCACCTCCTCTCACACCATTTGAAGAATCTATCAAGAATTTCAAATCGGAGGATGCCGCACCAAAAAAGAAAAGTTTTGACTTTTCGGGTATAATAAGACTTGCCGTACTTATTATTTGCGGTGCAGTCTGTGCCGTCAGTACCGTGACTCTCATAAGAAACGTATCCGACAAGATCCGCGGCGAGAAAATCTACAGCGATATAATTGACAATTTTGCAGACGGATTCAATTTCGACGGAAACATAAAGAACGACGGCGGTAAGATAGATCTTCTTGCAACCGATATCCACGCAAGCTTCACACCCACCATGAGCGAAATGATCGAAAACGGTGTTGTGGAAGATTCCACACCTGCGGACTACTCCGCAGAGCTTGCAAGAATGAGAGCGTCCCTTGAGTCCCTCCGAAACATCAACCCAGATATCTACGGTTGGATAAAGGTGCCCGGCACGAAGATAAATTACCCCATCGCCCAGACCACCAACAACGAATATTATCTTGACCACGCTTATACAGGAGACAACCTGGTAAACGGCTCAATTTTCGCCGACTTCCGCTGTGACGGTATCCCTACCATGAACTATAATACCATTCTCTACGGACACAATATCACCGACGGTTCCATGTTCAATAACGTAACCAAGTTCTACGATGAGGAATTCTTCAACAATACGCTTATTTACCTCTACACCTTCAGCGGTATATACGTTTTCAAGCCCTTCTCCATTCACCAGGCTGATTACGACTCGGGATATATCGCCACAAGATTCTCTCCCGAAGAATTTGTGGAATTTGCGACAAAGCTGAAAGGTGAGTCGGAGGTTGCTTCCGACAAGATATTTACGAAAAATGACCGTATTATAACCCTCTCCACCTGTACCAACGGTGTCAGAACAAAGCGTAATGCGCTCCACGGTTATCTCATTCAGAAGATCACCGACTGACGCTGAAAATTTCAGTTTAGCGAAAGGTATCAGCACAAAATGCCTCAGATACTCGACATACTCATCTGTCCCCTGTGCGGAGGAGCTCTCGACGGCATCGGAAAGAGTCTCGTTTGCACGGGAGGCGTTAAAAAGCATAATTATGACGTAGCGAAGGAAGGTTACGTCAATCTGCTCCCGCCGGGCAAGGGAAAGAACGCCCACACGGGAGACGATGCGGAAATGATCCGCGCAAGATGCCGCTTCCTGCAGACAGGGGCTTACGACGGACTGTCCGACGAAGTCTCACGTCTTATTGCACGTCACACCGACTGCACTGCTGTCACATTTGTTGACTCAGGATGCGGTGAAGGTTACCATACCCGAAGAATTGCAAAAAATCTCCGCGACGTGTACGATCGTCACGTTTTGTGTGCCGCATTCGATGCTTCAAAGCATGGTGCCGCATCAGGCGCAAAAGCAGCGTACAGAGAAAACCTGGCGCCTAAGGGAGGGGCGCTTACTCCTTCCGACGGAGACGCGGCAGTATTCTTCTTTGCAGGGAATATTTTCTCACTTCCGCTGAGGAACAACTCCTGCGACAGTGCCGTTTCCATGTTCGCCCCCATTGCATGGGACGAAAACAGACGAATTCTGAAAAGCGGAGGCGTACTCGTAGTTGCCGCATCGGGAAGGGATCACCTTCAGGAAATGCGAGGAGTGATATATGACGAGGTAATAAAAAAAGACCCCGACGTCCTCCCTGCCGAAGGCTTTACCCTTGCGGAAAGGACAAGTGTCCGTTACACTCACACGCTGAGATCGTCTGAAGAAATATCCGACCTTTTCGGCATGACCCCCTTCTGCTACAAAACTCCCCGCGAGGCGGCTGAAAGGCTCACCTCCATGGATAATCTGACCGTTACGGTACACACTGAATTTTTCGTTTTCAGAAAAGATCTGTAAAATCATAGCAGACTAAAATACAGGAATTATAAAAGAAAGTCCGGTTCACAAGTTTTGAAAATAAGTATTTGTATCCCCATGTATAACGAGCTCGACAAAGTAGCCGATACTGCTGTTCTTCTGACGGCGGAAATGGAATCCTTTTGCGAAAAAAGCGGCGACACGTACGAGATCATCTTTTCCGACGACGGCTCCTCCGACGGTTGTGCCGACGCCGTTCCAACTGCAGAAAACCTGTCCCTCTCCCACGGCAGTATCATAACCGTGAGACGGGATGATAACCGCGGTAAGGGTGCCGCAGTCCGCGAGGCAATGCTTGTCTCCACAGGTGACGTTGTTATGTACACCGACTGCGACCTTGCTTACGGCACAGCTGTGATCCCCGAAGCCTTTGAGACGATACAGCACGAGACTACCGATATGCTGGCCGGTTCAAGAGCTATCCACCCCGACGGCTACGGAGAATATACCGCCCTCAGGCGCATTGCTTCAAAAGTATATATCAAGCTGATCTCCGTAATCACAGGACTTTCGGTAACCGATTCTCAGTGCGGTTTCAAACTGTTCCGCGGGGACTTCGCCCGGCGTATCTTCGCCGAGTGCGAAACAGACGGATGGGCGTTTGACCTTGAACTGTTCCTTCTTGCCAAAAGAGAAGGTGCCGAAGTTCGCGAGTTCCCCGTTGCCATAGTAAAACACGACGACTCTCACGTTAACGTGATAAAAGACAGCTTCAAAATGCTCCGCGAAGTCTTCAAAATCAAGAAAAGAGTGAATTCCACGAAGAGAAAGTAACAATTCTGCACTTTGCACTTTGCATTTTGCACTTTGCATTCACAAAAAAAGCTCCACCGACTTTTTTGTCGGTGAAGCAAATGTTTATGCGTAGAAATCGTGATTTCCTATGGTTGTGACGTAACGTCTTGTAGACGAGATCCAGTAGCTTTCCGCAAGGGATGCGTTCATAAAGAAGAGAATGTCATCTCTCAGTGTATTCCCCTCAAGACAGGCTTTAGCCGCCGCTACGCTATCGCTGTCGGGCTGCTTATATATCTCACCGTTTGCTACGGGAGTAAACTGGATTCCGTTCTTGCGGTCGAAGATGACTCCGTATATGCTGTTCGGAAATTCACTGTTTCTTACTCTGTTTAGAACCACCGTTCCCACGGCAAGTTTACCTTCAAAGCTCTCTCCCTCAGCCTCTGCCGAGATTATTCTCGACAGCCAGTAGAGGTCATCCGCCGTGTAGCTCGGCTTAAACGATGAATTTCCCGACTGCGACAGCTCCGCCGTAAAGCGGTTGCTGTTCCAGTGAGTATCAAACCCGAAAGCGGAACCGATGGCACGGAGAGGAACGTATATTCTCTCGCCCTCAACGAAGCTCTCGCCTTTAAACCATAAGTAATAGCCGTTGGCTTTGAAATATCCGTCGGAACAGCCGACCGTAAGATCAAGTCCCTTTGACGTGACACTAGCCTGCCCCGTCTCGCTGTTCCAGCTGACCTTAGCACCTAACCCCTCGGCAAACTCACGTATTTTAACGTAAGTCACGCCGTCGACCAGCTTGACCGAACCGTTATAGCTGTTACCTTCAAGCTTAACGCCCGGTATCTCTCTCTTAGTCTCGGCTCCGTGAACACTTCGGATGCTTCCTGCTCCGATACACGTCACCGCGGCAAGTGCCATGGCGGCAAATCGAAGCTTTTTTGCAGATTTCATCATTTTTTCATCTTTCCTTTCTTTGTGGGATCTGCGTAATTATTCTAACATTTCTTGCTCTTTTATTCAACGCACAATATTTGGTTTACCATTTTTTCAATTTTTTACCATGTAAATACCGAAATGGAGTGTTATAATGAAACTACGTAAACTTCACGCTGTACTTGCGCTCATTCTTTCAGTATTACTTCTGTCTTCCTGTGCTCTTGAACGGTATAATACCGACAAATCGGAGGGTATCACGTCGGGAAACGTTACTTCACCCGATGAAGAGAATCCGAACAAACCGCAGATTCCCGAAGACGAGAAGGTGTACAGATACTCGGGTAATCCCGATTATCCCATTTTAGCGGATGCTTACTTAAAAGCTCTCCCCGACAAGGATTTTAACGGAGCTACTTTCTTTATCACCTCACCCGACGTTTCCTATATCGATCCCGACGGTATTCATTACCTGTCCGAGACCATCGCAAAGCGAAACAAGGCGGTCAGTGAAAAGTACAATATAAAGATCCAGACTTCCCGCGCGGACTCGGACTTTATGCTTGACGATGCGATCCACGCGGCAATGGCTGATATGTATTACACAAATATCATGTGTATTCCCTTTGGAGACGTGGGTATGTTTGAAGCGGAAGGTCTTCTTATGAATTTCCGTTCCGTGCCGTACATGGACACGACTGCCCCCTACTTCAATCAGAGTTCTGTTGATGCACTGTCCGCAGGTAACAAAGTCTACGGTGTAGCCGGCGAGGCAACCCCCGTAACAGACCTTCCCTGCGTTATCTTCAATAAGTCCGTCGCTGAAACCTACGGGATTCCCGATCTGTACAAACTCGCCCTTGACGGAGGCTTCACATGGGATAAGCTCGTTGAATACTCCGCCATAGTGGACGCCTCAACTGCCACAAGCGGTATTGTGGGTTCTTCACTGTCAGGCGGTGCAACTTACGACTATATTTTCAAATCTCTCGGCGAAAACTATATTTCCTCAAATGAACTGCAGGTTCCGACCGCAGGAATGAACTTGTATTCCATGAACTATTCAGCCACCTACGCACGTTATATGCTGGGCAGTGCCGCTGCCGCGGGAATCACCAAGGAAACGGCGGTATCAGCCTTTGCGGAGGGTAAAGTTCTCTTTACATTGGGTACTGTTGACAAACTTGACGATTACCGTAACCCCGAGGTGCTTATAGGTATGCTGCCCATGCCCAAGGTCAACGCAGAGGCACCCTACCGTTCACTTGTAAACAGGGACACACTGGTCATGACCATTCCCGACAAGATCACTAACAGCGAAATGTCTTCCCTTGTAATATCCGCGCTAAATGCGTCCTCTTACGGGTATATGACCGAAACGAAAGCATCCTATCTTCACGCCACCACACTCCCCGATAACCGCAGTGCAGACATACTTGAGCTTATCTCTCACTCGGCAGTGTTTGATTTCTCCACAGCCTTTGAAAATACCGTCCTGCCTATCTACAATCTTAAAGTTCTGATCAGAGACATTATTGAAGTGGGTGATTTCACTCTGTATGAAAAATCGGTCGAGGAAATGAACGCGGCGCTGAAAGCGAAATTTCCCATGCAATATTAAAATCCTCCCGCAGTTGCCGTCATTCGGATTCTGCGGGAGATTTGTTTCAATGCAGAATGCAAAATGCAAAACGCAAAATGATATTGTAGGGGAGAATTCCATATCCTCCCGTTCGTGCAGGTTTAGGTTTACGTTGCGCTTTGTCGAGGGCGCCAACCCCTACGGTAACCCGAAAAACACCGCAAAGTTACAGAAATATCGCATACCCGCACGCAAATGCAATTCAGATTATCAAAATATAACCTTTTTCTCACCTTTCTTTAGTTATCGAAGACAACAAAAGAAAGAGTCAGCCAATGGAAGAGTACGTTTGCTTCGCGAAACGCGGAAAATATTTACTGATTGTTAAGTTTTATGAATCTTTACTGTTACTATTGTATTTAAGGTGTATTTATTGTATAATAAGATAAAGTGGGTGTGTTGTACCCTCATCCCCAAAAAGACAAGGAGATGTAATTTTGGCTTATACCTTCAGAGGCGGAATTCACGTCGAAGAATATAAACTCACGGCAAAAAGCCGTACTCAAATAATACCGGATCCCCCGTCAGTCAGAATATCCATGAACCAAAGTATCGGCGCCCCCGCCACTCCCACCGTAAAGGTAGGCGACACGGTAAAGATCGGTCAGGTCATCGGTGAAGTTTCTGAAAGTGCACTCGGTTGCCCCGTTCACGCAAGTATATCCGGCAAGGTCACCGCTATCAATGAAATGCGTGTCACCGACGGCAGCATGAACCGTACCGTTGTCATCGAGAATGACGGTAAAAATGAAATTCACGAGTCCGTTGTCCCATTTACAAAAAGTATAACCGACGTCTCACCTGAGGAGATCACCGAGATCATCCGCCGCGCAGGTATCACGGGAATGGGCGGAGCCGCATTCCCCACATACGCAAAGATCAAGTCTGCCGTCGGTAAAGCAGAGCTTCTCATTGTGAACTGTGCCGAATGCGAACCTTTTATCACCGCCGACCACCGTCTTCTCCTTGAAGAAGCGGAAAAAGTGGTGGGCGGCATCAAGATTCTCATGCGTGCCGTTGGTGTTCCCCGCGCCATCATCGCAGTGGAAGATAACAAAGCAAACGTTAAAAAGAAACTTGACCGTCAGATCGGCCACAGTAGTTTTATTTCAGTAAAATTCCTCAAGACCAAGTACCCACAGGGTGACGAGCGTCAGCTTATTTACGCGCTTACGGGACGGGAGCTTGCCCCCGGAAAGCTTCCCGCAGACGCAAGATGCGTAATATTCAACGCCGCTACCTGTGCCGCAGTATATACTGCGTTTGCCGAGGGAATGCCTCTCGTACGCAGAATCGTCACCGTGACGGGCAACTGCGTAAACAATCCCGGAAACTTTTCAGTTCCCGTAGGAACTCCCGCATCCTACCTCGTTGAAATGGCTGGCGGACTGAAGAAAACTCCGGAAAAAATGATCGCGGGCGGTCCCATGATGGGTCAGGCTCAGTGGGATCCCGATATGCCTACGAAGAAGAGTACGTCAGCTCTCCTTCTTCTTTCGGAGAGCTTCTCTAAAAAGCAGAACATTCCCGCAGCTTGTATCAGATGCGGAAGATGTATCAAAAACTGCCCCATGAGACTGATGCCCGCGTACATCGCATCCTCGGTTATAAGCGATGATATGAAATCGGCAGAAAAGTTCGGTGCCATGAGCTGTGTTGAATGCGGCTCCTGCTCCTATAACTGCCCGGGAAAAGTCGAGATCGTCCAGTACATCCGTGTTGCGAAAAATTATATCCGTACGGAAAACGCAAGAATGAAAACGGCAAGGGAAGCCGCAGAGAAAAAATAACAGATCGGATAAGTCATGAAGAATAACAGTAAACAGATCGGGATGCCGGAACTGCTCACGGTATCTCCCTCCCCTCACCTGAAAGCCCCCGTCACTACGGGGAAGATAATGCTTGACGTGCTCATCGCACTTACCCCCGCATTGGCATGGGGCATCTATATGGCAGGCATCAGAGCCGCCGTAATAGTCCTTATTACCGTCGCATCATGTGTCATCTTTGAGGCGGCAAGCGTTAAGCTCATGGGCAGAAAAACCTCCCTTCGAGACCTTTCCGCCGTAGTAACGGGTGTGATCCTTGCTATGAATCTTCCCGTATCCGTTCCGCTGTGGATGCCCATCGTCGGTGCTTTCTTCGCCATCGTCGTGGTAAAACAGCTTTTCGGCGGTATTGGAAAGAATATCGTAAATCCCGCACTTGCGGCGCGAGTTTTCCTCATTTCCTGGGCAGGAGACATGACCCGTTTCCCCTCCCCCGCAGAACCCGTTAATTCCCTCGCAGTAAAGCTTGGCGAAGCTGATGTAGTGTCTTCAGCCACACCTCTCGTGTCCCTTAAGTCAGGAATACTTCCCGAATCAACCATCGGTGACACGTTTATCGGAAACATCGGCGGCTGTATCGGTGAAGTATCCGCGCTCTTTCTCATAATCGGCGGACTTTATCTGATTATTCGCCGCGTCATTTCCTGGCACATTCCGGTGTCCTACATCGCAACAGTTGCCGCACTCACTTACATTTTCCCTCAGGCAAACGACGGCCTAAGATTCATGCTCTACGAGCTCACCTCCGGCGGTCTCATGCTCGGTGCAATCTTTATGGCAACAGATTACGTTACATCCCCCATCACGGACAACGGCAAGCTTATTTTCGGTGTGGGTTGCGGTGCCCTTACCGTACTTATCAGATATTTCGGAGGTTACCCCGAGGGCGTTTCCTTCGCTATACTCATCATGAATCTTCTTGTTTGGTACATTGACCTTATCGGTGCTCCCAGAAGATTCGGAAACGTTAAAGAAAAAAAGAAGAAAACTGAGGGAAAGGAGTCATAAATGAAAAATAAGAAAAAGAAGAAAAACAAAACCGTGACCGCCTCTCCCGAAGAAAGTCTATCCGAGGCGGCAGAGGTAAAATCTGCTCCCGAAGAAACTGCAAAGCTTGCAGAAGATTCCGTACCCGTGACCGAAGAAACCGAAGTGCCCGTTGAAGTCGATTCTGATGCGGCTGACGAAGACAAAACAGATACTGAAAAAGACGACTCTGTTGCTTGCTCTGCCGATAATGCAACTTCGGCTGAAAACGATACCGAAGAGACCGAAAGCGAGTCCGCCGAGTCGGAGTCTGAAGAGAACTCAAAGCTGAAGAAAAAGCGTGAGAAATCCCCCCACGTCAAAGGGGAATCATCCTTCATTAAGCTTATCGTTACTCTGTCCGCCGTATGTGTTGCCATTGCGGTGCTTCTTGGCGGAGTAAACCTCATCACACGTGCAAAAATAGCAGAGGCTGCCGAAAAAGAAAAGACAGAAGCAATACTGTCGGTTTTCAAGGGCGGTGACTCATCAAAGCTCGTAAAGACCACAGACAGTGGTGATGAGATCCACCTTGTTTATAAAGGCAAAAGCGTTATCGGTTACTGCGTGTTCACCACCGCATCGGGTTTTGGCGGCGACATTGAAATGATCGTCGGAATCAACCCTGACTACACGACCCGCGGTGTCAAGATAATCGCCATGTCCGAAACCCCCGGTGTCGGAACGAAAACGAACACCCTTGATTTTCTTGACAGGTTCATCGGTAAGTCCCATTCTGCTCCCATCGACGGTGTTGAAGCCATTTCGGGTGCCACCATCAGTTCAAATGCTGTAAAATCCGCAGTTGCGGCGGCACACAAGATCGACTTTGATCTGAATGATGCAGCAAAGGCTGAAGGTGCAGTAGTTCTCACTCCCGCAGATACGGAAACGGATGAAAACAACACATCATCTGTTCCCTCTACTCCGGGCAGCGAAAGTTCCTCTGAGGTAAGCCCTGACACCACTCCGTCAGGTTCCGTATCAGACTCTGACAGTATTGATCCCACAGAGACTGTTGACACAAGCGAGCCCTCCGAAGAAACAAATGACATTCCTTTCGTTGAAAACGGATGGAAACAGCCTTACTACTACGTTGTTTCCACCGGTACAAGCTTTGATAGGTACGTAATAGAGGTCACCAAGGTGACCGACGAAAGCAGAGAGATCATACTCGACCCCGTCGAGGTCACGACCGAGACACCCACTGCCCCCCCGACGTCGGCTCCAACGTCAGCTCCGACAATGGCTCCCGTTACCGAGCCTCCCACAAGTGCAACAACGGGAATTCACTCGATTCCACTTGTTACCACGGGTCCGGAAAGCTCAGATTCACCTATCGGAAGTGTAACCGTTCCGTCGGAAGAAGTTTCATCCGAGCCTGTAAGCTCTGAGACCACCCCCGTCGATCCCACTCCCACAACTCCCGTATCACCTGATACTGATGATCCCGCAGGGAACACGGATCCCGTAGTACAGCCCGGAATCTCCATCGGCGGACGTACAGTCGGACAAAACTGAAGTCATCTTCCAAAATCACGCTACAAACAAGTAAGGTTTGGTGAAATATTTTGAAAAATTCTGTTCTAAAGCAATTTAAGGAAGGCATCATAACGAACAACCCTATTTTCGTTCAGCTGCTCGGAATGTGCCCCACCCTTGCGACCACCACATCCGTTACCAATGCCATCGGCATGGGTGCGGCGGTATGTGTAGTGCTTACCTGCTCCAATCTCTTTATATCACTTATACGAAAAATAATACCTAAGCAGATACGAATCGCTTCGTATATCGTAGTTATCTCGGGCTTCGTTACGGCTGTTGAGCTTCTTATCAAGGCATTTCTGCCTTCCATCGATGCCGCGCTCGGTCTGTTTATTCCGCTTATCGTTGTAAACTGTATCATCCTGGCACGCGCCGAGGCGTTTGCGTCCAAAAATTCGCCGCTTCCGTCCATGATCGACGGTCTTGCCATGGGTATCGGCTTTACATTTGCCCTTACGTGCATAGCATTTGTACGTGAGCTTCTGGGAACAGGCAAGATCCTTCCCGCCGCTGACGGTACGGGAGGCGTAACTGTTTTCGGTTCATGGTACCCCG
>JAZUBG010000040.1:0-11556 GCA_045638405.1 Eubacteriales bacterium | reverse complement strand
CGTACCAGTTTCGCTGTTGATTTGCTGAGGAGAAACACCTATAGGCTCAGTTGAAGTAAAAAGCTTATAGACCTTGGGGTCCGACAACGGAACGTCGAGAATGTTCATTCCTGAGTATTCTTCAAGTCGTTTGTACTTGGTGGGAATATCGTGTCCGAGAATATCAAGCTTAAGAATAGTATCGTGAAGATACTTAAACTCGAAGTGAGTGGTAATAATTGATGAGTTAGGGTCATCTGCGGGATGTTGAACCGGACAGAACTCGTATACGTCGTATTCTGCGGGAACAACGATGATACCACCGGGATGCTGACCTGTGGTACGTTTTACACCTACACAGCCTGCAATAATTCTCTCCATTTCTGCGCGGTTGACTGATATGCCCTTGTCTTCAAGATAGTGTGCTACGAAACCGTAGGCAGTCTTTGCCGCAAGCGTACCGATGGTACCTGCACGAAAGGCTTTACCTTTACCGAAAAGAACTTCCGTAAACTTATGAGCGTCGCCCTGAACGTCGCCTGAGAAGTTAAGGTCGATATCAGGCACCTTATCTCCGTAGAATCCGAGGAAGGTCTCAAAGGGAATGTCGTGACCGTCGCGGTAAAGCTCCTCTCCACAGATGGGACAGGTCTTTGGAGCAAGGTCAAAGCCTGACTTAATGTCGGGCTGTTCAACCTTAAACTCTTCAAAATCGGAGTATTTGCACTTAAGACATCTGTAATGCGGCGGAAGTGGATTTACTTTCGTGATTCCCGCCATGGTCGCCGCAAAGGACGAGCCTACCGAACCTCGTGAGCCTACCTGATAACCCTTGGACTCGCTGTTTTCAACGAGCTTACGGGCGATTATGTACATGATAGCGAAGCCGTTTTTTATGATAGAGTCAAGCTCACGATCAAGACGTGCGAGAACTATCTCGGGAACGGGGTCACCGTACATTTCCTTAGCAAGAGCATGGCACTTTTCTGTCAGTTCTTCTTCTGCTCCGTCAATGTGGGGAGGATAGTTACCCTCCGGAATGGGACGCACTACCTCGATCATATCGGCGATCTTCTTCGGATTCTCGATTACGACCTCACGGGCAAGCTCTTCTCCGAGATAATCGAACTCGGCAAGCATCTCTTCTGTGGTACGGTAGTAAAGTTTCGTTTCCTTATCTGCGTCCTTGAACTTAAGACCCGAAAGGAGTACTCGTCTGTAGATCTCATCTTCGGGATCCATGTAGTGAGCGTCACAAGTAGCAACAACCGGCTTACCCGCTTTTTTCGCGATCTCTATAACGCGGCGGTTAAGGTTACGAAGCGCTTCTTCATCCGGTACAGTTCCCTGCTCAACAAGGAAGGCGTTATTGGAAATCGGCTGGATCTCGAGATAATCGTAGAAAGACGCCATTTCAAGAATCTCACTCTCAGGCTTACCGTCGAGGATCGCGCGGAAAACTTCTCCCGCTTCGCAAGCCGAGCCGAGAATCAGACCTTCTCTGTATTCTGAAAGGTTGGTCTTGGGGATTCTCGGATTTCTTCTGTAGTAACTGAGATATGAATCGGAAACAAGCTTATAGAGATTCTTAAGTCCCGTTTTGTTTTTTACGAGGATTATAAGATGGTAGGTTTTAAGGTTAAGGGGATCCGCGCGTGAGCTCATGACGTAGTTCATTCGGGACACGTCATAGATTCCCTCTTCTCTGAGTTTGGAGATCATCTTATTGAAGATCATCGCAAGCATCACGGCATCGTCCGTCGCTCTGTGGTGATTGAAGTCACCGAGATTATAAAGCTTGGCAAGAGTGTCAAGCTTGTGATTCTTTGAGTTGGGGTTGACGTAGTGTGACACCGCTACCGTATCGAGATAGGGATTATTAAAAGGAACACCGCACAGCTCTGCCGCCGCCCTGATAAAGCTCGTATCAAAGTTGGCATTGTGAGCAACAAGCATTCTGTTACCGCAAAACTCAAGAAATTTAGGGAGAATTACGGAAATATCGGGGGCATCAGCTACCATCTCGTCAGTAATTCCCGTGATCTTTACGATGTTTTCGGGAATCGGTACACCGGGGTTGACAAACTCAGAGAACTTGTCAAGGATCTCGCCGTTTTTCATGATAACTGCACCGATCTCGGTGATCTTGCAGTTTGCGGCGGAAAGACCCGTTGTCTCTATATCGAAAATTACAAATTCGTCGTCGAATGTAACGTCGTCGCCCTTGAATGCGGCGCGCTGTGTGTCGTCAACGTAATACGCCTCAAGTCCATAAAGGACCTTTACTTTACCGCCAAGCTTCTCAGCGGTAAGCATGGCGATGGGAAAGCTCTGCAAGTTACCGTGGTCTGTGACCGCAACGGCTTCGTGTCCCCATCTTGCCGCAGTCTTAACGACCTCGTCAACTTTGGTAATAGCGTCCATAGCGGACATATTGGTGTGAAGATGAAGCTCGACACGTTTTTCGGGGGCGTTATCTTCTCTGAGAATACGCTTGACCTTCAAAACGTCGGTGTACTGCATATAAAGCTCGTTATCAAAGGTATCCGTTTTAATATTACCTCTTATAACGTACGATTTACCCATGCCGAAAGCACCTGTCACCTCATCTGCGGCTTCAGCGGCAGCAGTAGTCTTAATAAAGAGGGATGATTCTTTATCGGTGATACCGATAGTTACGGACATTTTGTCTCCGCGGCGGGTCTCTTTTGCCTCGGAGAAGAACACTTCACCGATAACTTCAACATTTTTACCCGTGTTTTTTACAGCGCGGAGGGGGATGATATTTTCGGGAATGAAATCACGTCCGAGAACCACTTCGGGTTCGGAAACGTCAAATTTCATGCGTCCTGCTTTAATAATACCGTCGGAAATACGTTCAGTAATATCCTCACCCTCAAACAAAGACTGTACACGCTTTAAATTAAGCTGAGGCGCGGCAGGCTCGTCCTTCGGCGCACTATCAGATGCCGCCATAGCCGCCATACGTCTTTCCTCAGCCTCATGGATACTCTTTGTTCGTGTATTCAGTTCCATAAGCTGACGTCTCATGTGCTCCGCATATCTTTCTGCGGCATCTTCAGATCGGTCTATAGTAACGTTATAACTCTCACCGAATTCACTTGAGATGATACGAGAGATCACATTAGCAGTCTGTGCCGTATCAAGAAGGTCAATACCTCCCTGATTAAATGGAATAAGTATCTCGATATTGTGACCTGTCACCTTGGTCTGCATTTCGCGAAAAAATCCATTAATAACAGTACCGACACGTGCAGCTTCAAGAAGGATGTCGGGAAGATAGGTCTGTCTGAATTTATCAGCGGGATATGAAGTGAGTATTCTCACGAGAGACAGCTCATATGTCTCTGCCATTGCTGCTTCGAGAGAATAAATATCAAGCTTCGGTACTATATCGGGAAGCGATATTTTAAGCTCAAGAATTTTCCTCTCGCGGTCAAGCTTCAAAGCTTCTATAAACGCTTTATCGAATATATCCTTATGTACGCCTCTCGGCTCAAATCTGCCGAAGCGTTCATACATTGTTTTGCGTGATTCCTGTGCCATTGTTACTCCAAATTATGTTTTTCAGCCTACAAATTCAAGCACGTTTGAGACGAGTGTTTCAACGATCTTGTCTTCTTCAATGCGTCCTTCGGGCACTCCGCGGCGGAAAAAAACTCCGAATCCGTCGCCGCCGGCGACTCCGAAGTCTGCTTCCCTCGCTTCACCGGGGCCATTCACGACACATCCCATAACGGCAACGTTTACAGTTTTACCCTTGGTATCAATATCAGCTACCGCTTCTCTCAGCTTTCCTACGAGGGATATGAGATCGATCTTTGTTCTTCCGCAGGTAGGACATGAGATAATATTAACACCGCCTCTGTGCCACATTCCGACGGACTTAAGTATCTCTCTACCCGCTCTGACTTCTTCTACAGGGTCTGCTGTGAGTGAAACTCTGATAGTGTCACCGATTCCGTGGGTAAGAAGTGCACCGATTCCTGCGGCATTTTTTACAAGTCCGCTGAAAACGTCACCTGCTTCGGTCACGCCGAGGTGGAGAGGATAATAGCATTCCTTTGCAACAAGCTCGGACGCCTGTACCATCTTACAAACGTCGGAGGACTTGATGGAGATGACAATATCTGAGAAACCGAACTTCTCAAGCACGTCAGCCTGAGTGAGGGCAGATTCAGCGATTGCTTCTGCTGTAGGTGAGCCGTACTTCTTGAAAAGGGATTCTTCAAGAGAGCCTCCGTTTACACCTATACGGATCGGGATCCCCATAGCCTTTGCCGCAGTGGCAACTTCTTCTACTTTCCATGACTCACCGATATTTCCGGGATTGATCCTAATCTTATCGGCGCCTGCCCTAAGTGCGGCAAGAGCAATTTTATAGTCAAAATGTATGTCCGCAACGAGAGGGAGCTTTACCCCATGATCTTTTGCATATGTAAATATCTCCGCACATTCTTCCTTAGGCACTGCAATACGTACTATATCACAGCCTGCTTTCTCAAGTCTTAAAAGCTGAGAAACAGTACCTTCGAAATCATGGGCGGGAATATTAGTCATAGACTGCACAGGGATGGGAGCATCTGAACCTATGGCAACTCCACCCACCATGATTCGCCGTGTCTTACGTCTCGTCATACGTTTCACCTTCCTTATGATTTAGTTATTCATCCGGTTCCTTGAAAACTGCTTAAAGCTCTCATTTCCAAACGGGAAACGAAAGCTTTAAGTTCAGGTAATCTTTTTTATAAAATAAGCTTGACTACGTCCTTACAGGTAACAATGACCATAAGAAGCATAAGGAGCGCAAGTCCTATGAGATTCACGTAGGTCTCCACCTTCACGGGTACGGGCTTACGTCGGATAAGTTCAACAAACTGGAATACTATTCTTCCGCCGTCAAGTGCAGGCAGAGGCAGAAGATTCATTACTCCAAGGTTAATGCTGAGGAATGCCGCAAGATAAATAAGATCAGGAGCTCCCGATTTTGCCGCATCGCTGAGAGCTTCGGTAACACCTACAGGTCCTGACACGCTTTCAACACTGTAACGTCCCGTTACGAGATCATAAAGTGAATCGTAGACCATTTTGATACTGTAAACACTGCGTGTTGCGGCGTGTTTAACAGTTGTTGCGAAGTTTTTCTCTTCGGCTCTGACCTTAAAATCAATGTCTCCGAAGGCTGTACCCTGTTCTGTTATCTGCTTGAACTTTACGTCTTCAAGAAGCACGGTTGCACCGTTTCTTGTAAGAGTAATATCAACGGGCTCAATACCCTTTCGCATGATCTCATAAAACAGTTCGTTTGCGGTATAAACGCGGGTACCGTTGATGTGAGTGATCTTATCGCCTACTTTAAGTCCCTGATCTTCGGTAGATACGAAACCCTCTTCTTCGTAAGTCACAAACTCTGCAACCTCAGTTGAGCCGAAAACGGGCATTGTTGACACAAGGACGATCATCGCAATAAGTCCTACCGCAAGATTAACAAATGCACCTGCCGCGGTGATCACCATTCTTTTTAGGGGAGATTTTTTATTAAATGCGTTGGGGTCGTCAGTCTCTTCGTCTTCACCGGCCATGGAAAGGAATCCACCAAACGGCAGAATTCTCACCGAATAAACGATCCCCGTTTTTTTCGATTTATGAGACAGAAGCTTCGGTCCCATACCTATAGCAAATTCTTTTATCGTTACCTTAAACAGTCGTGCAAAGAAATAATGTCCGCCCTCATGAATGAACACAAGAAGTCCGAAAATGAATATGGACAATATAATGTATAATATGCCCAAGCGCTGTCACCTTCCTTTCAAATCATATGATGTACCAATTAAAACGTTAAATTCTGTACTTTTTTACAACATCTGCGGCTACTGCCTTGGCTTCGTCCACAACAGAGTAAATTTCATCAGCAGATCTTATTGCTCTTTGAGAAAGCTTGCCAAGAGTATCACATACGACCTTTGAAATATCACCGAAGCCGAGACGTCCGCCTAAAAACTCGTCAACCGCAACTTCGTCTGCGGCTATAAGAGAGGCGGGCATTATGCCATCAGCCTTTATAGCGTCATACGCTACTCTAAGAAGCGGGAACACCTCATAATCGGGCGCGTCAAAGGTAAGACGTGCAAGTTTCGTGAAATCAAGCTGACCGTAATCAGCCACTGCTCTTTCGGGGAAAGACAAGGCGTATCTGATGCAAATACGCATATCGGGAGCGCCCAGCTGGGCGATAACGCTGTTATCAATATACTCAACCATGGAGTGAATTATGCTCTGTCTGTGGATAAGAACCTCAACTTTATCAGCGCTTACGTCAAACAGGCGGACAGCCTCCATGACTTCAAAGCCTTTATTCATAAGGGTCGCTGAATCAATCGTGATCTTCGGCCCCATTTTCCACGTAGGATGTGCAAGCGCCATTTCGGGGGTTACACCCGCTATTTCAGCGGCAGTTTTGCCAAAGAACGGACCGCCCGATGCGGTAAGAAGGATCCTTTTCACACTTTCGGAAGAAACTCTCTCTCCCTGTGCTCTTAGACACTGAAAAATCGCACTGTGCTCACTGTCAACGGGGATCATAATACCTCCTGACTTAGCAAGCCCAC
Organism: Eubacteriales bacterium; assembly: GCA_045638405.1. GTDB lineage: Bacteria > Bacillota > Clostridia > Oscillospirales > CAG-272 > RUG11130. The sequence continues at coordinate 4,948 of JAZUBG010000040.1, read as the reverse complement.
TCTTGATAAAATCTCCCGCCGCGATTATGGCTTCTTTATTTGCCATAGCAACTCTCGCACCGGTCTTCGCCGCAGCAAGCGCTGCGCGGGTACCTTCAAGTCCCGCAATGGAGTGTACGATAACGTCGTGTGAAGTTTCAAGTATACATTTTTCAAGCTCGTCCGTACCATAGATTATACGGTAAGCGTCACCAACAATATTCTTTAATTTTTCAGCCGTGTCCTTATCGGAAACAGCCAGGATTTCGGGAGAAAGCTCTGACGCCTGTTCCGCAAGGAGACGGTAATTCCGTCCTGCCGCCAGAATAGCAATCCGAACACCCATTTCACGGGCAACACATACCGCCTGAGTACCGACGGATCCCGTACTGCCGAGAATTGATACTTTAAGTCTGCTGTAATCTGTCACAAAAACACGTCCTTTAACTGAATTCTATAACAATCAACCGAAAAGCTTGACCGCAGCAGCAATTTCAGCAATAATGAGAACTATTGGAGTTGTAATAAGTACGCTGTCGAATCGGTCCATAACTCCGCCGTGACCGGGGAAAAGCTTACCGTAATCTTTGATACCATACTTTCTTTTTACAAGTGATGCGATAAGATCACCGATCTGTGAAACGACGGAAACAAGCATACCTGTTACAAAGAGAACTGCAAGTGCAAGAGGTCCCCTTGCACCTTTGATGAGAAAATATCCATAAACAGCAAAAGCAATGCCTGTGAAAAGAATGCCGCCGATACTTCCTTCGACAGTCTTTTTGGGGCTGACATCAGGAATGAGCTTATGCTTTCCGAAAGCTCTACCACAGAAATAAGCCATAGTATCACTCATCCACGGACCAAGGAACGCAAGCAGATAAAGGGACGCACCGTAAAGAGAATCTCTGAGGATTACAACAGACGCGAAACTGGACACAATGTAAAAAACCATCGTAAACGTAGTTGAAGCATCTGTAGTATCAAACTTACCCTTTGAGAAGACACTTGTTGCGAGAATTATAATGAGATAGCAGAAAAATACCGCGAAGAAGATCGAAAGTAAAAGCAGTCTACTTTCAAAAAATCTTGCAGCGATAGGCATTGAAGCTGCAAGAACTGCGGTAATTGCAGTAATAGTCCACTTCTTCATACCGATACAACGGAGCATTTCAATAGCGCCGATACATGAAAGAAGCGTCATTGCGATTGGAAATACGAGTGTATCGGAAAAAATCAGGATCGGAATAAATGCACACAGTGCAACGATTGCTGTAATTATTCTTGTCAGCATAGTCTTTCACCATACCTTTTCAATTTATTGTTTTATGTATAAACCGCGATACAATTTGTTGTATCCGACAGTGTTTATTTCGTTTTTAATTTTTTATCAAGTCCGCCAAAGCGTCTTTTTCTTCCCGAGAAGCTGATAACAGCTTCATCAACATCTTCACTTGAGTAGGATGGCCACAGCTTTTCCGAGAAAAACAGCTCGGAATAAGCCCCCTGCCACATGAGGAAGTTGGAAATTCTGTATTCGCCCCCCGTACGGATTATAAGATCAGGCTCGGGACAGTCTGAAGTATATATTCTTGAAGAAATATCGGTCTCAGTGATCTCAGTCACACCCTCAGCAACAGCTCTTTTAACCGCAGAAACAATCTCAGCTCTGCCACCGTAGTTAAGGGCAATATTGAGTCTGTATCCGCGTCCCGCAGTCATTTTTTCGAGAGTGTCAATTTTGGTAACTATCTCTGAAGGAAGTCCTTCACGTTCTCCGATAAATCTGTAAGCGATCTCGGTTTCAGTCTGAGCCTCAGCAATATAACTGTCAAGAAGGCTCATAATTGCATCAACCTCCCTCTTCGGTCTTTTCCAGTTTTCCGTAGAAAATGCGTAGACAGTCACGTACTTGATACCGATATTCTTGCAGTATCTGACCACTTCTTTGAAATTTTTCGCTCCCTCCCTGTGACCAGCTTCACGAGGTAGTCCTTTTGAGGTCGCCCAACGTCCGTTTCCATCCATAATAAAGGCAATATGACGAAGTCCGGATGTTTCAACCAGGAATGGCACATCAAGTTTTTTTCTTTTTTTCCCAAACATAAAAACAAGTATCGCGCCCCAAGCCCTCGGGAAATCCCCCGAGGGTCAGGACGCTGGCTCCGTTTCAGATTATATAGACATGATCTCGTTTTCTTTTTCGGATGTGATCTTATCGATTTCCTTTGTATACTTGTCAGTAAGATCCTGCATAGCCTTTTCGGACTGCTTCTGCTCGTCCTCGGTCATGGTACCTGCCTTCTTCTGTTCCTTTGCAGCGTCGATACCTTCACGGCGGACGTTTCTTACGTGAACCTTAGCATCCTCACCCATAGCGGAAACCTGCTTCTTAAGCTCGCGGCGGCGCTCCTCTGTGAGAGGCGGGAAAGAAAGTCTCAGTGTCTTACCATCGTTCTGAGGTGTGATACCGAGGCTGGAAGCGAGGATTGCCTTCTCGATATTCTTAAGTGTTGAAGCATCCCAAGGAAGGATCATAAGAGTCTTAGCATCGCTTACCTTAACTTCTGCCATCTGGTTGATAGGTGTATCCATACCATAGTAGTCAACGGTAATACCGTTAAGAACCGCTGCAGATGCACGTCCAACTCTGATGGTCTCAAGTGAATCCATGTAAACGTCGATGGACTTTTTCATTTTTCTTTCGAATTCTTTTGTATCAAGTTTCATATATAACTCCATTTCTGCCTTCCGGCATCTTTTAATTAACTTAGTTTAAAATATCAGTAAAGCTCGCAGGGGACGTCAGCGGAGGTAACGAGTGTACCTACAGCTTCACCGCTGACAGCAGCACGGATAAGATCAAATTCCTTAAGAGCGAAAGCAACGATATCGATACCGCTGTCTGCTGCAATAGCAAACGCTGAAGGATCAAGAGCCTCTATTCCACGGTCGATACACTCACGGTATGTAATTGTCTTATATCTCACGGCTGTGGGATCCTTTGCGGGGTCTGCTGAGTAAACTCCGTCAACGTTCTTTGCCATAAGCATAACGTCAGCCTCGATCTCACGTGCGCGGATAACTCCCGCTGTGTCTGTGGAAATATAAGGGATACCTGCACCGCAAGCAAAAATTACAGGTCTGCCGGAATCTATGTAAGCAATCGCACGCTCATAATTGAAGCTCTCTGCGAAATCAGTCATGGAAACCGCAGACATAACAACAGCATCCACACCCTTCTTCTGAAGAGCATCCTGGAATCTGAGACAGTTGATGGTAGTTGCGAGCATACCCATGTGGTCTGCTTTCGCACGGTTTACACCCTTACCGAGCTTGCCTCTCCAGATGTTGCCCGCTCCGATCATAATACCGAAGCCGCAGCCCATATCAATACATTCCTTGATAACGGTAGTAATGCGATCAAGAATCTCTGTGTCGAATATCTCTTTCTGTTCACCTGTAACGGGATCTTTCTTTGCAAGAGCCTCACCGGAAAGCTTCAGAAAGGCGCGTTTGTACTTTACTGCCATAATACCCTCTCCAAGTTATAAATATATTTGATTTGTTTTTCCTACCAAGCTATATTTTACCCCAAACGGGCATTTTTGTAAATAGCTTTTCATTATTTTTTTGTTGTCTTTTTCTTTTCGTCGAACATGGAAGAATATTCTTCGCGGTCGTTCTTTCTTTCTGTTAAAATACTCTTCACACCGAATCTGACACCCATTACGACAGCGTAGAGAATGAGAAACATGAACATAGCTATAAAAAGCTGACTGCCCCTTTTCGCATATCCGCCGCCGACGACAAAAATAAGCGTAAAACCGATCAGACTGATTCCAAAGTGACCAAGGATACGGATAAATGTTGCTTCACCGAGTGCAAGAAATCTTTCAGCAATTCCGAAAGCTACAGAAACACCTAACACCATCCACATCATACCGAAATGCGGTATCCATGCCTGTCCTCCGTCATCATTCATGAACACCTTTCCGATAGTATAGAGCAAAGTGATCAAAACGGTATAAATTACGCACGCAACCGTTAAAGCACTTTTGGTTTCACTTAAAAATCTTTTCATTGAGACTCTGCCTCCGAACTAAGTTGGATTATCTTTTACTGTTTCGGTTAATTATATCATATTTCCTCCGTTTATTCAATAAGCAGAGCAAATTCTGTGATTTTTTCTTTGATTATTTACAAATACTATAAAAACGGTGATATTTTTGCGTCTTTTGGCACCAATTACTCTTGTAATGTACCGCTATGTATGGTAAAATATAAAATGGTATATTTTAATCACTCATAAAAGGATAATAAACGTTATGGAATACATATTTTCTGACAAGCTTGCTTCAATGAAGCCTTCCGCTATCCGTGAGATTTTTAAGTCTCTCGCTGATCCTTCGATCATCAGCTTTGCGGCGGGAAACCCCTCCCCCCTCTCCTTCCCGGCTAAAGAGTTCGGAGACCTTGCCGCTGATATTTTCGCAAACCACTCAACAGCCGCGCTTCAGTACGGTACAACCGAGGGTTATACTCCCCTTATCGGTGAGGTTGACAAGAGACTTGCCGCTAAGTTTAACATCAAGGGGGAAAATGATCAGACCATCATCACCACCGGCGGTCAGCAGGGTATCGAGCTTGCCTGCAAGGCACTCTGCAACGAAGGTGACACCGTAGTATGTGAAAATCCCTCCTTCATCGGTGCGCTCAACGCTTTCCGTTCATGCGGTTGCGATACTGTAGGTGTTCCCCTTGCAGACGACGGTATCGATACAGATGAGCTTGAAAAGACACTCACAGCTTGTCCCAAGGCAAAGATCCTCTACCTCATTCCCACCTTCCACAATCCAGCGGGTATCACTTCCACACTTGAAAACAGAAAAAAGGTATACGAGATCGCCCTCAGACATAAGGTAATCATCATTGAAGACAACCCCTACGGTGAGCTTCGCTTTGCAGG
>JAZUBG010000039.1:0-12625 GCA_045638405.1 Eubacteriales bacterium | reverse complement strand
GCTCACAATCGAGTGGATCCGCGCTCACTACGGCGACAGCGTAAAGGTCGGTGCAGGTAACGTAGTCGATGCAGAAGGCTTCCGCTTCCTCGCAGACTGCGGCGCAGACTTTATCAAGGTAGGTATCGGCGGCGGTTCTATCTGTATCACACGTGAGACCAAGGGTATCGGCCGCGGTCAGGCAACAGCTCTTATCGAGGTTTGCAAGGCTCGTGACGAATACTACGCTGAAACAGGTGTATACGTTCCCGTATGCTCCGACGGCGGTATCGTTTACGACCACCACATCACTCTCGCTCTCGCAATGGGTGCTGACTTCGTAATGCTCGGCAGATACTTCGCACGCTTCGACGAAAGCCCCACAAACAAGGTTAACATCGGCGGCACATACTATAAGGAATACTGGGGCGAGGGCTCCAGCCGTGCACGTAACTGGATGAGATACGACCTCGGTGGTGACAAGAAACTCTCCTTCGTGGAAGGCGTTGATTCCTACGTTCCTTATGCCGGTACACTTAAGGACAACGTTGCTCTCTCTCTCAGCAAGGTTAAATCTACAATGTGCAACTGTGGTGCGCTCACCATTCCCGAGCTTCAGCAGAAGGCTAAGCTTACTCTCGTTTCCTCCACAAGTATCATCGAGGGCGGTGCTCACGACGTAATCCAGAAGGAAAAGACCACAGCTATTAAGTAATTAACAAAATATATCACACAAAGTCAAGGTCATCGGTCAAACCGATGACCTTGTTTGACTATATAAGTAAATCACAGACTCTCCCGACACTCCCTATAAGAATATCGATCCTCTTTACTATTACAAGGGACAAGGTAACTTCTTCAAATTTACGTACCTCAAAGAGGGCGATGGTGTATTTTTCGGGCGTGGAAGCGAATTTTATCCTGGAACCTATTACAACAACACAATCTCCAATCTCGGAACCGAAAAAGGTGTTACTTACGGTGCCTACGGTGACCAGTCAAAACCCAAGCCTATATTCTACGGAAGTTTTGATTTCGGCGGAGGTACCGGAGGCAACTGGGAGAAAACTCAATGGAATGACGTTTACGTCATTGATCTGAAGAACTACGTTCCCGAGGGTAAGGAAGACTTTGCGGGAGCCAAGGCTGACGTTGGCGGTGTAATTATTAACAACGGTGAGCTGAAAGCAGTACGTGTCATCCCATACTACCCCGAATCTCCCTTCGGCGAGGGTAAAACCACAAAGCCTCTCCTTTGGATGGGCAATGGTATCAACAATTACATATCAGGCGGTACTTCCTGCCTTGATCCCGGTGACGCGCTTCGTAATGAGCTTTAATACATCCACGATTTTTCCACAGGCCTTCTCTATCTCCGATGCTCAAAGGGAAATCCCGAAGAAATATTTGACAGGATAGATATTGCAAGGAACGGATCGATCTGCTATGCCAATACTGACACGAGATTTGACAATCTTGCATTCTTATACTCCTCCAACGTAGGACTTGACCTTAGTGACAGTGCCGTTGTAACGTGGTGCGAGGCAGGCTACTGAGGCGGATGTATCAGCTCAATCGGCACCGGAATCGGCGGCTACGGTGCCTGTGACAGTCTCGTTATAGAAAATTGCTACATCCACGATATTGAGGACGGCCCCATGGGTACTCAGGATACCTCCAACTATGCCGAAACAGGAGAGGCTAAAATGAAGTCTCTCAACGGAGTCGTGTGCCGTGACAACGTTATCATTGCGGCACAGAATCTGGTTGAGTTGTTCTACACTCACATAGTCCCAAGCGAGGATGGCTTAGGCAGAAATAAGATCACAAACGCAGTTGTAACGGGTAATTATGCAGCGTATCTCGGATACGGCTACCCAAATATCGTTGACAACGATACAGAGGGACTGGCACTTCATAACTGGTTCTACGGAGAGATGGTGAATTGCGTATTTGCCGATAACACCATGGTTTACTGCGAAGGTTCAATCATCGGTGCTCACGTGGGAAGTGACAGTAACCCCCGTGGTTGGTACATGTACGGTAACACCTACGTGCTGAATCCCGATCTTTGCGCGATGCTTCGCGGCAAGGACGGCGTGACCTACACCAATCTGGAAAAATCCTTTTACGGAGCTTACAAGATGTCATATACCGAAAGAAGCGTCACACACCTTGCTTCCATCGGTATCGACTCCGACTCTGAGTTCTACCGGTTTGATTATATGACCGAAGGCGAAAAGCTGGGAGCATATGTTACCACCGGATGGAGAGTTGAGCACTGGTACGATCCAAGCTAAACACTGAGCGTCTGAAAGTTCAAGTTATTAATTCAATATTAACTGTGGCAGACTTTGGAATGTATTTTCTAAGCTGCCGCAGTTTTTTAGTGGATTTTTTTCGATTCTCCTCACCGTAGAGTTGTTTTTTCAACTCTACGGCACCATTTTCCACAGGTAGAACGGTGTGCTTTGCGGGTAGAAAGCAAGAAAACTCATTGTAGAAACACTTCGAAAACATGTAGGTTTACTTTTTCAGTCCGCACATTTATAATTGTGGAAAACAAGAAAAGACGCCGCAAAGGAGTAAAGTATATGCAGAAAGAAATTCCGATTTTCTTTTCGACCGATGACAATTATATCCCATATCTTGATGTAGCTGTTTCTTCACTCATTGCCAATGCATCAAAAGATCGACGCTATAGGATCATCGTATTAAACACAGGTCTCTCCCCCGAAAACGTATCAAAAATTAAACTTCGTGAACGCGACGGTTTTGTTATTGATTTTGTCAATATTTCGGATCACGTAGAAAATATAAAGTCTCATTTCAAAGACGTGTACCATTTTTCCGTAGTAACGTATTACAGAATTTTTATCGCGTCACTTTTTCCACAGTACGACAAAATCTTATACCTCGACTGCGATCTTGTAGTTCTCGGTGACATATCCGAGCTTTACGACATTCATCTTGGAGAAAATATCTTGGGTGCGGCACCCGAACAGTACGTACAAAATACTCCCGAGTTCAGAAGATACGCCGAGGTCGCTCTGGGTGTAGATCCCGACGAATATGTAAACGCAGGAGTTTTGGTTATAAATCTGAAGGAATTCAGAAAAAACAGAATCGAAGAAAAGTTCATCAGTCTCATTACCAGGCACGATTTCGATCTCCTCGATCCTGATCAGGCTTATCTCAACTATCTCTGTCAAAGCAAGATCTACCAGCTTCCTAACGGCTGGAACAAGGAGCCCATGCCTCTTCCTTGCGAAGGAAAAAAGAACATAGTCCACTACGCACTGTATAAAAAACCGTGGCAGTATGACGATGTGCTTGACGGTGAGTTCTTCTGGAACTACGCTAAAAGCTCTCCGTTTTATTCTCAGATCTCCGAAACTCAAACGACTTTCGGAGATGATGACAAGGCAAAAAAAGAGCTAGCCGCCAAGGAAATTCTGACTCACGCAAACACCATCGTCCACTCGGATTATACTTTTGCAAAAATTATCACAGGAGACAGTAGTTATGGAAAAATCTGCTCATAAGCTGGAGCTTCTCCGAAGAATAGCCGAGCTTGAAAAAAAAGAGTTGTGGCATATTGACGTCGAGGACGACCCCGAAACTTATCCTCTTATGCCCGACAAAATAGATTATCTCAACGAAAAATTTTCAAACAAGATCAAAAACAAAATTGCCAATGTTTTCGGTGCCAGATTCTTTGATAAAATGATCAAAAACAGACAGCTGATCATAAAGGAGATACGGGGTATTGAAAATTTCACCGCAGTAAACGGTGGTAAGATCGTCACCTGTAACCACTTCAGCGTTTGTGATAACTATGCGGTATGGGTAGCTCTGCGCGAGCATATGGACGGTAAGCTTCTTTACAAAGTTATAAGAGAAGGTAATTACACAAACCCTCCGAAGCCCTTCGGTCTATTTATGCGTCATTGCAATACTCTCCCTCTTTCAAGTCAGACCGCAACAATGAAAAAATTTCTGCAGGCGGTCAAAACTCTTCTCGGACGCGGAGAAACTATACTCATATATCCCGAGCAGAGTATGTGGTGGAATTACCGCAAGCCCAAACCGATGCAGGATGGCGCATTCTCTCTTGCAGTTCGCAACAAAACTCCCGTTGTACCGATATTCATTACAATGGAGGACAGCGACGTTCCCGACGGTGACGGATTTTTCGTTCAGGAATACACTATACATATACTGCCCGCCATCTACCCGAACGAAAATCTTTCCCGTGCCGATGCAAAGAACGACATGAGAGACAGAAACTATGCATCTTGGGTCAAAACCTATGAAGAATTCTACCAAAAGCCTCTTAAGTACGGTGAAACATGAAGTTATATCTCAGTGTAATCGGACTGGCGATGGCGGTAATATCAGCGGTCAATATTCTCTTCGATACCGCATCCCCCGCAGTCGTGGTATTTGCCGTCGTTTTATGCACGGCACTGCAGTTTGCACTTGACGGGCTCATCGCCATCGCAATAAACAAAATGCCAGACAGACTTTTTGACATAAACAATCCCCTTTACAACGTATCGGAGACCGAAATGAAACTCTATAAAAGGCTCAAAGTCCGTTCCTGGAAAAACAAGGTTTGGGAACTTGGCGGACTTGGCGGGTTCAGCAAAAAAACGCTCTTAAAGCCGAACAGTGCCGAGTATATGGAAAAATTCATCATAGAATGTAACAAAGGCGTGCACACACACAGACTTGCATATCCCGTCGGATTTCTACCGATGATTTTTTACCCGGGTGTACTTGCTTTCTCTGTAGCGCTCCCTGTTGCACTTGTAAATTTATACCTTAACGTACTGCCTACGCTTGTTTTAAGATACAACACACCGAAATTAAAATCCGTTCTGCTCAGAATGAAAAGAAAAGGTTCTGAATAATAAACTCCCCCACAAAGCAACCACGAATTCGCTGCAACGGATCCGTGGTTTGTTAAATTCCCTCTCAAACGTCTTCAAAGCCTTGACAAAGTTGCGGTCTGAGTATATAATCAAATTATCAAATTCATAAAAAAACGAGGGGCTTATGACAAAACAAAATCACCTTGTAAAAACACCGTTTGATCCGTCTCCTTATGCTGAACGAATTGAAACTCTCATGAGCAAAATGACTGTTGCCGAAAAGGTAGGTCAATTAAACCTTGAGTGTGCCGATGAGTTTGAAGGTCTGACCGAATGGAATCTCGGTGATCCTGCAGAAGAAGGCACCGTTATTGATAATATACGTCGTGGCAAAGTTGGCGCAATTCTCTGCCGCGGCGTTGAAAAAAACACTAAATTTCAACAGATTGCCGTTGAAGAATCACGACTCGGTATCCCTCTCCTTTTCGGCTATGACGTAATTCACGGACATAAAACTATATTTCCGATCCCCCTCGGGGGTGCGTCAAGCTGGGATATGCCGCTTCTTGAAAAAGCGGAAGAATGTGCAGCTAAGGAGGCTTATGCCGACGGTATCAACTGGGTATTCGCTCCAATGATCGATCTTTGCCGCGATCCCCGTTGGGGCAGAGTAGCTGAAGGGGCGGGAGAGGACCCACTTCTCGGTTCACTCGTTGCCCAGGCAAAGGTAAAGGGATTTCAGAGTATAAATCCCGACACGGGACGTCCCTACGTTTCCGCAGGATTCAAGCACTACTGCGGTTACGGTCTTGCTGAAGGCGGACGAGATTACGACGAAGCCAACATCAGCGAGCGTACGCTGTTCATGGATTACATGAAACCCTACGAAGCCGCTGTTGACGCAGGTTCAATGAACGTTATGAGCAGCTTTAACGTGCTCAACGGTGAACCTGTCACAGCAAGCAGATATTACCTTACGGAAATTCTTCGTGACAAGTACGGCTTCGGCGGTTTTGTTGTGTCCGATTTCGGCTCTATCAAGGAGCTTATCTGCCACAGAGTCGCAAAAAATGATAAAGAAGCTGCCGCTCTTGCCATCACCGCAGGCACCGATATGGACATGGCGTCTAATGTATATCTTGACAACTGCGAGGCGCTGTATAACGAGGACAAGCGCTTTGCCGAGGCTATTGACGAATCGGTTCGTCGAATCCTCAGCGTAAAATTCGCCCTCGGTCTCTTTGAAAAGCCGTATAACGAAAACTATGAAAGCTTCACCCACAGTGAAGAAACCGTAAGTACCGCGCGCGAGGTAGCCAGACACAGTGCCGTACTCCTTGAAAACAAAAACGGTACTCTTCCCCTGGATAAAGACAAAAAATTCTTTCTCACCGGACACCTTGCAGACAGCGTTTACAATATGCTTGGCACGTGGGCTACAGACCACCCGGGAATTCCCCACTATACCGTCAAAAAATCTATGGAAGAGAGAAACTATAACTTTATCTATCACACGGGTTGTCACGTGATAGACGATATTCCCGATCCCGCAGAGAAGGAAGTGCTGTTCAGCGAGGCTGCAGCCCTGGCGAAGGAATGTGACGAGATCATCTTCGTTTGCGGCGAGCCTGTGCATTGGTCGGGTGAATGCTCCAACAGAGTTACCATTACCATGCCCGAAATACAGATGGAATATCTCCGTGCGCTGAAGAAAACGGGACTTCGTATAACTTCAGTTCTTATGTGCGGACGTCCCCTTGCCTGTCCCGAGCTGTCAGAGCTTTCCGATGCTCTCCTCCTTGTTTGGCACAACGGAAGTGAGGGTGGACACGCAGTATGCGACCTTCTTTTCGGTGACTTCAATCCGCAGGGACGCCTTCCCATCACATTCCCTTACCATACGGGACAGATACCGTACTACCATTCATGGCTGTCAAGCGGCAGACCGAGAGAAAGGTATCACAGATACCGCGACTGCACAACCAATCCCCTTTACCCCTTCGGATACGGCCTGTCATATTCGGAAATCGTATATTCTGGCTTAACGATCGAAAATCCCACACTTTCCGCAGACGACACGCTCAGAGTACACGTAAAGCTTGAAAACAAGTCGGACATTCCCACCCGTGAGACCGTTCAGGCGTATTTCAAGGACGACGTAAGCTCCGTTGCAACACCCGAGAGGAAGCTATGCGGCTTTGTAAAGGTGGACCTCGCTCCGCGTGAGGTGAAGAAAGCAGAGCTTGAGATTCCCGTTTCCCGCTTCGCGCTTATGACAAGAGATCTTCGTGAAGTTGTGGAGCCGGGTGAGTTTACACTGTTCGTGGGACGTGACAGTACGTGTGAGACGGCTTTATCATTCAATATTGTGTAAAAATCACGGGAGACTCAGTATCGAGTCTCCCGTGATAGCTTTATTCCCTTACACTTTATTTATACTTTACAAGAAATTGTTTTAATTCCCCTGACCTAATAACTGATGAAGTTGCACCGTCTATATCCATATCCGCAGGCTCCTCAAAAACAACATTGGCATTAACTATTACTCCGTAACCGCCGTCGGGAAGCTTACAAAGCATTTGGGGATTAGTCTCACATTCCTTGTATTTTTTGTCATTCTTGTACTGACTTGTTATTTTTCCTGATATCTTTTCCTCGCTGTTCTTGATCAGATCCTCAAAGCTTTTTTCAAGTGTTTTCAATTCATCGAGATCATACTCGTTCAACATAATAATGTTAAAATTAATAATTTCACCTGCGTATTTAGACATCAGAAGTGCTATTGATTCATTCGTCTTGATTTTGCCGCAATACTTGTTATAAGTAATATCATAGTAAGTCTCTTCACTTTCGTCCACAGTCACATTGTAATCGGATATTGGTGAATCAATATACTGTTTTACCAAATTGTCGGCTATGGCTCTGCATTCTTCACTTGAAAGTATATCCGTAGTTTTCTCCGGTTTTGAAAGTATAATAGATACTAGTTCTCCTGTATCATGATTCAACTCAAACCATATTCCGCCATCAGAAATAATATAACGGTCATTTTGATACGTAGCATATGCAACAGTTTTTGAATCCTTATAAGTACCTTCATAGGTTTTACCCATAAACGTAACCGTCGCTGTTTTAGGGGCACTGTCATCGTAATGATTCAACCTTGATTCTCTGCTCCAAAGCGGATATTCCGATGTTTTATCTTCGGTATTCAAAGACGAGTCAGACGTTCCTCCCAGGTCAAATATTTCAATGGCGTTTTCGTTTACACTTAGGTCTTTTGCTTGTTCTTGACATGAGCATAATACAAGTGTCAAAAGAATTGCCATAATGAGCGCTGCTTTTTTCATTGTAATTTCCTCCTGATTACACATTTATAAATTAGTTCAATGTCACTGAACCTGCCCCACATATAACTACCGAATCAAGTCCAGTACCTGCATATAGATTTTTCAACGAATCAGTAGCATCATAGATACTCAACCCCTCCTCTAATAACCAAAACACATCCTCTGTCCATTCATTTGCTGATTCACAATCAATGTTATATTCAAAACCAACAGCGGCTTTGGCACCTTTTGACACAGCTACAGATGGCAAAGTGGGGCATGTCTCGTACCCATAAGCAGTTCTACAAGCTATAAACATAATAAGCTTCATATTGGATAACTCCAAATTATTTATTGTACCGGTACTCCTATATTTCACAGAACCATCAGAAGCCAGTGAAATACAAGTACCAACCTGTGTTCCGTTGATACTAACCGTTCCCCCATGGCTCCTGCTCACAAATACGTTATTGCTGTTCGTATTCAAAAAACTATCCATTTCACTTATGGTGACATCTCTGTTATCAACACTTGCACTACTGTAACCACAGTTTAAAATATCTGGCCGAATTGTATTGAGTGCAGATACATGGTCATGCCCTGAGCTTGGAATTCCCACTAATACAGCCGAAGGGTTAATGACAAGAGTAAATGAAGCAGTTCGTCCCGTGACACGATGGACTGCCGTTAGTGTTGCGGTATATAAACCGGTTCCTGTATAAACGACAGAAAACTGTCCCGTAGTTCTCCGAAATATGATATACCCCATGTCAATTCCGGTATATGAAAAATCAGATGGTGACGTCCAGATAGCATTGGAGGGACTGGGATTTATAACCGCTGAACCTGACTCCCCGGTGAACAGGTAACACGTATCAACAGTAAAACCACTTTGTAACTCTCTCCCAACCATATCCGCCTGACTAATGACACGCCATACTCTGGAATAATACGTGGAAGAACCGCTACTGCCTAACGTAGCTGAAGTATACATCACTGAACCGGCAGAGTATAAGTATTTGGAATTATAAGTGTTTTTAATCAGTCCGCCCTCGTTGGAACCGGAAGCAATTGTAATATTCCACAAGCACCGCGTAGGCACCGAAGATGTGCTCACGGTTACCACCTCGACTGCTGAACTGCTTGTATCTGTAGGTACTCCTAAATATTTCGTACTGTCGGCAGTAGATCTGATGGTATAATTTCCGTTAACGTAATTCAACTGCCAACGGATCGAATTTCCAAGCTGACTTATCAATCCCGATGCAAGCGACAACGACGATGAATACCTGAGATAGAACCCATCATATTTGTTATTGATATAATAAACTCCGTTTGGCAATAATTGAGATGTAGACGTGAGTGCTAAATCAGACGAATCCTCTTTTACAATGCCTGCAATATAATCTTTGGCTTCTGTGAGTTCCGATGATACACTGTCAGAACTAACTACTGCTATCACTTGTGCTGAACCATTCAAAAATACAAGTACAAAAGCCAACACCACAGACACAATAGATTTTTGAACTTTCTTCATTAGTTTTCCTCCTTTAATTGATTTTTTCGATATAACGACAAAAGCGCATAGACACCCCCTCAACGGATCCGTCTATGCGCCAATAAAATACTATTTCGTTATCATCCGACGGGCAGTCGACACAATACGAAAATGCACAAACCGAATCCGCTGAACACTAACGCAAACCATGTCGATCACCTCTTAAATCAATTAAAAATCTGTCAATATTTATCCTAACTGTCTTACAATTACATTATACTACAGTTAACAAAAAAAACAATATCACAACGGCAATATTTACATTTTGGTAATATTTTCCCTTGTGCAGTTTTTTCGTGTTTTTCAAGATTTTTACCTTTGTTTTTTCACCTTATACAAAAGCCTAACATCAATTTCATTTTACCACTTTGTCGAATATAAATAATGACCAAAAAGTATCGTTTTTCTCCTTGTATTTCGGTATTATTTAGGTATAATATAAATATAAAATATCCCCTAAAACCTTGACTTTTCACACCCATTATGATATAATTTATATGATGTTTTATAAGCATTCTTTGCGACTGACGGATAAGTGGAGTACCACAGCGGAACAAAGGATGTGTCGGGATAAACTCCGACGTAATGCCGACCGTCTGGGCACATTTACTCCTTCACGGAGCAAGTGTGCCTTTTTGCATTTTTTTAGTAAATTATTTTCTGAAAGGAATATCTGATATGAAAAAAGTAGGAATCGTTATGGGCAGCGACAGTGATCTTCCCATTCTCCAGAAATCAATAGACGCTCTTAAATCTCTTGACATCCCCTATGAGGTACACGTATATTCTGCGCACAGAACTCCCGTAGAGGCAAGAGATTTTTCCTTTTACGCTCGTGAGAGAGGCTTCGGCGTTCTCATCGCGGCGGCAGGCATGGCGGCTCACCTCGCAGGCGCAGTTGCGGCTAACACAACTCTCCCCGTAATCGGTATCCCCTGCAAGAGCTCTAACCTCGACGGTCTCGATGCACTCCTTTCAACCGTTCAGATGCCTACAGGTATTCCCGTTGCCACCGTTGCCATTAACGGCGGTGCAAACGCGGCGATCCTCGCAGCTCAGATCCTCGCTGTAAGCGACGCTGAGCTCGCTGCAAAGCTTGACGCTAAGAGAGCGTCCGATGCGGCTAAGGTTCTTGAAAAGGATGCTGCTGTTGCGGCTCAGTTTAACTAAGACTTTTGCAGTCAATACTATTAACAAGACATTCGTACACTCAGATATAGAAAGGTGATATTATGGGAGGATTTTTCGGAGCAGCCTGCAACCACGATGCTATTGAGGACGTTTTCTTCGGAACCGACTACCACTCACACCTCGGTACTCGCCGCGGCGGTATGGCAGCATACGACACAAAAAAGGGACTTCAGAGAGATATTCACAATATAGAGAACTCTCCCTTCCGAACAAAGTTTTCAGGTATTTTTGACGAGATGGTAGGGAACAGCGCTATCGGCTGTATCAGCGACAGCGATCCCCAGCCCCTTCTCATCCGTTCTGCACTCGGTAAGTTCGCCATCTGCACGGTTGGTGCAATCAACAATGCAGAGGAGCTTATTGACAAGTATTTTACCGCGTCAAGCGGTCACTTCAACGCTATGACGGGCGGAGCCGTAAACTCCACTGACCTCGCGGCAGCGCTTATCAGCCGTAAGGGTAGCTTCGTTGAAGGTATCAAGTTCGTTCAAGACAATATCGAGGGAAGCATTTCCCTTCTCATCCTAAAGGATGACGGTAAGATCATTGCCGCAAGAGATAAGCTTGGCAGAACGCCCATCCTCATCGGTAAGAATGACGGCGGCTTCTGCGCATCATTTGAATCCTTTGCTTATCAGAAGCTCGACTACGCAGATTACTGTGAGCTCGGCCCCGGTGAGATCGTTGAGTTCTCCGCAGACGAAATGGTACAGCTTGCCGCTCCCGGCAAGGAAATGAAGATCTGCTCATTCCTTTGGTCTTACTACGGATATTCCTCTTCAAACTACGAGGGTGTGAACGTAGAGGCTATGAGATATAAAAACGGTGAGATCATGGCAGAGTACGACGCATCCCGCGGAGTTGCACAGGATCTCGACTACGTAAGCGGTATTCCCGATTCGGGAACTCCCCATGCTATCGGTTATGCAAACAAGAGCTCCGCTCCCTTTGCACGTCCCTTTATCAAATACACTCCCACGTGGCAGAGAAGCTTCACTCCCGCAAAGCAGGTTGACAGAAACCGTATCGCAAAGATGAAGCAGATCCCCGTTCCTGAGCTTATCCGCGACAAGAAGCTTCTGTTCGTTGATGACTCCATCGTAAGAGGTACTCAGCTCAAGGAGACCGTTGATTTCCTCTACGACAACGGTGCAAAGGAAGTCCACATGAGAAGCGCTTGTCCTCCCATCATGTTCAACTGCAAGTACCTGAACTTTACTCGCGGAAGAAACGAAATGGAGCTTATCGCACGCCGCACCATTATGGAGCTTGAAGGTGAAGAGGGCATGAAGTATTTTGAAGAATACATCGATCCCGATACCGAACGCGGCAGACGTCTCAGAGAGCATATCTGCAAGACTCTTAACTTCTCTTCCCTTGAGTTCCAGTCACTTAACGGTATCATCAAGGCTATCGGCATCGAGCCCTGCAAGCTTTGCACTTACTGCTGGACAGGTAAAGAATAAAACAAACTTAAATTACAAAAATAAAAGCCCTCGCGGCAAAAGGAGATATATTATGCATTCCAATTCCAGAAGCGAAAGCTACGCTGCTGCCGGTGTTGATATTACCGCCGGCTACAAGGCGGTTGAACTCATGAAGAAGCACATCGCAAGAACAAAGAACGAGGGCTGTCTCGATGACGTAGGCGGCTTCGGCGGCTGCTTCGGTCTTCCCGTAGCAGGTATGGA
>JAZUBG010000038.1:0-2259 GCA_045638405.1 Eubacteriales bacterium | reverse complement strand
ATCGGTGAGAGAATGAAGTCTGCCGCTCGATGCACGGTGATTTGAGCCGTCGTCACACATATATTCAAAGAGACAGGAGATGGCGGTAACACCCTCGGTGCAAGCCATAATATGGGTTGCATCAACAGAGCCCACGCGCGGTATCGCGCCGCGATATCTTCCAAGCTCGTCAATGGAAATTTCAAGATCAACACCGTATTTTTCCTCAAGAGCCTCGTAGTATTCGTATGTCTCTCTGTCAATGACGTAAGGCGCACGGCTTGTGTTGTGAACGCGGATGTATTTAGTTGAATTTCTGCTCTCATGCTCACAGAACGCAAGACCGCAGGAGATGCCGTAGAGTGCAACGTCCTTTAATATTACGTTGTAATTAGATACCATACTAAATGCCGCCGCAGCAGGGGAGGAGAGACGGTGAGATACGACGTCACCAAGCTTTATACGGGCGTAAATTTCATCGTTGAAGCTGTAAGTGACCGTGCCGTCATCGTTGCGCTTTATCGACTCGCTTCGGAGAGTTCCCCAAGGATAGAGATCGCTGTAAAGAGAGAAACCGTATACCTGAGTGCCCTCGGTCGTGAAGAGTCTGCCCTTGGAGGGTGCAGGATCAAGAGACATGCCTGCGGCACATGCGAACGTTGCCGTTTTGTTTTCGTCGTCCTTTGAAATAACGTGTAGCTGGTAAGCAGATTGAAGAGCATAACCCGCGGTAAGACCCTTTACAGTAAGATCGGACACCTCCTTTGAAACAAGGAGTGAGCCGTAGGTCGTCTGCTCGACAAGCGCACCGTAGGCGTAGAGGACGGTGTGGCTATGCTTGTTTTCAAGATTAAGCGTTTCCGTGGAGTAAGCAGCGGGTGCGAGAATAACTGTGTTTTCGGACTCAGCCTTTGTTCTGATATATTCCGCTACGGATACGCGACCAAGCTCCGCATCGGTCACGAATGAACGCCTTGACATACCCACGAAAAGATCCTTATCGGTGTGGGGAAGTAGCTTTTCGTTTGCGCCGAACTCAACTCGCTCGTCAACGTCGTGTACAGTGTTGCCGTTTTCATTCAGATTGTCGGATATGTCTGCGGCATCAAAGGTGTTTCCGTCAGCGATTATTCTGTCGTTTGCAATAAGCGTGAGCTTTCCGGAAAGGGTATTATCAATGACAAAAATGTCCTTATTATCGTTTGCTACAATTCCGCTTGCTTTGTTGAGGATAACGGAGCAGTTGTAGGATTCATTTACCGAAATTTCACCGTCGATCTCATTTTGTGCAACGAGACAGCACTCTCCCGAGAGCTTTATATTACCCTCAACCTTGTTCTCCCTTATCTCAACATAAGAGCCGTATGAGATTATCGCGTCAGCGGAGCAGTTCTGAATGATCACGTCCGAAACGTTACCCGAAACGGTAATTTTGCCTTTTACGTTCAGATTTACAAGAATAACGTCAGATGAAATTATCTCAACACCGAAAGGAGCATTGAGAGTTGCGCCGTTTCCGTCGAATTTTCCGCTTGTAAGAATAAATCTTGTTTCAGCGGTGCATTCGCCATTCTCAAAAAGCTTTTCAAAATCAGATGCGTTCATAATAAGTCCTCCTCTTTAGTCCTTTTTAGCAAATATGCACTCGTATTTAGCCATTTTTACGGTCTCACCCTCACTGTATTTTCTTCCGGTGAGAATATCGGTGGAATCAAAGGGGATCTTAACGTAAGCTTCCTTCTCGTCCGCCTCAATAGCGCAGAAGACCGTGCCGTATTCACCCTCAAGTATTGAGGTAACAACGTCCTTCGGAGCTTCTGTGATAGGCTCGATTCCAAGCTCTGCGGCAAGAGATCCGATGAATTTGGCATAGCTTTCGTTGTCAAGTGCCGCACCCATCATGATAATGCGACCCTTTCCGACCTTGGTTTCTGTGATAGCCGCATATCCTTCAAGATATTCGTCGCCACCCGCGGCATAAGTGCCAAACACCTTTGCATTCTTTCCGGGAACGAAGGCATCGTAAATAAGATTTTTCGTATTAAGAGTCGTGCCGTCCTCAAGGGTTATCGAGGTGCAGGGACGCTTGGTGTTTGACCATTCCCAAGAGTTAGGACCCGGCATATAGAACTTTCTTGTTATGTCCGCCCAATCCTCCATGTGACCGAAAGGAGCGTGTCTGTACTTTGAGCAGTCCTTCGTGTAAATATCCGTTAAGGGACCAACTACCCAAACTCCGCCGTTTTCTACCCAAGGCAGGATCCTGTCAAGGAATCCACC
>JAZUBG010000037.1:0-2786 GCA_045638405.1 Eubacteriales bacterium | reverse complement strand
TCGCTTGCGTGAACGTTGAAGGTAAAGGAAAAACTCTTACTTTCCCCGATACACAGACTGACGCGTGGTATTCCGACTATGTAGGCTGGGCTTATGAAAACGGTATTGTTACAGGCTACGATAACGGTAAATTCGGTCCCGCTGACCTTATTACCCGTCAGGAGCTTGCCGTTGTACTTTCAAGAATGATCAAGTACCTTGAAGCAAAAATGCCCGACTCTCCCCAGATAGATAAGTTTACTGACGGCGGAAAAATTGCTTCATGGGTAACCGAGCACGCTGAGACAATGAGAAAAGCGGGACTTATGAAGGGTGACGCTAACGGAAACTTCAATGCAACGAACAACGCATCCCGTGCTGAGGTTGCAACGATCATTTCAAGAATGCTCCCTCATTCCGGCAGAATTGCTGTTGTTGAAAACGGCAAGACCGATTACGCAATCGTTGCCGCTGAAAACGACGAAGCAGCTATGCTTGCCGCTGAGAGACTTCAGTATCTTGTGCACGAATATACCGGAGCAGAGCTGAAGATCATAGGTGAGAAGAAGGGTAACTTCATTGCCATTGGTAGCTTATCCGGAATCAAAGCCGACGGTCTTGGTACTGACGGCTACAAGATCGCCCTTGACGGTGAAAATATCCTCGTAAACGGAGAAGCTGACGGAATTTTCAAAGGAGCAGTAAGACTTGCGAACCTCTACGCCAAGAACGGCAATATGAAGGTTACAAAACGTTCCGCTGAGACCTACAAGCATGAATATCCCATCGGAAAGCTGACAATTCAGGGGAATGACATATCTGAATACGTTATAAAATATACCGATGGTGCATCCAAATCCGTTGTGACGGCCGCAAACGAGATTCAAAAGTATATCGAAATGGCGTGCAACGTTAAACTCCCCATCACCACCGGCGACACGGGTGACTACGCTATCATTCTCGATGATAAAGCTTTCACTGACGACGAGACTTTCTCTGTAAAAACTAACGGAAACAACGTGATCATCTGTGGAAGTGGTGTTCGCGGTGTACTCTACGGTGCGTACGATTTCCTTGAGACCTGCGTCGGCTGGAGATACGTTGATGCCGGTGTTGATTATCTGAGACCCGTAGCGGAACGCGATATTTCAGATGTTGATTATAAGAAAGAGCCTAGTTTTGAGTGGAGAACCATATATTACACCTGTATGTTCGATGGATCTTATGCCGTTAAGCATAAGATCAACGGAGCAGGTAATCCTGAAGAACTTGGAGGAACTGCTCAAGGAAGAGGTCACGGCTGTCATACGTTTGAAGCCCTTACAGACGGAGCATACGACCAGAGTATGCAACCATGCCTGAGCGATCCTGCGATATTTGATCAGATTCTCGGAAATGTATTTAAGAAGATTGAGAATAATCCCGGAATAGCCGGCGTGTCCGTATCACAAAACGACAACTATAATTACTGTAAGTGTGAAAAGTGTATGGCTGTTGCTGAGGAAGAAGGAAGTCAGGCAGGCCCAGTTATCCGCTTCGTCAACAGAATCGCAGAAGAAGTAGAAAAGGTTTATCCTGACGTATATATTCAAACACTGGCTTACACATATTCACGTAAACCACCCAAAACTCCTCCTCGTCATAACGTAATAATCCAGCTTTGCAGTATTGAATGCTGCTTTGGTCATAAGCTTGATGAACCGCAGTGCTCTTTTAATACTTCGTTTGTTGAAGATTTGAAGGGTTGGTCTGAAATTTGTGATAAGATATATATATGGGATTATGTTGTAAATTTTCATAGATTAATTAATCCCCACATTAACTATGATTACGGTGTTCTTGCGGAAAATATCCGTTTCTTCCATGAAAACAACGTTATAGGTCTGTTTGCACAGGGAAGCGGTGACGGTGAAAGCGGAGAATTCGGTGAAATGAGATCGTACCTTCTTGCAAAGCTTATCGCTGACCCGTATATGAGCGAGGAAGAGTATTACACTCACATGGACGAGTTTCTTGAAGCGTATTACGGTGAGAATTGGCGCGAGATACGTAAGGTTATCGACCTTATGTTTGAAAAGACCAAGTCATTCCACTTTGAAGTATACGACACAAAAGATATGTACAGCTTGGTGCTCAGAAACGACATCGACTGGATGGTTGAAGCATTCGAGAATATAGAGCTGAAGTCTGAGTCGTATGATGAAATACTCAGGATCGACCGTTCACAGATGCAGTTTGAGTTTGTTTGGCTCAACCGTAATTTTGACAAAATGTATAATGCTGACGAAGCGAGTAAGCAGGTCGTTCTCGATAAATCATACGATCTTCTGAGAAAATTCAAGGAATATAACGTATATTTCCATGAGACGACACAGCTTCCTACGTTTACGGAAATTACGGCTCCTCCGAACATGTGGGGAAGTATGGGGACCTGACCGTATAAAAGCAGTTGCCGAAAGACAACTGCTTTTTTCCGTAGTTAGCTTGTCAAAACTAAAATCCCCTTGACAAACGCCTACAAAATATGATATAAAGAAGTCAGAATATCCGAAAAGGAGACAGAACGTATGTTAAGACGAATTTTAGCCATCACACTCGCATGTGTGATGCTCCTTGGTATGATCCCTCTTAGTGTTTATACTGAGGAAATACCCACTAATCCCTTCGAGGACGTAGCCGAAACCGATTGGTTTTATAAAGAAGTCCTTTCGGTCAATGCAGAAGGGATAATGACCGGTAAGAGTGCTACAGTATTCGACCCTAAAGCGAACATTTCACGTGCTGAGGTCGTAACCGCACTTGCACGC